>CAZVRE010000015.1:0-22777 GCA_964629465.1 uncultured Ruminococcus sp. | reverse complement strand
AGGTAGGGTAGTGTCTAATTGTTCAGCAACCATTTTACCCTTTGATGTAATAAAATATAAATTGTTATCTTTATCAACAAGTTCAATATTTTCATATTTTATTAAATCATCAAAACAAGATGTAGTTTCAAAGTAATTAGCAAGTCCCTTTTTTTGAATTGCTTCAACTATAGTGCTTTTATCCATTGGCTTGTTTATAGAGCGATAAAGGTAGCAAATAAGTGTGCGAATTTCGTTCTTTGATCTAATTCCACCGTAATTGATGCCTTCGTCAAATGTATCAAAAGCCATAAAATCACCATCCTTTATTTTATTATATCATAAATATGCCAAAAAGTACACAATTTATTGCCATAAAATTATATTGACATAAATATGCCAAAATGATAAAATTATCTTGAATTATGGAGGTGATAATATGGGAGAATGGTTTGTATATATTTGGATAGGTTTTACATTGTTTATGTTGATTTGCGAAGCACTTACATCGCAACTTGTATCCATATGGTTTGTTATAGGTGGCATTGCAGCGGCAATTTCCTGTATTTTTACTGATGATTTGTTAATTCAGTCTGTGGTGTTCATTGTAGTATCTTTTATTTGCTTGCTAGTTACAAGACCTTTAGTCAAGAAAATGAAAAAGAGAAAAAGTGAGCCTACAAATTCTGACCGTCTAATAGGACGAGTAGGAATTGTTAAAACAGACATAATAACATCACAGGGGCAAGGACAGGTTGCAATTGACGGCACTGTATGGAGTGCTAAAACTGCTGATGGCACCGAAGTTAAAACGGGTGCAAACGTAAAAGTTAATGCCATTGAGGGTGTTAAATTAGTTGTTGAAATTATTTAAGGAGGGTTATTATGCCTGAACTTTTAATTGTATTTGGTATTGTTGCAATAATTGTTTTAATTATTATTGTAAGATGTATCAAAATCGTACCACAGGCTCACGCTTATGTGTTAGAGAGACTTGGCGCATATCATACAACATGGGGCACAGGCTTGCACATTAAAATTCCATTTATTGATAAAGTTCAAAAGAAAGTATCACTTAAAGAGCAGGTTGTAGATTTTCCACCACAGCCTGTAATCACTCGTGATAACGTTACAATGCAAATTGATACTGTTGTATATTTTGCAGTAACAGACCCAAAACTTTACACTTATGGCGTAGAGCGTCCATTGTCTGCTATTGAGAATTTAACAGCAACAACTTTGCGTAATATTATTGGTGAGTTGGAACTTGATGCTACATTGACATCTCGTGATACTATCAATGATAAAATTCGCATTATTCTTGATGAAGCAACTGACGCTTGGGGTATCAAGGTTATTCGTGTTGAGTTAAAGAATATCTTGCCTCCACGAGAAATTCAAGATGCTATGGAAAAACAGATGAAGGCTGAGCGTGAAAGACGTGCAAAAATTCTTGATGCAGAAGGTGAAAAGAGAAGCCAGATTCTTATTGCAGAAGGTATGAAGGAGTCAGCTATCTTGAAGGCTGACGCTATCAAAGAACAAAAAATCAGAGAAGCAGCAGGTGAGGCAGAGGCTATTTTGTCAGTACAAAGAGCAAATGCCGATGCTATCAAAATGCTTAATGAAGCATCTCCATCTGACCCTGTCATTGCACTTAGAAGTCTTGAGGCTTTTGCTAAAGTTGCTGACGGTAAGGCTACAAAGATTATTGTACCATCTGACCTACAGAATATGGCTGGATATGTGACTTCATTAAAGGCTATTTGGGAAGATAATAACGAAAAAAGCGAATAAATTTTAATGGCTGTGGTGACACAGCCATTTTTATTTGTCTATCTTTTACAAAAATATGCTATTTTATGGTGAATTACCACAATATATGGTAAAATTATTTACAAAAAATGAAATTATATTGAATATTTTGTGTTTTTTTAGTATAATGTAAATGTATTTTATAATAATTTTATATTTACTTAAAGGAGATACTTATAATGAAAAAAGTTGCAGTAATTATGGGTTCTGACAGCGATTTTGCAGTAGTAAAAAAAGCAGTTCTAAAACTCAAAGAATTTGATGTACCTTATGATGTTCATGTAATGAGTGCACATCGCACACCTGACGAGGCCGCTGAATTCTCTAAAAATGCAAAGAAAAACGGTTTTGGTGTTATTATTGCTGCAGCAGGTATGGCTGCTCACCTTGCTGGTGTTTTGGCTGCTCATACTACTCTTCCTGTAATTGGTATCCCAATTAAGTCTGCTGCTTTTGACGGTATGGATGCTTTACTTGCTACAGTTATGATGCCACCTGGAATTCCTGTTTCCACAGTAGGCGTTGATTGTGCTGCTAATGCTGCGTTACTTGCTGTTGAAATGCTTGCTCTTTCTGATGAAACTTTAGACAAAAAACTTGAAGCAATGAAAGAAGATATGGCTAAAGCAGTTAAACAGAAAGATATCGATATGCAAACAAAAGTTGCTGAACTTTAATTATATACGGAGGTTTTACATATGAAAAGTTTTAGCGAAAGTTACAAAGAAGCCGGCGTTGACGTAACAGCAGGTTATAAGGCTGTTGAACTTATGAAAAGTCATGTTGCTCGTACAAAAATTGATGGTGTGCTTTCTGGTATTGGTGGTTTTGGTGGTTTGTTTATGCCAAATCTTAAGGATATGGAAGAGCCTGTTTTAGTATCAGGTACTGACGGTGTTGGTACAAAGTTAAAACTTGCTTTTTTACTTGATAAGCACAACACTATTGGTATTGATGCAGTTGCTATGTGCGTTAACGATGTAGTTTGTGGTGGTGCACAACCTCTATTTTTCCTTGATTACATTGCTTGTGGAAAAAACGTGCCAGAAAAAATCGCTGATATTGTATCAGGCATTGCTGATGGTTGCGTCCAATCGGGTTGCGCATTAGTTGGTGGCGAAACAGCAGAAATGCCAGGCTTTTATCCAATTGACGAATATGATGTTGCAGGTTTCTGTGTAGGTATGGTTGATCGCAAAAAGATTGTTGACGGTAGCAAACTTGCAGAAGGCGATGTGCTTATTGGCATGCGCTCATCTGGTGTTCATTCCAACGGTTTCTCTCTTGTTAGAAAAATCTTTGGTATTGATGAGAACACTATCAAAAATGAATATCCTGAACTTGATAAGCCTCTTGGCGAGACTTTATTAACTCCAACAAAGATATATGTAAAACCTATCCTTGCTTTAATGCAAGAAGTTGATGTTAAGGCAGTTTCTCATATCACAGGTGGTGGATTCTACGAAAATATACCACGTATGATGAAAGACGGCTTAACTGCTGTTATTAAAAAAGATGCTGTTCCTGTTTTGCCAATTTTTAAAGTAATGCAGAGAGTTGGCAATATTTCCGAACATGATATGTTCAACACTTTCAATATGGGTATTGGTATGATTGCTGCAGTACCTGCTGATCAGGTAGACAAGGCTCTTGCTGTTTTAAAAGAGAACGGTGAAGATGCAGTAGTACTTGGCGAAGTAGTTAAAGGAAATGATGGAGTAATTATAGAATAATGAAGAATATAGTTGTACTTGTATCCGGTGGTGGAACAAACTTACAAGCACTTATTGATGCTCAAAAATCAGGCGAAATCAAAAATGGTAAAATCACTTGTGTTATTTCAAGCAACCCTGAAGCTTATGCTCTCAAGCGTGCCAAAGATAACGACATTGATACTGAAGTTATCAGACGTAAAGATTTTGTTGATTTTGATTCATATGACTGTGCGTTAACTGAGCTGTTAAAAAGCAAAAAAGCTGACTTGGTTGTGCTTGCAGGTTTTATGACAATCTTAGGCCATCAAGTTATTTCAAATTATGAAAACAAAATTATCAACATTCATCCTGCTTTAATACCAAGTTTTTGTGGTGAGGGATTTTATGGACTTCGAGTTCATAAGGCGGCTCTTGAGAAGGGTGTCAAAATTAGTGGTGCAACTGCTCATTTTGTTACAGAGGAATGTGATGCAGGTCCAATTATTCTCCAAGATTCAGTAAAGATTCTCAACGGAGATACTCCTGAAATTTTGCAAAAGCGCATTATGGAAAATGTGGAATGGAAGATATTACCAAAGGCTGTTTCGCTTTTCTGTGAAGATAAAATTAAAGTTATCAATAATACAACAATTATTGAGGAATAAGAAAGGAATTTAATTATGAAAGCAGTATCATTAGTAAATGAGATTTCTTCAACAACTTATCCAGGCAGAGGCATTGTTCTTGGTAGAACTGCAGATGGTGAAAAGGCAGTAATTGCTTACTTCATTATGGGCCGTTCAGAGAATAGCCGTAACCGTGTATTTGTTGAAGATGGAACAGGTATCAGAACAAAGGCTTTTGATGAAAGCAAGGTAGAGGATCCATCTCTAATCATCTATGCTCCTGTAAGAACATTAGCAGATAGTACTATTGTTACTAACGGTGACCAGACAGACACAATTCACAACCTTATGGAGTGTGGCAGAACATTTGAGCAGTCTTTGAGTGCTCGTGAATTTGAGCCTGATGCTCCTAACTACACACCTCGTATCAGTGGTATTGTTCGTTGCAGAACAGATGCTGATGCAAGAGGAGAGAAACTTTCTTATTCTCTATCTATCCTAAAGAGTGCTAACGGTAATCCAAAATGTTGCCAGAGATTTACTTTTGACTATGCTCATCCACTTCACGGTGAAGGACACTACATCCATACTTATATGGGTGACGGTAACCCATTGCCAAGTTTCGAGGGTGAACCAACATTGGTAGAAATCGGCAATGACGATATAGATACTTTCACAGATAAAGTATGGAATGCACTTGATCCAGATAACAAAGTATCACTATTTGTTAGATACATTGACATTGCAACTAATGAATATGATTCAAGAATTGTAAATAAAAATAAATAATTTTGTGGAGGTAATTTTTATGAAGGAATTAGAACTAAAATACGGTTGTAACCCTAACCAAAAGCCATCTAAAATTTTTATGAAAGACGACAAGGATTTGCCTATTGAGGTTTTAAATGGTAAGCCTGGATTCATTAACTTTTTGGATGCGTTCAACTCTTGGCAGTTAGTAAAGGAACTCAAGGCTGCTACAGGTCTACCTGCTGCTGCTTCATTCAAGCATGTTAGTCCTGCCGGTGCTGCTGTTGCAACAGAGTTATCTGATACATTAAAGAAAATCTACTTTGTAGATGATTTGGAACTTTCTCCAATTGCAAGCGCTTATGCAAAGGCAAGAGGTGCAGACAGAATGTCATCTTACGGTGACTGGGTAGCGCTATCTGACACTTGTGATGTTCAGACTGCTATTTTGTTACAGAGAGAAGTATCTGACGGTATTATCGCTCCTGATTACACTCCTGAAGCACTTGAAGTTCTTAAAACAAAGCGAAAAGGTACATATAATGTTGTAAAAATCGATCCTAACTATGTTCCTAACCCAATTGAACATAAGGATGTTTTTGGCATCACTTTTGAGCAGGGTAGAAATGAACTCAAAATTGACGAGGAAATGATTACAGCAAATATACCAACTCAAAACAAGAACTTCCCAGAAGAAGCAAAGCGTGACCTATTAATTGCTTTGATTACTCTTAAGTATACACAGTCAAACTCTGTATGTTATGCTAAAGACGGTCAGGCTATCGGCGTTGGAGCTGGTCAGCAATCTCGTGTCCACTGTACTCGTCTTGCTGGTAACAAGGCTGATATATGGTGGTTAAGACAGCATCCAAAGGTATTGGGTTTGCAGTTTGTTGACGATATTAGAAGACCAGATCGTGACAATACAATTGACGTATATATTTCTGACGAATACGAAGACGTACTTCGTGACGGTACATGGCAGAACCTATTTAAGGTTAAGCCTGAACCATTAACAATGGAAGAAAAGAAAGAATGGCTTTCTAAGAATTCAGGCGTAAGCCTTGGTTCTGATGCGTTCTTCCCATTTGGTGATAACATTGAACGTGCTAAAAAGTCAGGCGTTCAGTATGTTGCTCAGCCAGGTGGTTCTATCCGTGACGATAATGTTATTGAAACTTGTGATAAATATGGTATGACTATGGCATTCACAGGTATTAGATTATTCCATCACTAAGAGGTAGTTTATGAAGATTTTAATGGTTGGCTCAGGTGGTCGTGAGCATGCCTTAATTAAAAAACTAAAAGAATCTCCAAAATGCACAAAAATATATTGTGCTCCTGGTAACGGTGGTATTGCCAAAGACGCCACAATCGTAAACATTGGCGCAATGGATATTGAGAATATGGTTGCTTATGCCAAGGATAATGCCATTGATTTAGTTTTTGTTGCTCCTGATGACCCACTTGCAGCAGGTATGGTTGATGCAATGGAAAAGGAAGGCATTAGAACTTTTGGCCCAAGAGCAAATGCTGCAATTATTGAGGCTTCTAAGGTATTTTCCAAAAACTTAATGCAGAAGTATAATATTCCTACTGCTACTTACAAGGTATTTGATGATGCACAAGAAGCGATTGCTTATGTGGAGTCAGAAAATACTGCACCTGTAGTAGTAAAAGCAGACGGTTTGGCTTTGGGTAAGGGCGTTATTATTGCACAAACTGTTGCAGAAGCAAAAGATGCTATCAAATCTATTATGGAAGATAAGCAGTTTGGTGATTCAGGTAATAACATTGTTATTGAGGAATTCTTAACAGGCCCAGAGGTATCTGTTCTTGCATTTACTGACGGCAAAGTTGTTAAGCCTATGGTATCATCAAAAGACCATAAACGTGCCTATGATAATGATGAAGGACTTAATACAGGTGGTATGGGTACAATTAGTCCTAACCCTTATTATACTGATGAAATTGCACAGACTTGTATGGATACTATTTTTGTTCCTACAATCAAAGCAATGGAAAAAGAGGGCAGACCATTTAAGGGCTGTTTGTACTTTGGCTTAATGCTTACTCCTAACGGTCCTAAGGTAATTGAGTATAACGCAAGATTTGGCGATCCTGAGGCACAGGTAGTATTGCCAAGACTAAAGACTGACCTTGTTGATATTTGCGAGGCAATTATTGACGGAAAACTTGCTGAAATTGATGTTGAGTGGTACGAAGGTGCAACTGCTTGTGTTGTTATGGCAAGTGGTGGATATCCTTTGGCATACAAAAAAGGCATTGAAATTCACGGTCTTGACAACAACGGTGGCGTTGAAAATGCTATTGTTTACCATGCCGGTACAAAGTTAGAGAATGATAAATTCCTTACTAACGGAGGTCGAGTTCTTGGTGTAACTGCAAAGGGCGATAACCTTGATGAGGCTTTGGAAAAGGCTTATGAAGCAGTTAATAAAATTACCTTTGAAAATGCTCACTACAGAACCGATATTGGTAAAACTAAATAATTATAAAACAAAAAGACCTGCTCATATAAGCAGGTCTTTTTGTTATGTGCTTTATTTGATTTTGAGTACTTTGTAACCTGCATTTGTAATAGCAGTTATAATGTCTTCATCTTTTACATTGTCTGTAACTGTAGCAGTTTTACTCTCTAAATCTACAGTGACCTCACTTGATAATTCAGACAAAATTTGTTGAACTCTTGCTTTACAATGCTCACACATCATACCTTCAATAACAATGGTTTTCATTTTAATTTTATTCCTTTCTAAAACAATAGTTTCATAAGTTTTGTTGTTATTTATAATACTTTTAATGGATTTTTGCTTAAATTTTCGTAATCTCAATGCGTTGCTTACTACACAAATAGAACTTAAACTCATTGCTATCGTGCCAAACATTGGTTGTAGTTGCCAATGCAGTAAAGGATAAAAAACGCCTGCCGCAAGAGGAATACAAATAATGTTGTAAATAAAAGCCCAGAATAAGTTTTCTTTGATATTTTTAAGTACTGCTTTACTTAATTGAATTGTAGTTACTACGTCCATCAAATCACTTTTCATTAGCACAATATCTGCTGAATCAATAGCAACATCAGTTCCTGCTCCAATTGCAATACCAACATTTGCAGTCGCCAAGGCAGGGGAGTCATTTATTCCGTCACCAACCATTGCAACTGTACCCATATCCATATATTTCCTAACAATTTCTTCTTTTTGGCTAGGAAGTACTTGTGCATAGGCAGTTTCAATGCCAACCTTTTCTTGTATAGTCCTTGCAGTATCTTTGTTGTCACCGGTTAACATAACTGTGCTTATGCCTATTGAATTTAGTTTTTCAATTGCGACTTTGCTTGTTTCTTTAATAGTATCGGCTACAGCAATAATTCCAATAATTCTTTTATCATCAGAGAAAATTAGAGGTGTTTTGCCACAATTATAATATTCTGTAAAAGAATTATTATCTATTTCAATACCATTATTTTTAATGAAATTATAATTACCAGAGTAATAATTAGTATCACTAATAATTCCACTAATTCCGGAGCCTGTATGAGATTTAAAATTATTTGTTTCAAGCAGTTTTATATCCTTTGTTTTAGCATAATTTATAACTGCTTTTGCCAAAGGATGCTCTGAATTGTTTTCTAAAGAATAAGCAATTTGCAGAAATTCATCTTCGTTTATAAACGCTTTTATATCAGTAACTTCAGGTTCTCCTTTAGTGATGGTTCCTGTTTTATCAAGAATTACTGTGTTAATTTTGTTAGCAGTTTCCAAAGATACTGCTGATTTTATCAAAATGCCATATTGAGCCGCTTTGCCTGTACCAACCATAATTGCAGTTGGAGTTGCCAACCCAAGTGCACAAGGGCAAGAAATTACCAAAACTGCAATACCAAATGATATTGCCATAGATAATTCAGCACCTACCAATAACCATATAATAGTTGTTATCAACGCTATTACTAATATCACAGGAACAAATACAGATGCAACTTTATCTGCTATTCTTGCAATAGGCGCTTTAGAGGTAGTTGCGTTTTCTACTAATTTGATAATTTTAGATAGGGTGGTATCTTTTCCGGTTTGTTCTGCTTTTATTTTAACATATCCAGAGGTTACTACTGTACCACCAGTTACTTTGTTACCTATAGTTTTATCAACAGGTATGCTCTCACCGGTAATTGCAGACTCATCTATACTGCAGTCGCCGTATTCTACTTCACCGTCAACAGGTACGCTCATACCGTTTTTACATATTACAACATCACCTGGTTTTATTAAATTAGTATCAATTTCTATCTCTACGCCGTCTTTTTCAACAAGTGCAGTTTTAGGAGTAAGATTTATTAGATCTTTAATAGCAGATGAAGTCTTGCTTTTGCTTTTACTTTCAAGGTATTTGCCAATAGTTATAAACGTAAGTATCATACCTGCTGATTCAAAGTAATAATGAACTTCAGCATTAAAGGCGAGATGCATAAACATATTGTAAATACTATAAAGCACCGATACACCTGAACCCAAAGCAATAAGCGAGTCCATATTTGGGCTTAATTTAAATAATGATTTAAAACCACTTGTAAAATACTTTCTATTTAAAATAAGTATTGGTATCAAAATAACAAGTTCTACAATGCCTTGCACAAACATATTATGGAACAAATGAAGTCCAAACATATGTCCCATAGAAACAAACATAAGGGGGATAAGGAATACAACAGACCAAATTAGTCTTGATTTTGTCTTGTTGCTTTCATCGTTATGATCTTCTTCGGTTGATTTATATGTTTTTGCACCATAACCTGAATTTTCAACTGCTTGAATTATCTGTTGTGTATTTATGATGTTTTCGTCATAGTTGACATCCATAGTATTAGATAGCAAATTTACTTGAACAGTTATAATTCCATCAAGTTTGTTTACTGCGTTTTCAATATGGCTGCTACAAGCAGAACAGGACATTCCTGTTATTGAAAATTTAGCAATTTTCATATGTTCACTCCTCGTTAGTCGTTACTAACTGAATAATAGCATTTTACCTAAACTTTGTCAATAAAATAACGGTCTGTGTTACTACACACAGACCGTTATTTTAACTTGCATTTTTAATTTGTAATCTTAATTTATCAGATATCATTGCAATAAACTCGCTGTTTGTTGGTTTGCCTCGGTCGTTGTGTATAGTATATCCAAAATATGAATTTAATATATCGACATCTCCACGATCCCAAGCAACCTCAATTGCATGACGAATAGCACGTTCAACTCTTGATGAGGTTGTTTCGTATTTTTTTGCAACGGTAGGGTATAGTTGTTTAGTAACTGCGTTTATTATTTCTGGCTGTTCAATAGACATTATTATGGAATCTCTAAGGTAATGGTAGCCTTTTATGTGCGCCGGTACACCAATTTCGTGCAAAATCTCAGTAACTTTCAGTTCTATTCCAAATGTATCTAATGTAGCAGCACCTGATGGTAGTCTGCCTTTTTTGACTAATGACACTATATTCTCACATATAGACTCTAAGTCATAAGGCTTTAGCACATAATAACTTGCACCGTTATTCATAATTTCTCTTTCTAAGGCTGAACTGTGGAATGATGATGTAACAATGAATAATGGAGTGTTTACATCCATTTTGTTTATTTTTCTCATAACACCAAGAGAATCAAGTCGAGTCATAAAAAGGTCCATTAGTACAACATCAGGTTTGTCAGTGCGAATTGTAAGTATAAGTTCTTCTCCGTCTTTGTTACAGAATACAGGCTCTATATTATATTTCTCAAGTATTTTCATACTGTCTTTTGAAAATTGAGTGGCTTCTTCTGTGATAATTAGTTTGATTGCGTTATCCATTATGTTTCCTCCGTAATTTTTTAATGTGAAAATATTTTACCATAAGTAGGTAAAATTGGCAATAGTTTCCAAAAAGTTTTTTAAAATTTTCTGAAAAAACTTTTTTTCGACATTAAAATATTAACAAAAAGCACAATATATGGTATATTATTTCTTAAATCGACACTATATATCGTCATTGTTTGCAAATTCAGCCTATTTATATAAACAAGCGAAAGAGAGACCCTCTTTCGCTTGTTTGATTAACTTGCGTTTAGCATATTAGATATATTTATTCCATAACCTAAAGTTGAATCATTTACAAGTACGTGAGTGATTGCACCAATAATTTTATTGTTTTGAATTATAGGACTACCACTCATACCCTGAACAATACCACCTGTTTTGCTTAACAATTCATTGTCAGTAACTTCTATTAGGAAGTTTTTGTTAGAATTTTTGTCATTGTTGCAAATCTCAACTACTTGTATTTCATATTTTTGTGGAGTTGTACCTTCAACTGTGCAATAAATATATGCCGTACCTATTTTAATTTCGTCATTTTCTGCTATCTTGTATTCAGTTTTATTTGGTACAGTATTTACTTTGCCATAAATACCAAGTTCAGTGTTATAACCTATTGTACCTAACACTTCATCTGTAAAGTATCCGTTTAGAGTGCCTATATTATCGGTTGTTGATTTGCTTACACTTGTGATGTTTGCTTTTACAATTTCAATATTATCAGAAATCATCAAAGCACCAGTATCAATATCACATATACCGTGTCCAAGACCAGCATATTCAGATGTTGTTGAGTCATAATAGGTTATTGTGCCCATACCTGCGCAACTGTCACGTACCCATATTCCTGCTTTATATTTATTGTCTTCGTCTTTTGCAGGAGTTAAATTAATAGATAATTCTTTATTATTTCTTAATATAGTTAAATTTATAGTTTTGCCTTGTGAATTTACAATTTTTTCACATAACGCTTCGTTACTTTTTACTTGATTGTCATTTACTTTAGTTATTATATCGTTAACTTTTAGCCCTGCTTCTTTTGCAGGACAAGTATTTTTGATATTTTCAAACTTGGTAATCATTACGCCGGTGCAATATAATTTTAAACCAAATGGTTCTCCGCCAACAATTACCGTTTTTGTTTGAGCATTTACTGGAATTATAAAATTATAAATGGTAAAAATAAATATAAATAAAGTTGTTGTAAAAATTTTTGTAAATTTTTGAGTGATTTAATCACCTTCTTTCTAATTGCTCTATTATTTTTTCACTATTTGTAGTATAATAGTTTGGAAATTAATCTGATTATTTATTATTTGCTAAGAATAACTTAATTGTGCTATAAAATTAATAGTAATTAGAATATATTTTCAGAATTTACATAATTATGAGGTTTTATGTTTAGCGAAAAGATTATCAAAAATTCTTTAACTGCTGAACAAGTTAAAGAACAAATCATACTTGGTAATGTAAATATTGGTACAAATTCAAAATCAAAACCTATCAGTAAGATTTTTGGAGACAATATTTTTACATTATTTAATTTAATAAACATAATATTATTTGTATTGCTTTTGATTGCTGGGTCTTACAAAAACACAATGTTTATGATGGTAGTTGTGTTCAATACACTTATTGGCATTGTGCAGGAAATTCGCTACAAAATTGCAGTAGACAAGTTATCCCTTGTTGCAACTTCAAAGGTTGATGTTGTGCGTGATGGTGAGATTGTAAATATTTCTACTGATGAGATAGTTATTGGAGATGTTATAAAATTAACTGCAGGTGCACAGATACCTGCAGACTGTGTTGTAATTGATGGTTTTTGCTTTGTAAATGAGAGTTTGCTTACAGGTGAAAGTGACCTTATTGAAAAACAGGAAGATGCAAAACTTTTGTCTGGAAGTTTTGTTTCGTCAGGTGAAGTGTTTGCCAAAGTTAATAGCGTTGGTAAAGATAACTTTGCTGTAAAAATTCAGCAGGAAGCATCTTATAGCAAAAAAATATCTTCAGAGATAATGAGCGCTTTAAATAAGATTCTTTTAGTCTGCTCAATTGCTATTATTCCTGTGGGCTTGTTAATGTTTTTTAATAAATTATATGTAAACAAGTTAGAGTTTGCAGATACAGTTTCGAGTACTGTAGGCGCACTTATTGGAATGATTCCAGAAGGACTTATATTACTTACAAGTTCAGTTCTTGCTGTGTCAGTAATTAGACTTGCACGCAAAAAAGTACTTGTTCAGCAACTTTATTGTATTGAAACTTTAGCAAGAGTAAATATGCTTTGTCTTGATAAGACCGGCACAATTACCACAGGCAATATGGAAGTCGTTGATGTTGACTGCATAGGAAATGACGAAGGGTACATCAAAAAAGTTCTTAAATCTATTACGGCTAATTCCGTTGATAACAACCCTACGATGAGAGCTATTGATAAATACTCTGATGTCGAGTGCTTTAATTCTATTAATATGGTACCTTTTTCGTCAGAGAAAAAGTGGTCAGGGGGTAATTTCAGTAATGGTAAATCATATGTGCTTGGTGCATTTGAAGCAATATATGATAATTCTAAATTAGAATTAAAAAGCAAAATTGATCAAATAGATGATGTTTATAGAGTTGTTGTATTGGCTGAATCTAATAATCAAATCAGTAATAATGAACTTCCTATTGATTTAACTCCTATCGCTTTGGTTATAATCAAAGATGAAATTCGTTCAAATGCTAATGAAACCATTGAATATTTTAATAAGCAGGGCGTTGCACTTAAAGTTATATCAGGTGATAATCATAAGACAGTTGAGCAGATAGCGAAGTCAGTGGGTATGGTTGATGCTGATAAATCCATTGATGCTACTACGTTGAAAACTGACCAAGATATTTGTAATGCAACAAAAGAATATACTGTATTTGGAAGAGTTACGCCTGAGCAAAAGAAAAAGATAATAATTGAACTTAAAAAATCAGGAAATACAGTCGCTATGACTGGCGATGGTGTTAATGATGTTCTTGCTCTTAAGGAAGCAGATTGTAGTGTGTCTATTGCATCAGGCTCTGATGCAGCCAAAAACATATCTCAAATTGTATTGGTAAATGATGACTTTGGCTCTATGCCTGAGGTTGTTGAGGAAGGTAGAAGAACTATTAACAATATTCAGCGAAGTGGTTCGTTATTCCTTGTAAAGACAATATACTCTGCAGTTTTGGCTATTGCTTATATTTTCTTTACTTCTCAATATCCATTTGAACCAATCCACCTAACACTAATAAGTGCTTTCACTATTGGCTTGCCATCCTTTGTGTTAGCGTTAGAGCCTAATCATAATCTTGTTAAAGGTAAATTTATTAGGAATATATTACTTAACGCTTTGCCAAGTGCTTTAGTGGTTATAGCAAATGGTTTAGCGTTAGGCTTTATCAGTCATCATTATACAGGCGACCAGATTAGTACTATGGCTTCTATAATAACTGCCGTAGTTGGTGTTATGTTGGTTATCAGGTTGTCTTTGCCTCTTAATAGGTTGAGAGCGTTGCTTATAGCGGTGGTAATTATTGGCTTTACAACTTGTGTTGTTTTTTTGAATGATTTTATTGGTTTGGCGTTGTTACCAACATATGGAATTGTTACTTTGACTATTATGACAATAATATCAATTGTAGCATTTAATATACTATTTACGCTTTTTCACAGAATTGCAGAAAGAAAGTAATGACTTTTTAACTGATATATGGTATAATTTGTAAAAATACATTTAGGAGATAATTATGGTTTACGATAATGTTCTTGAATTTGTAGGTCATACACCAATGGTACGACTTAATCATTTTGGCGGTGCAGATTCTGCAGAGATTTTAGTAAAATTTGAGGGACTTAATGTTGGTGGTTCAATCAAAACGAGAACTGCCTATAATATGATTAAAAATGCTGAAATTAAAGGCTTGATTAATAAAGATACAATTATAGTTGAGCCTACAAGTGGCAATCAGGGCATTGGTTTGGCTTTGGTTGGTGCTGTAAAAGGCTACAAAACAAAAATAATTATGCCTGATTCTGTAAGTGAGGAGCGTAGAAAACTTGTCGCTCATTACGGTGCAGAGGTGATTTTGGTTCACGATGCCGGGAATATAGGTGAGTGCATTGAAGAATGTACTGCTATTGCTGAAAGGATGGGAAGGGAAGATCCTAACGTATATGTTCCACAACAGTTTGAGAATGAACTAAATCCTATGGCTCATCGTCACCATACTGCTCTTGAAATTATGGAGCAGGTAGAAGGTCCTATTCACGGCTTTTGTTCAGGTGTAGGTACTGGTGGCACTATCACCGGTATTGGCGAAGTTTTAAAGGCACAGTATCCTGATATTACAATTTGGGCCGTTGAACCTCAAAACGCCGCAATACTTTCAGGAGGTTCTGTCGGTACACATTTACAGATGGGTATTGGTGATGGACTTATTCCTAAAGTTCTTAATACAAATATTTATGAAGATATTTGCATCGTAACAGATGAGGAAGCATTGCAGACTTCTAAAGATTTAGCAAGATTAGAAGGTTTGATGTGTGGAATCACTAGTGGTACTAATGTTGCCGCAGCGGTTAAATTAGCAAAGAAGTTAGGTAAAGGAAAGACTGTAGTTACTGTATTACCTGACACTGCAGAGAGATATTTTTCAACACCATTATTTGAAAACGAGTAATACATAGGTGATTTAAGATTAAGAATTGGTAAGTTGGGTGATTTAATTGAAAATCAATATTCCTGATGATGTTAATTTAATAATTAAAACACTCCAAAATTCTGGTTTTGAAGGGTATGTAGTTGGAGGATGTGTGCGAGACTCAATTTTGGGTATTGAGCCTAACGATTGGGATATAACTACTTCTGCAAAACCTGACGAAATCAAGCGTTGCTTTAGTGGTTATCAGTTAACTGACATAGGAGAAAATCACGGTACAATTGGTGTTGTAATAAATAACATAGTGTACGAAATTACAACATATCGAATTGATGGTAATTATGAGGATAACAGACATCCGTCGTCAGTTGAATTTACTGCTAATTTGGTAGAAGACCTTAGCCGTCGTGATTTTACAGTGAATGCTATTGCTTACAATGCTGAAAGTGGTTTAGTTGACCCGTTTGATGGCGTTAGAGATATTCAACTTAATGCCATAAGGTGCGTTGGTGATTCTGATGTGCGCTTCAAAGAGGATGCACTAAGAATACTGCGTGCTATTAGGTTTGCTTCTACATATAATTTTAGCATAGAAGTTTATACTGCAACCTCAATTATTAAAAATCGATTGTTATTAAATAATGTATCGGAAGAACGCATAAATGCCGAATTCAGCAAGTTGCTTTGTGGTGATAATGTTGGCTATGTTTTGCGCAGATACAAAGATGTTATTTCTGTTTTTTTACCTGAATTAGTATCTACTTTTGATTTTGAACAAAACAATCCATATCATAACAAAACAGTGTGGAAACATACTACAGTGGCAGTTGCTAATATTGAAAATGATTTATTATTGAGAATGGTTATGTTGTTGCACGATATTGGCAAACCTCTTGCTTTAAGGAGCGATAGAAATGGTGTTGACCATTTTGATGGTCATAGCCATTTTAGCGCGATGATTGCACAAAGTGCTCTTGAAAGATTAAAATATCCCAATAATTTTATTAGTGATGTTGTAATTTTAATCGAATATCACGATATTGAAATTGAAGGAACAAAGCGACAAGTAAAATATATACTCAATAAAATCGGCAAGGATAATTTCGCAAAATTACTTGCTGTAAAAAGAGCAGATATTCTTTCAAAGTCTAATTACAAAAGAGAAAATCAATTAAATAATATAAAAATTGCTCAAGAAATTTTTGAGGAAATTATCACTAATAATGAATGCTATCAACTAAAAGATTTAAGTATAAATGGGTCTGATTTGATTCATTTGGGTATAACAAATGGAGTTGAGATAGGGGAGATTCTTTATTCTTTGCTTGCTGATGTTATAAATGAAGAAGTTGATAATGATAGTGTTTTGCTCAAAAAATTGGCGCTACAACTCCATAATGATTACTTAAATAAAGAAGCCGATAACTGATGTTATCGGCTTTGCTTATTTCTTAAGTTTTTAAAAAAGTCTTTAATAATTTTGCTGCAATCTTCTTCAAGTACCCCACCCTCAAAGTGTGGACGATAATTTTCTGACATATTTAGTAAATTTAATGCAGATCCACAGGCTCCGTTTTTGGCGTCATAAGCACCAAAATATATATTGTCAATTCTTGCGTTTACTATTGCACCTGCGCACATTGGACAAGGCTCAAGAGTAACGTATAGGTCGCATTCCCATAATCTCCACCCACCAAGTACCTTGCAAGCCTTGTAAATAGCTTCGGTTTCTGCGTGATATAGAGCATTTTTACCTGTTTCTCTACGATTATATGCAGTAGCAATAACTTCGTCACCTTTAACTACTACTGCTCCCACCGGTATTTCGCCTAAATCATAGGCTTTTTGGGCTTCCTGAAGCGCCAATTTCATTAAGTGTTCTTTGTTCATAATATTAAAGTTCTTTACAAATTTAAGAACATAGCCTTTCGATATTTATTTTTATAGAAAATGTTAATAATATTGTTATATTTCAATTATAATTACAAGAAAATTTTATCATAAACCAAGTGCTAATTCAACAAAAATATTGTAGATATTTGTAATAATTTTAGTTGTATAAAATTGACATTACTGTAGTTTTATGTTAGTATATATATTAGTTATATAGTATATTGGGGGTAGTATATGAATACAGCAATTATTCTTGCTGGTGGAGTTGGTTCTCGTATGGGAGTTAACAGACCAAAACAGTACCTTTTAGTTAAAGATAAACCTATTATTGCTTATTGTTTGGAGATTTTTGAAAATCATACTAAAATAGATAAAATTGTAATAGTTGTTAGTGACGAATGGAAGTCATACGTTGAGGAATGTGTTGACAAATATAATATTACTAAAGTTTGTGGATATGCTCCTGCAGGTAAGACTCGTCAACATTCTATTTTTAACGGACTTAAATCTACAGAGGTAAATGCTGAAGGCACTGAAGTTTGCATCATTCATGATGCTGCAAGACCTCTTGTTTCTAATGAAATTATTAGTGACTGTATACTTGGTGCTGTTGAAGAAGATGGTGCAATGCCTGTGATTTCCGTTAAAGATACTGTTTATCAAAGTAAGGACGGCAAGTCTATTGACAACCTTTTAAATCGTTCCGAACTTTTTGCAGGACAAGCACCAGAAAGTTTTAGATTTGATAAATATTATAACATCCACAACACTGTAACTGATGATGAAATCGCTAATACAGTAGGTAGTAGCGAAATTGCATATCGTCACGGTATGCAAATTAGATTAGTAAAGGGTAGTGAGCGTAACTTCAAAATCACTACTATTGAAGATTTGGAAACTTTTGAGACTATTATCAACGGATAATATTGGGAGGTTTAATTATGGATATGATGAAGGCTCGTGTATTACACGCAGTTGGAGATTTAAAATATCAAGATTGGCCAATGCCTGAACTAAAAT
Source organism: uncultured Ruminococcus sp. (assembly GCA_964629465.1). Lineage (GTDB taxonomy): Bacteria > Bacillota > Clostridia > Oscillospirales > Acutalibacteraceae > Ruminococcoides. Next base: position 4,446 of record CAZVRE010000015.1, on the reverse strand, counting down.
CAGGTGAGGTTTTGATGAGAGTTAGAGCTTGTGGTATTTGTGGCTCTGATATACCAAGAATTTTTACAACAGGAACATATCACTTTCCAACAATACCCGGTCACGAATTTGCAGGTGAAGTTGTTGCTGCTGCAGATGAAGAAAATGAAAATTTAATTGGTATGCATGCTGCTGTTTTTCCTTTGATACCTTGCAAGGAATGTACAAGTTGTAACAAAGGTGTTTACGAAACCTGTAAGAGTTATGATTATTTAGGTTCTCGTTCTGATGGTGCTTTTGCTCAGTATGTTAGAGTACCTGTGTGGAATTTAGTGCCTATTGCTGATTCATTACCATTTGAAGAGGCCGCTATGGCAGAACCTGTTGGCGTTGCTTTGCATGCTTTAAGAAGAGCGAACGTAGATATTGGCGATACTGTTGTTATTTATGGTCCTGGTACTATTGGTATGTTAATTGCTCAATGGGCAAGGGCTTGGGGCGCTAAAAAGGTACTTCTTGTTGGTACTGATATGAATAATTACGATTTAATCGAAGAACTTGGTTTCCACGATTACTTTAATGCTTCTAATGGGGACCCTATTAAATGGGTTATGGAACAAACTAACGGTAATGGTGCTGATATTGCTATTGAGGCTGTTGGTATTCAAACTACTGCTTGTAATTGCCTTGAAAGTGTTGCATCTGGTGGTAAGGTTATCTTTGTAGGTAACCCTCACGGTGATTTTACTTTTCCTCAAAACACTTACTGGCAGATTTTGAGAAAACAGTTGAGCATTTATGGTACTTGGAACTCAAGTTATAATAATACACCAAAGAGTGACTGGAGCATTGTTGTTGATGCTTTGGCTTCTGGAATTATAAATGTAAAGCCTTTGATTACTCATAAGTTTAACCTTGAAAATATGGACAAAGGTCTTGAAATTATGAGAGATAATAAGGAGTTTTACAGCAAAGTTATGGTTATGTGTGACTAATGGAGGCTATTATGGCTGGTATATTATCTCCGTCTGTTATGTGTGCAGATTTACTTAATTTAGGCGAAGAAATCAGGAAACTTGATGATTTAGGTGTTAAGTATTTGCACATTGACTTTATGGATAATAAATTTGTACCTAATATTACTTTTGATACCAATATGGTCAGAAGTTTTAAGAAGGCTATGAATAATATTAAACGTGATATTCACATTATGGCGTATGAACCACAACAGTATTTTGATGCAATGGAAATAGGCGAAGGCGACCTTGTTGCTGTGCATTTTGAGGCTTGTGAAGATATTCACGGAGTTTTGGCAGATATCAAGAGCAGAGGTGCGTCTCCAGTTATTGCTATCAGTCCAGATACTCCTGTTTGCACAGTTTGTGATTTCCTTGATGAAGTATATGCTGTTCTTCTTATGACAGTTTATCCTGGATTTGCAGGTCAACCTATGGCGCCAAAGAGTATGGAGCGCTTGTCTGAATTAAAGGAATTTATTGTTAATTCTGGCAAAGAAGTAAAAATTGCTGTAGATGGTCACGTTAGTTGGGATCATTGCGTGGAAATGCGTCAGCGTGGTGGCGATATTTTTGTAGCAGGTTCTTCTTCCGTATATGGTAAGGGCTTAGAATTAAAGGAAGCAGTTAATAGATTTAACGAGTTAGTTAAATGATTATTTGGAGGGGCTAAGATTGCAGTATAAACTAAAGATAGCAAATTTGGCTATTGTTAATAAGGGGCTTAAAATTAGTATTTCAGGTGAGTTTATTTCTCCAGAAATTAACCCTAAATTTCTATCAACACCTAAGGTTGTATTGTATTTTGAAAACGGTTTAGAGGACAGAAGAATTCCGTTACCAATTAAGATTGATAATATTTCTTATCTTAATGGTAGGTGTTTGTTCTTTGGTAAGTGTGTATATCAATTGAATCATATTTTTTGGAAAACAAAGAACAAAGATATTCCATTTAGGCTCTATTTTAACTTGAGTTTTGCTGATTATTATGAGGAAAAAGTTGAAGTCGATTTATCACCTGATGAATTTGAGCAAGATAAGAAGTTCTTTAAACTTGAAATTTGTGATAATTATTATCTTATTACTAAAAATCAATACAAGTTAAATATGGATGCAAAATTTAGATCTGTATTCAAAACTATTGATAGTTTGCTCAGATTTTTGACTGCTATTTTAACAATTCCTTTTATACCATTGTTTATAATTGAAGGTTTACTCACATTTACAGACTATTTAAAGATGCCTGATAAAATTGAGTCGTCTAATAAATTAAAAAGAATAATATCTTATGTTATATACAGAATTTCCACTTTTGCTCGTTTGAGTTTAACTATGGCTCAATTTAAGCGTGGATTAATTAGATTTTATTATAAACTTGCCAAGCGTAAACCTGTTCAGCCTAATAAGATTACATTCTTCTCCGCAAGACGAGAAGAAGTTTCAGGTAACTTTGAGTTTGTTTATAATAAGATTAAAGATGACCCTGATCTTGATATTAATTTCTTGTTCAATACAAAAACTTTTAGATATATGAGTATTAAGGAAATTAAAGATTTTGCTACAATGTGCGCAACAAGCAAGGTTATTATCCTTGATGAATATACACCACAAATTCATTTAATTGACCTTAAACCAGAGACTAAACTTGTTCAGTTATGGCATGCTTGCGGTGCGTTCAAGACATTTGGTTTTACTCGTATTGGTAAACCTAAGGGTTCACCACAGCCTACTCGTAATCATCGTTCTTATGACTATGTAACAGTAAGTTCATCTTACTGCAAAAAGTGCCATAGCGAGGGCTTTGGTATATCAACTGATAATGTTGTGCCTACTGGCATTGCGAGAACTGATGTTTTCTTTGATGAAGAATATAAAGAAAATTGTAGAAAGACATTTTTTGAACAATATCCTAACTTTAAAGGTAAAAAGATTATTATGTTTGCGCCTACATTCAGAGGCAACCTAAAGGATGATGCTCATTATCCTATGGACTTGTTTGATATTGACCAAGTTTGCGAAACTTTGGGTGATGACTATGCAATTATTATCAAACATCATCCTTTTATTACAGAAAAACATAATATTCCTGAGCAGTACAAGGATAGAGTAATTGATTTGTCGGAAAACACCGAGATTAACGATTTGCTATTTGTTAGCGATTTGGTTATTACTGATTACTCTTCATTAGTATTTGAGTGTTCGTTACTTAATTTGCCTATGTTATTTTATGCTTATGATTTACAAGCATATATTAAGTCGAGAGATTTCTACTTTGACTATAAGTTGTATGTGCCTGGTAAGATTTGTATGAACATTAATACATTACTTGATTCAATACTTAACGAAGATTATTGTACTGAGAAGATTGATCCTTTCAGGGATATGTTCTTTGAAAATCTTGATGGTAAATCTACAGACCGTATTGCGACTTTAATTTATAAAGCGTTAAAAGAATAATTTTTTAAAAATATATTGACAATTATAATATTGTGATATATAATGTATCAGTAAAATAAAGCAAAGCAGAAATGCTTTCACCTGTGGGGTGTCGTCTGCACGGGTCAATACCATTGAACTTTTGTTTATATAGTATTGCTATGCGGACGGATATTTCTGTCCGCATTTATTTTTATATTGCTTTGGAGGTGCTTTGTTATTAGTAAGCAAGAAAATCAAATCAATGAAGAAATTCGTGATAGTGAAGTAAGAGTTATTGGTAACGACGGAAGTCAGTTAGGCATTATGTCTGCAGAACAGGCTCTTGAGTTGGCTATCAAGGAAGATCTTGATTTAGTTAAAATTGCACCACAGGCTCAACCACCTGTTTGCAAGATTATGGACTATGGCAAATTTAAGTTTGAACAAGCAAAAAGAGAAAAAGAAGCTCGTAAAAATCAGAGAGTTATTGAGGTTAAAGAAGTTAGACTTTCTTTAAATATTGATACTCACGATTTTAACACAAAACTCAACAATGCTATTAAATTCATTAAGCATGGCGATAAGGTTAAGGTTTCTATCAGATTCAGAGGTAGAGAAATGGGTCATTCTGAGTTCGGTTATGACATTATGAATCGCTTTTCTGAGGCTTGTGAAGAGTATGCTACTATTTCTAAACCTGCTAAACTTGAAGGTCGTAGTATGGTAATGTTTCTTGCACCAAAGACAAATAAGTAATTAAAGTTAAGGAGGATAAATATTATGCCAAAAATTAAAACACACAGCGGTGCTAAAAAGCGCTTCAAATTATCAAAAAGCGGTAAGGTTATCCGTGCGCACGCAAACAAATCTCACATCTTAAACAAGAAGACAACAAAACGTAAGAGAGGTTTACGTCAGACAACTTGTGCTGATAAGACAAACGTAGCTCAGGTTAAGCGTTTAATCCCTTATAAATAATTTAAACGGTTTTATTCAGAAATTTACGGAGGTATTATATAATGGCACGAGTAAA
>CAZVRE010000014.1:37722-40766 GCA_964629465.1 uncultured Ruminococcus sp. | reverse complement strand
GATTTGATGATGGAACAGTTGGTGCTGTTGTATCATCTGGATTTGATGATGGAACAGTTGGTGCTGTTGTATCATCTGGATTTGATGATGGGGTAGTTGGTACTGTTGTATCATCTGGATTTGATGATGGGGTTGTGTCGTCACCTTCAACTGTGTATGAAAGCGTTAGAGTACCGTCTTCGTTTTCTACAAGTGTAAATGTTACTGTGCCTGCAGGAACATACATCATTTCATTACAGCCTGTCGAATAAAATACAGCAGATGTATCTGTACATATTTCTGGAAGGAAAAACCAATTTTGGTCATCAGTTGTTTTAAGGAACACCATATTCTCTTGTGTAGTTGTTATTGTAACTTTGCCATCCACAAAAATATATGGGTCGCTCTGCCAGTCTCCGTTACATCCAATATCAGCACCATCAATATAACCTACTAATGAATATTCATTTTTTAAAGTAGGAGTTGTCTCTGATGTTGTGTCAGTCGGCTCTTGTGTAGGCTCTGTTGTGGCTATTTCACTTGCTGTATATGACAATATTAAAGAGCCATCTGCCCTTTCAACAAGTTTAAACTCCACATATCCCACAGGTACTGTTAGCATTTCAAAGTAACCCATATTGCTGTATAAAACTGCTTCAAAATACTGACTGCTTTTAGCCCAATAATAAGCAGAATTATCTGCAGTTTTAACGCCAACATAACTTGTTTCAGTAATAATACAAGAATATGTACCATTTTCATCAAATAAGAGTTCTGCGTTTGCACTATCCTCGTCTATTCCTACATCTTTACCGTTTATAATACCTATCAAAGCATATGTATTGCTCAATTCCACTTCAGAAGCCTCTGTTGTTGGTTGAGTAATAGGAACTTTAGTAGGATTTGTTATTGTTTCTGTTTCTGTTGGTTCTGTTGACTCTGTTGGTACTTCGCCATCAATTTTATATGTAACAACTACATCAGCAGAAACATCAACGAACTCTGTGCCGTCCAAAACATAAGCCTGGTTAACTGTTGCAGTAAAATCAATAACGTCTATATCCTCTGTGGTAGAAAATGTAACTACACACAATACATTATCAACCATTGTATAAGGCTCAGATGCTTTTGTTGCGTTAATATAAATAAGATTATTATGTTCTCCAACAACTGCATCCTCAAAATTAGGTGTTGTTATACTAACTAATTCCAACGAATCACCGTAAGTTAATTTTGCCTCAATGCCGTTAATATTAGTAACATCAGGCATAATTACTGTGGCTTCAATTTCCGAACCTTTATCATATGTAGCAGCACTAACTGTAGGTACAGCAACGAACATACTGCATACTAATAACAAAGATAATACTAAAGAGATAAATTTTTTCACGAAAAAACCTCCTAATCATACGGATATAACTATCCAACTATACATAATAATCTTAACACAAGAAATTTCCTTTGTAAATATAAAAATGGTGAAAAAAACAGAGTCTGCAACTTAAAGTTACAGACTCCAAAATTATCTCTTAGTTACAATATCATCTTGTTTTTTGAATATTGAATTTTCAGGAACATATCCTCGCACAAATGATAAAGGATAAATATTGGTATTTTTGCCCACAACTGTTCCCGGATTAAGCACAGAATTACAACCAACCTCTACATTATCGCCAAGCATTGCGCCAAATTTTTTGACACCTGTTTCAACCTTGTTGCCGTCAAGATTAACTGTAACAAAGCTCTTATCACTCTTAAGGTTAGAAGTAATAACTCCAGCACCTGTGTGAGATTTTGCGCCCAAAATACTATCGCCCACATAGTTGTAATGAGGAGTTTGAACTCCATTGAACAATACTGAATTTTTGAGTTCAGTAGAATTTCCTACTACAGCATTTTTCCCCACAATAGCGCTACCACGAATAAACGCACATTGTCTTACCTCTGCGTTTTCGTCAATAATCAAAGGTCCGTGTAAATAAGCAGAGTCAAATATTGTGGCATTTTTTGCTACCCAAATATCCTCTCCTCTTTGCTCGTAAACATCTGGGTCAAGAGTAAGACCTAACTTCTTGATAAAATCGCTGATCTTTGGCAATACTTCCCAAGGATATTCTGCTCCCTCAAAAAGTTCCTTTGCGATAGTTTCATCAAGATTATAAAGATTTTTTATTTTTAAACGTTCCATATTCAAACCTCCTGTTTGCTTTGGACTTTATTTATTCTATCATAAAATTTAAACTTTTTGAATATATAAACTATTAACAAGGCACACAAAGTACCAATGATTGCTCCAAAAATTACATCTGTAAAATAATGAACATAATTGTAAAGTCGAGAAAAGCCTATTAAAGCAGCAAAAGCAAGAGCAACTGTTCCCCATTTTTTGTTACCACAAAAATAAACTACTGCCGAAGAAAAGGAACAACAAGTGTGACCTGATGCAAAACTGAAACTGCTCTCAGTACCTGCATTAAGAATAAACGGCAAAGCAGTAGAATGATATAATTCATAATCATCATAAGGGCGCACACGCTGAACAATGTTCTTTATGATCAAATCGTTACAAACAAAACCTATGAGCATAGCAAACAAAGCCATCATACCAAAGGTTCGTGTTTTCTTTGGCACACACAAGATACCCCCCAGTATTATCCACCCAATACCACTATTGGCAAAATATGATACATACCTCATAATAGGGTCCAAAAAATCGCAACGAATATATTGATAGATAAAATCTAAAACAGAAAAATCAAAATGTGTGATAATTTGTTCCATAACGTGCCTCCTACTGAGAATTAGTATATCATATAATTTTATTTTTGTACATAAAAGTTAATACAAAATAAAATTAAATGTGAATTTTTAATTGACAAATTTCCCTACAAATCTTATTGACATACAGATTTAAACTTGTTATAATAACAATTGCGTTAATGAGCAAGGGCCATTAGCTCAGCTGGTTAGAGCTATCGGCTCATAACCGATCGGTCCGGGGTTCGAGTCCCTGATGGCCCACCATAAAAAGAGTAGTACCGTAAGGTGCTACTTTTTTTATTGTC
>CAZVRE010000014.1:0-37622 GCA_964629465.1 uncultured Ruminococcus sp. | reverse complement strand
CGTAAGGTGCTACTTTTTTTATTGTCATCAGGGACTCGAAGCCGAGGGTTAAGAAAACAGTCCGGTGGACTGTTTTTACCGAGGAGCGTTGATGGGAGTTTTCTATAAAACGTGAACCCCACAAGCGAGATTGTTCTTTTCTCATTTTACAACATACTGATGGCCCACCATAAAAAGAGTAGTACCGTAAGGTGCTACTTTTTTTATTGTCATCAGGGACTCGAAGCCGAGGGTTAAGAAAACAGTCCGGTGGACTGTTTTTACCGAGGAGCGTTGATGGGAGTTTTCTATAAAACGTGAACCCCACAAGCGAGATTGTTCTTTTCTCATTTTACAACATACTGATGGCCCACCATAAAAAGAGTAGTACCGTAAGGTGCTACTTTTTTTATTGTCATCAGGGACTCGAAGCCGAGGGTTAAGAACAATAAAAAGCCCTCCTTGTGTAAAGGAGGGTGGCAACCGTAGGCTGACGGGAGGATTGATATAAATTTTAGCATATTGCAAAACCTACTTTGTTATTCCTATTTCCCCAATTCCTCCGTCAAAACCTGACAGTTTTGCCACCTCCCTTTAGGCAAGGGTTTTTGTTTTGCTGATGAATAATGAATACTTTAATTGCATATTTTCCTTTAAAATGGCAAAACTTACCTATGAGGTGAGCATTGTGAATAATATTTGGGACAAAAACGAAAAAACACCAAAATTCAAATCTCTTAATGGTGACATTGACTGCGATGTTTTAATAATTGGTGGAGGCATTGCAGGAATACTATGTGCTTATAAGTTGCAACAACACAACATAAATTATGCTCTGCTTGAAGGCGACAGAATTTTGAGTGGTAACACAGGTAATACTACTGCCAAAATTAACGTAGGACACGGACTTATATACCATAAACTAATAGAAACTTACGGCAAGACTTTTGCCATAAAATACTATTATGCTAATAAGTACGCAATAGAAAAATACAAAGAATTAAGCAAGAAATATCCCTGTGATTTTGAGGAAAAAGACCTTTATGTTTACTCAACTGACAATCACTCAAAACTTTACGACGAATATCAGGCTTTGAATAGTATGGGAATTGATGCAGAACTTTGCTCTGCTGACGAATTACCATTTGAAACTATTGGCGCAATTAGACACAAAAAACAAGGGCAGTTTAATCCTCATAAACTCCTCACATCTATTGCCCAAGAACTTAATATTTACGAACACTCATTTGTATATAAAGTTGATGACCATAATGCCTATTGCAAAAATGGAACAGTGCATTTCAGACGAGTTGTTTTTGCAACTCATTTTCCTATTGTAAACAAACGTGATTTGTATTTTTTGAAACTTTATCAGCATCGTTCTTATGTTATAACTTTAAAAGACGCTAAACAATTTGAAAATATGTATGTTGACGAAAAGGACAGCGGATATTCTTTTAGACCTTATGGAGATCGCCTCATAATAGCAGGTGGTGGAGGTCATACAGGCAAAAATAAGGGTGGATACTGTGAAGTAAAGAATTTTGTTGAAAAATATTATCCAGATGCACAAATTGAATATGAATTTGCTGCACAGGACTGTATGACTCTTGACGGTGTTCCTTATATTGGCAGGCATTCAATATATAAAGATAATTTTTATGTAGCAACTGGATTTAACACTTGGGGTATGACTTCGGCTATGATAGCCTCTGATTTGCTATGTGATATGCTTATGAGCAAAAACAACCCACTTGAGGAAATTTTTACACCTCAGAGAAGTATGCTCCATATGCAGTTGCTTAAAAATGCAGGCAACGCAGTTGTTAACTTACTAACCCCAACTGCACCTCGTTGTACACATATGGGTTGCGCCTTGAAGTGGAACAGACAGGAGCAGGTTTGGGAATGTCCTTGTCACGGTTCTCGTTACACCAAGGACGGAAAACTAATTGAAAATCCAGCACTAAAAAACAAACAACATATGTAACTACAAAAGGGCATCTCGTGTGAGATGCCCTTTGCTTTTTGAGATTAAACGACAAAGATTATTTTACTTTTACTTTACACTTTAGTGTAACGCCGTTTACCTTAACTTTGATTGTGGCTCTACCTTTTGCTTTTGCCACGATTTTACCGTTTTTGTTTACTTTGACAATCTTAGGTTTGGTTGAAATAAATGTAGCCTTACCAATTTTGCCTGTGATTTTCAGTTTAAATTTTTTGCCAACTGTGAGTGTTTGCTTTTTGGAGTTAAGAGTTGGTTTTTTAACAGTTATTTTAAACTTTTTGCTTACGCCGTTGTTAGTTACTGTGATTGTGGCAGTACCTTTCTTTTTGGCAGTAATTTTACCATTAGCGTTTACTGTAGCAACCTTTGTGTTGCTTGACTTATAGGTTGTTGTTCCTACTCCGTTTGTTACAGTTGCTTTAACATTAGTTGTGCCTGTTACATAAAGTGTTGCAGAAGATTTTGCAAGTGTTATTGTTGTTGGTTTTGCAGGTTCGTTTTTGGCAACAATAGTTACAGGAATCTTGCCTTTTACACCTAAGTAGTCAACCATCAAATAATTCTCTGTACCTACAGTCCAATGCTGGTCATACTGAGTGCTATACCACTCAAAATAATAACCATCTAATTTTTCTTTGATGTTGCAAGTTTTAGATGTACCGTCTTTGTAATTAACCTTTACTACTGTACTTGAAAGTTGTGTATTGTAGTAAGACATAAAATAGTAATAGAACTCCTTGCCGTCTTCATCTTCTGTATATTCGCCACCTTCGTTTTCAGTGAAAACAAGAGGAGGAGTAACAACTTCAATACTTTCAACAGGGTTGTCTATAATTCGCACCGGAACAGTTATATTTGAATTGAGATAACCAACTTCAACGTAATTTTCTCCATCTACTGTCCAAGGTTCTTCAGGTTGATTATCCCTGTAATCGAATTCATATCCATTAACCGTGTCTGAAACATCAGCAATTACACTAGTACCATCTGAATAATTAACCTTAACTTTTACATTATATGGGATGTAGTAATAGTAGAAATCAGTTTCTTCTTCATCATAATAATATCCGTAGTCTTTATAACAAGTTATTTCACCTGATACATACTCAAGGCTAACTACGTTATTTTCACTGATTACAACAGGAACTTTAACCTCGTTACCTGCGTATGTAACTGTGATATAATTCTCGCTATCTACCTTCCAAGGATTATTATATTGATTATCGTCACAATAGAAATAGTAACCATTATAATCACTAGGTATATCATCTATTACAACAGAAGTGCCGTCTATATAGTTGATTTTAATTTTTACAGTTTGAGTTGTAAAATAATAGTTAAAGTAAGTAACTATATTACCGTCTTCGTCTTCTCTTTCGCTTTCGTAGCCGTAACCTTCATAACAAACTATAGGGTCTGAAACAACCTCTAAACTCTTAATAGGGTCTAATTCAAGATAAACATCAAACGAACCTGTTTTGCTTGAATTATAAAATCTTGCTTTGTAGGTATATGTTTCGTTCGCCTTCATATCATAACTGATATAGAAGTTTGTTTCTATGCCACTGTCATCATCCTGTGCCAAAAGGTTACCGTCACCGTCATAAAGATAGCCGTATGTATCATTTGAAGTGTTGGAATAGAAGGTGTATTTGCCATCTACTTTAGGGGTAAACGTAAAAGCAACTGTTTTTCTCTCTATATCGATTAGTGCAGTATTCTTACCCACTTCCATTTGTATTGGCTCTTGAGTTTTTATCGTTACAGGAATTTCAATAACTTTGCCAAGATAAGTAACCGTCAGATAGTTTGTTTTGTCCATTAACCAAGGTTCTTCGCACTGATTATCATTATATTCAATTTTATATCCATTCAGAACACTGTTTACAAAAGCAACATCAGATGTACCATTCTTATAATTCACTTTAATTTTAACGTCAGCAACTCTATAACTGTACACGAAGAATTCTTCACATTCATCTGTTTCGGAATCGTATCTTTCATCCCAATAGCCACAATCGTTATAGGTTAATACTTCGCCTGATACATATTCAATACTATCGACAGGGCTTTCTGTAATAATAACAGGAGCCGTTGTTGTAACACCTGCCAACTCAATAGTAAAGTAGTTATTTCCGTCAACTGTCCAATGCTTGCTATATTGGTTGCCATAATAATCAAAATAATAGCCCAATACTTCGTCATCAAAATTATATACATCTGAAGTACCGTCAGCAAAATTAACTTTTATATTAATGTCATTTACATCAAAATAATAGTAGAAAAACTCACCACTATCTTCTGTTTCCCAATAACCACTATTATTTTCTATCAGAGTTAATGGGTCACTTACAACCTCGATGCTGGAGATAGGATTTTCTACGATGGTAACAGGAATAGTAGTTTCCTGATCAAGCAAAGAAACTGTAATGCTATTATCTTCGCCAAGTGTCCAATGCTTTACATCTTGATTTGTTCTCCAGAATAAATCAACACCACCAACACTATCGTTTATATTAACTTCCTCAAACGTACCATCTTTGTAGTTAACACGCACAAATAAATTATCTACATTTATAGAATAGTAGAAATAGTCGTGTGTTTCTCCTGTGTCTGAGTGTTCATATTCTTGCCATTCGCCATTATAGTTTTCTACCAAAGTTATTTTTTCGTTAACATACTCAATACTTTCAAAAGGTGACTCCTGAATAATAGCAGATACAGTTGCGCTTACACACATATAGGTAAAAGTTATGGAGTTTTCGCCACCTTCTGTCCAAGGTGTTTCCTCTTGTGAATGAGAATACTCAATTTGCAAATCATCATAACCCTCATCTACAGTAGTTGTAACATTAGAACCGTCTTTGAAGTTGATTTGAATATTTGCATTTTTAACTACAGGGGTATAGAAAAAATACTCTACATCCTCCTCAAGTTCTTCATCATAATAACTAGACCAATATCCATATCCGTAGTATGCTGGAATTTCTGACAAAACCTCAATACTTTCAACAGGATTTTCTTCAAGGCACACTTCAAACTCGCCCATACCATCGCCATAACAACCCACCTCATAGATGTATGTTGTACCAGCAGTTAATTTGCAAACAATTTTGAAGTTATTACCTTCGCCATTATCATCGTCTTCGTCAATATATTCGCCCTCTGCATCATAAAGATAAACGCGAGTATCGATATTTGAGATAGAATAGAATACATATACTCCATCCTCCTCAGGTGTAAAAGAAAACTTTACATACTTCTCTGCTTCGTCAATAACAACATCAAAAGTTGTATTGAGAGCAAGTGGAGTAATGGAGTTTTCTGTTGTCTCTGCTCCTGCTGTTATGCCTAACCCAACAAAAGTTGAGCAAACCATCAGCAAAGACAATAACAAACTGATTGCTTTTTTCATAGTAATCTCTCCTTTAATTATTTTTTAAGCCTATCATTTTAGTAATATTATACATTATTTTCCATAAAATTTATACATACTATTTCAATAAAAAAAGTGCAAATTTTATACTGAAAAAAACAAAAAAATTCAATAAATACCAGTATTTATGCAGAAAAACAGTGAAACATGAATTCGTCAAAACGAACTGGTCAATTGACGGACTGTTTTCTTAACCCTCGGCTTCGAGTCCCTTTCAGGGCAATAAAAAATGGGTAGTGCTAAAGTTTTTCCGATTGAAACACGGTCATTTATCGTGCGCCCTAAAGGGCTTCTCAAACTCCCTGTTTCGGCTCTTCCTCGAACCCCCTTCATCCGCCACCGGCGGCGGTCGTTCTCGTCACCCTATTTTTTATGGTGCGCTTTCAGTATTTCTTATCGATAGATAAATACATCTCGCCTGTTGGGTTCACGTTTTTTGGAAAACTCCCATCAACGCTCCTCGGTAAAAACAGTCCACAGGACTGTTTTCTTAACCCTCGGCTTCGAGTCCCTTTCAGGGCAATAAAAAATGGGTAGTGCTAAAGCACTACCCTATTTTTTATGGTGCGCTGAAAGGGACTCGAACCCCCGACCTTTTGGTTCGTAGCCAAACACTCTATCCAGCTGAGCTATCAGCGCATATGTGGCTTGTAAAAAGCCACCTGTATAATATATCACTATTTTTTGGAAAATGCAAGAGTTTTTTAAAATTTATTGAAAAAAGCATAAAACGCTTTGTATGCCTCGTAGATATCTACTTTTGAAATCAATTCAAAAGGTGCGTGCATAGACAATACAGGCACACCCAAATCAACAACATCTACATTCATATTGGCAACGTACTTGGCGATAGTACCACCGCCACCACCGTCAACTTTACCTAATTCGCCAACCTGCCACATAATATTGTTGTTTTCAAGCATTGCTCGAATTTCTCCCATATATTCAGCAGAAGCGTCAGAAGTATCGTACTTGCCACCGTGACCTGTGTACTTAGAAATAATTACACCGTTATTGATATAACTTGAATTTTTCGCCTCATATGCACTTGCATAAGTTGGGTCAAATGCAGCATTAACATCTGCTGACAAGCACTTACTCTTGGATAAAACTCTATAACCTTCCTCACCGTCAGCTTTTGCAAGGTCATAAATGAAATATCTCAAAAAGTCGCTCTGCATACCTGTATTGCCGTCAGAGCCAGTTTCTTCCTTATCAGTTAAATATGTGATGCAAGTACGCTTTGGCTTTTCGCAATTCACTGCTGCCATCAATGCAGGATAAGAACACACCTTGTCATCGTGACCATATCCTCCTATCAAACCTCTGTCAAAACCTACATCACGAGTTTTGTAAGCCGGTACAAGACAAAGTTCAGCAGAGAGGAAGTCCTCCTCAACTATTCCGTATTTATCATTTAACAACTTCATTACGTTGAGTTTTACAAGATCGCTTTCTTCGTCATCTGTATCCAAAGGGCGAGAGCCAACAAGTACATTAAGATTTTCGCCAGGGATAGCCTTAGCCAGTTTCTGTTGTGCTTGCTCTTGTGAAAGGTGAGGCAACAAGTCAGTAATGCAGAAGCAAGGGTCACACTCGTCAACACCTACGCAGATATCAACTTTTCTACCGTCAACCTTTACCACTGTACCGTAAAGAGCAAGAGGCATAGCGGTCCACTGATATTTTTTGAGTCCACCATAGTAATGAGTTTTGAACAAAGCAAGATTTGTATCCTCATAAAGTGGGTTTGGTTTTAAGTCAATGCGTGGTGAGTCAATATGCGCTATTGACAACAACACACCGTCTTTTGTACCTTGCTCGCCAATTACTGCAAGAGCCACTGCTTTCTCACGATTTACGAAGTAGATTTTATCTCCTGCCTGATATTTCTTGTCTTGTTCAAACTCCACAAAGCCATTTTCTTTTGCTATTTTTAAAGTATATTTTACTGCTTCACGTTCAACGGGAGAATTGTCAAGATACTCCTTGTAACCCTCGCAGAACTCATCTGCCTTAGCAATTTCGTCAGCAGACAAAGTCGCAATTCCTTTCTTGGACTTCATAAGTAGTGATTCTTTTAACATTTTTGTTTTGCTTTTTTCTTCTGACATTTTACTACCTCCATATCATAATCAGTTTTAACTGAAATACAACTTAATATACATTTCTTTTGTGTCCTCTACTTTTTGCACATAGTTAGAGGTCTCGCCATAGGGAATAGACTCCAAAGTTATTCCGTCGTTGCTATAATCATTATTTTTTAGCCAATCAGAAACCATCGACTGCCCTGCGTTATAGGCTGCTATTGCAGTACTTTCATTATCGTACATATCCAAGAGGAACCTAAGATAATAACAACCATAATCTATGTTTACTTCTGCATCAAACAAATCGCTTGTTTCATACGTTTCGTTTTTTAGTTTTTGCAACCACTCAAATGTATCAGGCATTATTTGCATAAGTCCCCTTGCACCCACATTGCTCTGGGCATCCTCGTCAAAACCTGACTCGGTTTTGATTACTGCATAAACAAGGGCTTTGTCTAAATCGTATTTATTGCAAGCATCTGTTACATATGATTTGTATTTTATGGGGTAAAAACTTTTCTCCAGACGAGTTTCGGCATCGGTTAAGTAATTTGTTGCCACATAAAAGCAACCCACTATGATAACCACGATTAAAATGCAAGATATAAGCCGCCTGAAAAAGAAATTTTTCTTTTGGTAATGTGCCACAATGCACCTCGCTAAATATTATCTATGACAAATTGTGTTTCTAATTTTAATTTTTCGAGAGTAGAATTGTTCTCAATAACATAGTCGCTATTTATCCTAAAAAACTCATTATCGTACTGAACAGCAATACGCTCATTGGCTTGTTCTTCTGTAATGTTATCCCTCTGCACAATCCTTTTGATGCGAATATCATTATCTGCAAGGACAGATACAACAACATCACACAAGGTATTTAACTTGCTTTCAAATAATTGAGGAGCATCAAACAAAATTTTGGAGCAACCGTCCTTCTGCAACAACTCTAACCTCTCTGCAAACAACTCGCTTATAAAAGGATGAGTTATTGAGTTAAGGAGTTGAGTTTTTTCTTTGTTCACAAATGCTCTTTGAGCAAGAAGTTTACGGTTTAGTACACCGTCAGTTACAACATCCTCTCCAAAAGCCTCACAAAGGCTATAAAGCACCAAGGAGTTATCCATTATTTCTCGTGCCAAAGAGTCTGCATCAATAATAGCATAACCGTTATTCTCAAAAAATTCTGCTACCTTGCTTTTACCTGCGCCTGTTGTGCCTGTTAAACCAACTAATTTATAATTTTTCAAGGTCTTTCACCTCAAAACCTGCCGCACGAATAAGCCTATTATACACAGCCATACCAACTCCTTGAGGCTTTGGGCAACGTGCATATACTAACTTTACAAACGGAGTTTCATCAATTTTTCTTAAACTGTCAAATAATCTTTTTGCTTGTAAATTGTAATCATCTTTACTGCCTAAAGAAAAGGTCTTAACCTTAAGATTATCTACATCGCTATCGTAACACAATGCAGCGATATTATCACCTGCATTTTTGTTGACAAAATCAACATACGCATCGTCATCACCACGCAAAAGCACAACCTTTGCCTTTGGAGCATAATGCTTGTATTTCATTCCAGGAGATGACGCCTGAACGCCCTCTTGCAGTTGATTTAGGACTGCGTTGTCGATATCAACGTTGCCAATTACTGATTCGATTTGTTCAACAGTAATTCCACCCGGTCTTAATAATCGAGGGATATCCGTGGCAACTGTAATAACTGTACTTTCCAGACCTACGCTACAACTTCCACCATCTACAACAGCATCTATTTTGCCTTGTATATCATCAATAACATGCTGTGCAGTTGTAGGGCTTGGTGAACCTGACAAATTAGCAGACGGAGCAGCCAAAGGAGTACCCGCTGCGCTAATAATTTTGCGAGCAATTTCATTTTCAGGAAAACGAATTGCCACAGTGTCAAGGCCTGCGCTAACTTCGTTGGGAATGCTCTCGCCTTTTTTGACGATTATTGTTAAAGGGCCTGGCCAAAAAGCCTGAGCAAGTGCTTGTGCTTTAGAGTTAAAATCAGAAGTGAGAGAAAATTTTGCAATATCCCCCATACTTGAAATATGCACTATTAAAGGGTTATCCATAGGTCTGCCTTTTGCCTGAAAAATCTTTGCAACTGCATTACCATCCAAAGCATTGGCGGCTAAGCCATAAACTGTTTCGGTAGGAATACCCACAAGTCCACCTGTGCTAAGAATTTGACCTGCTATATCTATATCATTTTGATTGTTACTTAATAAAAGTGTATTCATATAATTAGTTTTCCATACTTTGCTTTAACTTTTCTGCTCTGTCAGCAGCCACCAAAGAATCAATAACCTCATCTAAATCGCCGTTAAGAATATCCTCCAAGCGATACAGAGTAAGACCGATTCTGTGGTCTGTAAGTCTGCCCTGAGGGTAGTTATATGTTCTGATACGTTCGGAACGGTCACCACTACCAACCTGACTTTTACGCTCGGCAGAAATTGCGTTATCCTGTGCTTCCTGCTTTTGCTGAAGCAAACGGCTCTTTAGAACTTTCATAGCTTTGTCTTTATTTTTGTACTGACTACGCTCATCCTGACATTCAACAACCATACCTGTAGGCAAGTGAGTGATACGAATTGCACTTGAGGTTTTGTTGATATGCTGACCACCTGCACCACTACTACGGAAAGTATCTATCTTTAAATCTTTTGGGTTGATTTCCATTTCCACTTCTTCTGCTTCAGGCAATACTGCAACAGTAGTTGTTGAGGTATGAATTCTGCCTTGGCTCTCGGTCTCCGGCACACGCTGAACACGATGCACGCCACTTTCGTACTTAAAGCGACTGTAAGCACCCTCACCGTTAATCATAAAGGAAAGTTCCTTGTAACCACCAAGTTCAGTTTCATTTGCATTGATTAGTTCAATCTTAAAGCCTTTGCTCTCTGCATACATTGAGTACATACGATAAAGTACTGCCGAGAAAAGAGCAGATTCCTCGCCACCTGCGCCACCACGAATTTCTACAATTACGTTGCGTTCGTCGTTAGGGTCTTTGGGCAAAAGGAGAATTTTGAGTTCGTCTGCAAGTTCCTCAACTAACTTTTTGTTTTCGTCAAGTTCCATTTGAGCAAGTTCTTTAATCTCGCTGTCAGATGAAGAATCATTTAAAATCTCCAAACTATCCTCAATAGTTTGTTGGGCAGTTTTATACTCTCGATACTTAAGCACCAAAGGCTCAATGCCTCTGATTTCTTTCATAATCTTTTGGTATTCTTCTACATTTGCCGCTACAGAAGGTTCATAGATTTTCTTATTTAATTCACTGTATCTTTTGTCAAAAATCTCGATTTTCTTAAACATATTATTCTAAAACTTTCTTAATATTTTTTTCAACCTTGGGGCGAGGCACCATAACTTCTCTGCCACAACCCTCACACTTAATCTTGAAGTCCATACCTACACGAAGCAAAGTGAAAGTTTTGCAACCGCAAGGATGTTGTTTTTTCATTTCGATTCTGTCCCCTACATTTAAGTTCATAAAAACCTCACCTAAATATAAATATACATATTAAGTATAGTACATTTTACCAAAAATAGCAACAAAAACAAATGGCGAGGTATATCCCCTCGCCATTTGCATTAATCTTCATCATTCAAATATTTTAAATATGCTTCTTCAAGTCTTCTGTATTTTTCCTCATCAGTTGCTTTCACATCCCAATCAATACCGTCCACACTAGTCATCATCGAAAAGCCTCTATGTCTTGTGTTTTCATCGTGATCATAAACTGAAAAGTCCATACTTTCCATTCTATCATCATATATAAAGTATCCTACAGCATAATATGCTGCTATCGGATAATTTTTATAAAAACACAACCTGCCTGTGCCATCAAAATCATAAAAAGCAATTTTATTTATCGTATGATATTCTCCACTATCGTAATAACTCTTGGCTTCCCATTCTGACATATATTCATAAACCAAGTCTATGTATTTATAGTCATTTTCCGTTAATGTCTTTTGCTCAATTTCAGTTACAGTACAAGAACAAAAACTTATTACTATTAAAAGTGCTCCTACAATTATGCTTTTGATTTTCATTTTGGCTTCACCTGTCCACATCCACAAGTCCCCACGTAATTCATATTTTCTTTATTACATTGCGGACACACCCAACCTTCTATATTTTTAGGTTGTTTACTTGTTATCAATGAATTTCCACACTTAAAACAATGCATATTATTTTTTCCATTCATTTCACCACATTTTGAACAAATAGTAAACATATCACAAGATTCCACAGTTTTTATATTATTCTTTTTATCGGCACTCGCTGTGGTGCAATTAGAATGTGAATCAATCAAATATTTAACCAATGCTACAATAACATCTACAACACCACAAATTATTAATAATATACCCAAATATTTGATAAATAAAGTTTTTTGTTCAAAATTAGAATATGGTGGTGACCATGTATATCTCCACCAATTACTATCAATAGTTGCATTTGCTTCATTTGTGGCAATAAACCCGCAAATAGTCATAAACGCTCCTGCAATAATACCCACTATATACTTACCTTTCATAAACCAACCTCCATTAAATATTGCTATTTTGTCTATTATAGCATACATTTTTATTTTTGTCTACTATGATAGACAATTTTTGTGTTTATTTTATTTACACTATCATTAGGTGAGAATATATGAATTTTGATAAGCACGCAACTGGTCAAACCATAAAAGAACTAAGAAAAAAGAAAAACTTATCCCAAGAAGTTTTAAGTGGTCTTGCAGGTTTAGCAAGAAGCCATCTGGCTATGATAGAAAGTGGCAAAAAACAAGCCAATTTTGAAACCATTTGGCGAGTTGCAAACGCACTTGAAATTAAGCCTAGTGTTTTAGTACAGCATATTGAAAATAAAATCGAAAATAAAAAATAAAGTCGCACAAAATTGTGCGACTTTATTTTTGTTGATTTGCTTTAACCTATATATTCAAGATTTTTTGTGTCGAGTTTGGCAGTAGAGAGGGCAGGTTTGCAAAGCGGAATTTGCTTGCCATCTTTAATGAACAAAGGAACTTCGTTGAGTTCAACCTCAACATAATGGAAGCCTTTTGTAAGTTTTTGAGTAAATACTTTTTCTCCACTCAATTTAACAAAGGTCATATCCTCTGGGAGATACACAGTTCTGCCATTTTGATTTTGTTGATAAACAGGTGCAATCATACATTCCTCACCAAGCATAAGTTGGTCTTCTGTCTGACTTGCGATTTTGTCATCAGGATAATCAAAAGCAAGCGGTCTGAACATCATCTCGTCCTCTGCACTACAACGCTTAAAGGTGCTGTAAATGTACGGAATCAGTCTGTATCTTACTGAGATTACATCTGCGAAGTACTGCTTGTTATCAAATTGATATGCCTCCTGTGCTCTTGTACCTAATGCACGGTGATTACGCATAAGAGGAGTAAACACGCCCAACTGCAACCAACGCAGGAGCAAGTCCTCAGTACAGTTTGAATTAA
Source organism: uncultured Ruminococcus sp. (assembly GCA_964629465.1). Taxonomy (GTDB): domain Bacteria; phylum Bacillota; class Clostridia; order Oscillospirales; family Acutalibacteraceae; genus Ruminococcoides. The sequence goes on along the minus strand of CAZVRE010000014.1, from coordinate 24,580 downwards.
AACCACCCAAGTCTGCGCCACAATACAGGAAGCCACTCATATTAACTGCAGGTAACATCTTTAAGTTAAGCAAAATATGTGACCACCAACTAAAGTTATCACCAAACCAAATACCACTCTTACGGTGCATACCGATATATGAAGCACGAGAGAACATCAAGATTTTTTCTTTGCCATATTGTTCCTCAAAATAATCACCTGCTGCATTTGTCATAAATGCGCCGTAGATGTTGTGAACGTCTTTGTGGCATACTCTCTGACCGTTAAAATTATGATAGAAACTTGAATAGTCTTCCATACTGTTGGCAGTACCCAAAGCAGCGTCTTTCATACTAAAAAAGTTCCAGATATCAATTTCCTTGTTCATAATATCTGTAAGTTTTTTCTTTGCTTTTTCAAGTCCGTCAACTGAATAGAAAATTGCAGGCTCGTTCATATCGTTCCAAAAGCCATCAATACCCATATCCAAAAGATACTTATACTTACTACCAAACCAACGACGAGCATCTTTGTTTAAAAAGTCAGGCATACCAACTACACCAGGCCATACACCACACTCAAAAATACTGCCGTCTTCTTTGGTACAAAAATATCCTTTTTCTTTACCCTCTTCATAAACATCATAGCCTTCTTCCTTTTTTACCCCTGCATCAATAATAGGAATTAGGTGAATGTTCTTGCTTTTCATATCATCTACAAAACCTTTAAAATCAGGAAAAGCCTCTTTATTGACTGTAAAGTCCTTAAAACGCTCCATATAATCTATATCCATATAGATACAATCAAGGGGAATGTTGTTTTTGTGATGATTTTCCTGAACATCATAAAAATCCTGAAGTTTTGAATAGCCCCAGCAACTCTGCTGATACCCAAAAGCCCAGAAAGGTGGAACATAACTTTTACCAATAATATGTCTGAACTGCTTTGCGATATCACGTTCACTCTCGCCTGTAATATAGTACACATCAACATCAGGGTTTTCAACTGTGATAACACATTTATCAAGACAAGTGTAGCCAATATCCCACACAATTTTGCCTGGGTTATCTACAAACAAGCCAAAAGTCACTTTGCCTCTTACGATAATAAAATTGTGAGCACCGTATAGTGAGCGCTTATCCTCTGTGTGGCTTGGGTCATCGCTACACCAACTCTCATAAACCCATCCACGTTTGTTAATTCCACGAATAGACTCTCCCAAGCCGAAAACAATATCATTTTTATCTAAATTGAATTTAATGACTGCCTTGTCCCCTACTGAAGTTTCAAGAGGTAAATCAGCAAAAGGCAAACTATCCATTTTTTCGACTACTGCTTCTGTATCAAAAGGACAACCAAGTGTGTATTTTTTAATCATAATATCTCCTCTTATTCAACTATATATTCTTTAATTTTTCGATACATATTTTCGTCAATAATTGCAACAACTTCTATGCCGTCGTTAGTGTATTCTTCTGACACTAATGTACAACCTGTGCGAATTTCGTTAACTAAACCTGCCATAGCAAAAGGCAACAGCAACTTAACCTTTTTGATACGAATCGGCAAATTATCATCAATACATTTAAGAAGATTATCAATGCCTTTTCCGTTTTTTGCGCTGATATGAACAGCGTTTTCAACATCAGGGGCAATCTCAATATCCTGTAATTTGTCGCATTTATTAAGGACATTGATAATAGGTGTATCTGCACAGCCAAGTTCCTGCAGAAGGTCACGAGTAACCTCCATATGCACCAATGATTCAGGAGAAGAAGCATCGCAAACATTAAGAATAATATCAGACAGTGCCGCTTCCTCCAAAGTTGACTTAAATGCTTCAACCAAGCCGTGGGGCAATCTTCGTACAAGACCAACTGTGTCAATAAGCATTACCGTAACTCCACTTGGCAACTTTAACGCACGGGAAGTTGGGTCCAAAGTTGCAAACAGTTTGTCCTGTGCAAGAACTCCTGCATCAGTAAGGTAGTTCATAAGTGTGCTTTTACCTGCATTAGTATAACCTACTATTGCAACGGTAATCACTCCGTCTTTTTCTCGTCTTTCACGGAGTCTTGAACGGTGCTTTTCCACATCACGCAACTGTTCTTTGAGAGTTTCCATCTTGCGATGAATATGTCGTCTGTCAGTTTCTAACTTTGTTTCACCCGGACCTCTTGTACCAATGCCACCACCTAATCGTGACATTGCAATACCCTTACCTGTCAGACGAGGCAAAAGATACTTTAACTGAGCAAGTTCAACCTGCAATTTACCTTCCTTTGACTTGGCACGTAAAGCAAAAATATCAAGAATAAGCGTTGTTCTGTCGATAGTTCGTACATCAGTCTGAGCCTCTAAATTTCGTATTTGAGTAGGAGTGAGTTCGCTATCACATACGATTAAATCTATCTCTTGTTGCTCACAGATTTCCGTTATCTCCAAGAGTTTACCTGTACCAACAAAAGTGCCTGTCTCTGCTCTGTCGAGTTTTTGCATTACTGTAAGCACTGGCTCTGCACCTGCACTCTTAACAAGTTCGCAGAGTTCATCAAGGCTTGCTTCTGCGTCGAACTTACCAGTATCTACACTTATAAGCAAGGCTCTTGGGATTTTTTCTTCTGTTTCTATTAAAGCCATAACTTTACCTCAATAATTTGTAATTATAATAAATTTTGTGTTAAAATATAAAAAGTATGTAAATCTAACTATTTACTATTGATTTTAATAGTAGTATAATATATTCGGTTAATTTTGTAAATAAAAGCAGAGGTCTTATTTATGAAAAAACAATACGATGTAATTATTGTAGGAGCAGGCGTTGCAGGTTTGTATGCTGCATTACAATTCAGCGAGGATATTTCTGTGCTGATTATATCAAAGAGAGAATTCCAACTTTCTAACTCCTCTTTGGCTCAAGGCGGTGTGGCCGCAGTTCTGGATAAATTAAACGACGACTACAAACTGCATATTGCAGATACTCTTATTGCAGGCAAATTTAAAAACAACTTGTCAGCAGTTGAGAAATTAGTAACTGAAGGTCCTGACGATGTTCTTAAGTTAAAAGAACTTGGCGTTGAGTTTGATACTGATAAAACAGGCGACCTTGCCAAAACACTTGAGGCTGGTCATTCTCGCCATAGAATTGTACATCACAAAGACTCTACAGGCAAGGCTATTGTTGACGTTTTGATTGAAGAAGCACTGAAAAAGCCTAACATTGATATGATGAAAAACACCTTAGTGTATGAAATAGACAAGGTGGAAAACGGCTTTTACTTGGGACTGCTACAAAACGATGAAATTATACAAGTTAGCACTCGCTTTGTGCTTATTGCCACAGGTGGCATTGGTAGAATTTACAAATACACCACAAACTCTGCTATCGCTACCGGTGACGGTATTGCACTTGCTCATATGTTAGGAGCAAAAATCACCCATCTATCAAGAATTCAATTCCACCCTACTGCGTTTGCTGGAGATAACGGTAGAGAAAGATTTTTGATATCAGAAGCAGTAAGAGGCGAAGGCGCAGTTTATCTAAACTGCAAGGGCGAACGATTTGCCTTTGATTACGACGAGCGTGGCGAACTTGCTCCAAGAGATGTTGTATCTCACGCAGTTATGCTGGAATCAATAAAAACAAAGAGCGAAAAGTTCTACCTTGATATTACTCACAAAGACCCTGAATTTATCAAAAAGCGTTTTCCGATGATTTACAGCAAATGCCTTGGGGAAGGCATTGATATGACAAAAGACAAAATTCCTGTATTTCCTTGTCAGCATTATTTGATGGGTGGCATCAACGTTGACCTGAATGCTCACACAAATATTGATGGCTTGTATGCTGCAGGTGAATGTTCTCACACAGGTGTGCACGGCGCAAATCGCCTTGCAAGTAACTCTTTGCTTGAAGCCTTGGTATTTTCAAGAGCCGCTGCTGAAAATATGATTTATCAAATTGAAAAGCACGGCAAAAAAGAAATTGGCCCTGCGCCTAAAGCCACCACTACTAAGGGAAACAAACTAACAACAGGTATTCGTACTGAAATTCGAGAGATTATGCAGGACACTTACTTTGTAATTCCAAAACCTGAAAAATATCAGGAAAGTTATGAAAAAGTTGACCAGATTATCAACTCCCTTGTCACAGGAAATTATGAAATAACGCCTGACTATGTGGAGGCAAAATCTATTGCTATTGTATCAGGTATAATATTAGATGAATTAAGAGAGGGAATTAACTTATGATGCTTAACACCATTTATGTAGATGAACTTATTAAAAAGGCTTTGCTTGAGGATATTAACTACATTGATGTCGCAACAGACTATCTTATTGACGAAAATCAAGAGGATACTGCTCAATTTATTGCAAAAGACAACGGTGTACTCTGTGGCATTGATGTTGCACTAAGAGTATTTGAAATTTTGCAACCTGACTACAAAGCAGAAATATTCAAGAAAGACGGAGATGTTCTCCAAAAAGGCGATATCATTGCCAAAGTTACTGCCAAAACAAGAACATTACTTAAGGGCGAAAGAACTGCACTTAACCTTATTCAGCATATGAGTGGTGTGGCTTCTGCTACAAACAAAGCCGTTAAACTAATCGAAGGCACTAACACTTCTATTGCTGACACAAGAAAAACTCTGCCTGGCTTACGTCCTATCGAAAAATACGCAGTTACAGTTGGTGGTGGCAGAAATCACCGTTACAACCTATCTGACTGTGCTATGCTCAAGGACAACCACGTTGATGCAGGTGGTGGCATTACAAATGCAGTTAAAAAACTCAAAGAAAAACTGGGCCATACCGTAAAGATTGAACTTGAAGTAAGAAACTTTGAAGAATTAAAAGAAGCATTAGATGCCAAAGTTGACATTATTATGCTTGACAATATGACTTGTGAGGATATGACAAAAGCTGTTGAGATGGCTAAGGGCAAGGCTCTGCTTGAAGCATCAGGCAATATTACTGATGAAACTATCGTAAATGTTGCCAAAACAGGAGTTGACATTATCTCTATGGGCGCTATCACTCATTCTGTTAAAGCGTTCGACATTTCATTGAAAATCGTAAAATAATTGTTGACAAAAACGGAATTTAGTAGTATTCTGTTTTACGGAAAATATAAAACACAGGGGAGTTTCTAAAGAGGCTGAGAAAAAGGTGTGACCTTTGACCCTAAACCTGATGCGGATAATGCCGACGTAGGAAGATGTTGAATTATAATTATTAACGCTATAACCTACCGACATTGGCTATAGCGTTTTTATTTTGACTTCAGGGAGTATTTTGTATTTTCAAATATACTTTTTGGAGGAATAAGAATGAACAAAAAATTGCTAAAACTTTGTGAAAGCGCCATTATGATAGCACTTGCCACAGTATTGAGCCTTTTCACAATAGCAAACCTTCCATTTGGCGGTAGCGTAACTGTTTGCAGTATGTTACCTATTGCAATAATTGCATATCGTTACAACGTAAAATGGGGACTTTTGACAGGCGTAGTGTACGGACTTATACAGATGATTTTGGGTGCTAATAATCTTTCCTACGGCACATCTGCTATTGCAGTTATCTGTATCATACTTTTTGACTATCTTGTTGCCTTTGGCGTGATAGGGTTGTCTGGTATGTTCAAAAACAAACTTTTTAAAAATCAGCCTTTAGAAATTGGCGTTGGCGTATTTGTGGCTTGTATACTAAGATTTGTATGTCACTTTGTTACAGGTTGCACAGTATGGAGTGCTTGGGCAGAAGATATGCCTGTGTGGTTATATTCACTTACATACAACGCATCATATATGGTGCCTGAAACAATCGTGACCGTTGTGGCATCTGTGTTGCTTTGTTTGTTCCTTGATTTTAGAACTGACAAAATCTCTCCGTCAAAAAGAAAATAAAACAAACAAAAAACAGGCTTGGTAACCAAGCCTGTTTTATTTATCTGTTAGTCTAATTTGTTCATTACCATACCTGTAATCATTTTTGGATAGAAGTATGTTGATTTTTGTGGCATCTTTTCGCCGTTTGAAGCAACTGCGCTGATTTGGTCAACACGAGTTGGATTCATAATAAATGAACATTGAGCCTTGCCCTCATCAACTGCAGTTATTGCCTCATCATAAGATTTGGAATAAGTGAGGTTGATTTGTTGAGCCATATTCTCTTTATCAATACCAAAAATCTTTTCAAGAATAAGTGTGTGTAGTATTGTTACATCTAAGCAACGCAGAGCCTTGCACAAACCAGGGCAAGCCTTTTTGACTGCTTCGCTGTTCTTTTTGAGAGTAAGCATTGTCCACTTGCTATCTCCACAATAAAAGCCAAAGGAATTTTTGCCTTCTTTATACTTTTGATAAAGCATATCTGACATATTATCAGTACTTTCAAATTCTTTAATTTCAAAATGTTTTTTGCATTTGCTCAAAACTTCTTCTTTATCAAAATGCTCTAAATCACGGACAAGACGGTGGGTTGGCAAAACCACCAAACCAGGGTGCTCCATATCGCACATAAATATCATCTGATAGTCCTGTGCATCGCCCTCTTTGGAAATACCGTTTTCTCTGCAATAGTTACGGTAATTAAGAGCAGTTTCGTATCTATGGTGACCGTCTGCAATATACAACTTTCTGTCAACAAAGTCTTTTTCGATTTTACTGATGACATCTTTGTCTTTCACTATCCACAAACGGTGAGTAACCTTTTCTATATCAGTAAACTCAAGCACTGGGTCTGTTTGAGTATTTTCGTCTACTGTTTTCATAGTGGTATGTGTTTCGTCCATATACAAAGCATAGATCTGACTAAAGTTACAGTTTGTCGCTTTCATCAGGTTAAGTCTGTCTTCTTTTGCCTTTGACAAAGTAAACTCGTGAGGCAAAATTACACCCTTGTCAAACTCCTCGAGTTTAACTCGAGCAATAATACCCTTAATGCGCTTTCTCTTGCCATATACTGTAAATTCTTCTTCATAAACATAAATTGCAGGCTCATCTTCTCTAATCAAAACACCCTTATCTTCCCACATTTTAAGAATTTCGGAAGCATCTTTATACGCAGTTTCTCCCTTTGGAAGTTCAAGTCTAATAATATTGTTTTCATTTGCGCTTATATATCCAAGCCTTTGTTCTTCGCTTATGATATCATAAGGAGGACAGCAAAGTTCACATATTTGTCCTGCAACTTCTGTGTCATAACGCAATCCTTTGAACGCTTTTATCTCTGCCATATTCTCACCTCAAATTCAAATTAAATTTATTCTATCACAAAATTCCAAAATAATCTATAGAAAATTAAAATTAAACATTATAAAATCCCATTATTCCAAAGAACAATGGGACATTGGGTGGATATTGACAATTTTTTGTGACTATGAGAAAATCTTATAAAAGCAAATAAAGCAGTGCAAGAGTTAACGAAGGATCTGTGTCTTCATTCATAAGTAATACTATCAATAGCATAATTAGACTCTGCTCTTTGTCTTTCAACAAAAAGTCAAGAGCACCGGGTGGTCTTTGGGTCATATGATTTTCCGTTGTGTGATTTGGGGTATATTTATTATCAGCAACCGTTGGGGTGGAACTTCTATTGTTATTATGTGTGTGATTATTCCCCTGAAGGTGTGACGTGCGCTTTAAGGCTTCACGCACCATTGGGTCTATATCTGCCATAAAAGCACCTCCTAAAAATCGCCTAAATCAATGAGTCCACCCTCTTTAAGCAAAGGAATCAACTTCATAATTTTGAGCATTTTATTGGCTGAATCGAGTTTACGGCATCTTTCTTCACTCAAAAAAGGTCGTAAAGCACGAAGCAGACGAGTAGTATCGTCTTCTTGATTTATTTGCTGAAAAAGTGGCATAAGTTGAGTGATTTTGCTCATCACTTCTACAGGTACTTGTTCGCTTTCTTTCTGTGAAGCAGGTTCTTGAGAAGTATTTAGTCCGAGCATTTTGCCAAGGCTCTGAACCTGATTCAGAGCCTGTGGATCAGCCATAATCTGGGCAATTTTGTCCTGAATATTTTCCATTACTTCATCAATCTTTTCAGTAATGCTTGTGCAGCAGGTGAATTCAATATCTCTTGGGACTTTTGAGGGTCATTAAGTATATCTTGCACTTGCTTGGTCTGGGCATCGTTTAAGTTCTTCATTAACTCGTTGACCTTGGTGTTATTGTCTTTGTCACTTGACTTAAAATCATTTATCATTTTTTTAAAATCATCGTTATTCATAAAACCACCTCACTACATACTATGCAGGCAGGTGAAATATATGATAGGAGAATACAATGAAAATTCTTGTTTTATCCGACTCCCACGGAGATTTAACCACCCTCAAAAAAGTTGCAGACAAATATTCTGTAAACGCTGATATAATTGTTCATTGTGGTGACGGCACTCGTAATGATGCGACTTTTTTGCAAGAAATTTACCGTAACGCAATGGTAGTTTGTGTAAGGGGAAACTGTGACTTTGGAAGTCCACTAAATTATTACGAAAAATTAAACATAATGAGCAAAAATATACTTATTACTCACGGCCATTTGCACAACGTCAAATATTCACTTGTTAACTTATCCTACAAAGCCCAAGAAGAAAATTGTGATATAGTGTTATATGGTCATACTCACATTGCTAATGACCAAACTTTGGCAGGCGTTCGACTTATAAACCCAGGTGCTTGTGGAGGTTGGGGCGCAAGTTGTGCCGTTGTGGAAATAGATGCCAAAGAAAATGTTTTGGTTAATCTTATAAAAGTATAGTAATTTATTTTAAAATGTGTTAGAATATAAGGTGATTTGGAGGTGAGGTTATGAATTTCCGTAATTTTGACGGCAACGAAAATCTAAAAGAAGCATTAAATGCTCTTGAAACACAAAATCGTATGCCCCACGCCATTATTATCAATGGTGGAACTGTGGAAAGTCGTAACGCTGTGGCTACTCACCTTGCAACTTGGGCAGTATGCTCAGGCGACATTAAGCCTTGCCTTGAATGTAAAGACTGCATAAATGCACAAAGCAAAGCCCACTGCGATATTTACTACGCAAAAGGCGAAGGCAAAACTAACATTTACTCCAAAGATGAACTAAAAAAAATAATAAAAGATTCATATATCAAGCCTAATCAGGCTAAAAAGAAAGTATATATTTTTGAGGAATGTGACAGACGCTTTTCGGTAATCTCCCAAAATACTTTTCTCAAAACTTTGGAAGAGCCACCACAGGATGTACTGTTCATTATGACCTGTGAAAACAGCAACACTATGCTTTCTACTATTTTATCTCGAGCAACGGTATTTTCTCTTGAAAATGACGTGCAGATAAATGAAGAAAAGCTTGAACTTGCCAAAGAAATTGCAACAGGCATTGTAAAGTCATCTGAAATAGACTTGTTGAAAGCAACTTACAAACTAAACACTCGTGACATCGCCTTCGAAGTGCTGTCACTTGTAATATTATTATTAAGAGATGGACTTGCAGTATCAGTAGGTTCAACGGCAGTTACTGACCAACAAACTGCCACAACACTATGCAAAAAACTAACAAAAGCACAATATCTTAAACTTATAGAAGTAACACAGGATACTATTAAGAAAGTATCCCAAAACGTAAGCATTAAGTTGATTTCAACTTGGCTTTGCGGAGAGTACAGGAGGATTTCATGGCAGAGGTAATCGGCGTTAGATTTAAAGAAGTAGGCAAAGTATATTACTTTGACCCTAAAAACATAAAACTCAACACAGGAGATATGGTAATTGTTGAAACTGCAAGAGGTATCGAGTGTGGTCAGGTTGCTATTGCGAACAAAATAGTTGACGATAGCGAGATTGTACATCCACTAAAGCCTCTAATTCGCAAAGCAAACGACAATGATTTATCCCATGTTGCAGAGAACAAAAAGCGTCAAGAAGAGGCTTTTAAAATCTGCGAAAAGAAAATCGCAGAGCACAACCTTGATATGCACCTTGTTGATGTTGAATACACATTTGACAACAATAAAATTTTATTTTACTTTACTGCTGACGGCAGAGTTGACTTTAGAACATTAGTTAAAGATTTGGCATCTGTTTTTAGAACAAGAATTGAACTACGCCAAATTGGTGTTCGAGATGAAGCAAAGATGCTTGGTGGTTTAGGTGTATGTGGCAGACCTTTCTGTTGCCATAGTTTTTTGGGCGATTTCCAGCCTGTATCTATTAAGATGGCAAAAGAGCAAGGACTTTCCCTATCCCCTGTTAAAATTTCCGGCACTTGTGGCAGGCTTATGTGTTGCTTAAAGTACGAACAAGACGCTTACACAGATTTGCTCAAACATACTCCAAAGGTTGGTGCAATTGTAAAGACTCCTGAAGGAAAAGGTTTGGTTGTAGAAAATAACCTTATCGCAGGAACTATCAAAGTAAAACTTGACTCTTCTCCTGAGGGCGTTGCTCCATCTACCTACAAAGCAAAAGATGTTAAAATCTTAAAAGACGGCTATATCAAAATGGACAAGCAAGAAATTGAAGAATTGAAGCATTTGGAAGAATAATTTTTATATTTACTATTGCAATTTTAAAAATATGTGTTAGAATGGAAATAACAAATAAAGGAGGTTACCATCTATGGCATACGTTATCAATGATGATTGCATTATGTGCGGTGCTTGCGCAGATGAGTGTCCTGTTAGTGCCATTACTGAAGGCGACGGCAAATACGTTATCGATGCAGATTCTTGTGTAGATTGCGGTTCTTGTGCAGATTGTTGCCCAGTTGACGCACCACAGGAAGCTTAATCAAATAAAGCATACATAAAGCGGTGAAGTTTCAGGACTTTACCGCTTTTTATTTTGCAATATATGTGCTATAATATAGGAAATTCACACAAGGAGGGATATTATGCTCAAAGAATACGAACACATCGAGCCACTTGGCAACGGCATAAAAATAATAGTTTCAAAACTATTCCACTTTTCTACCGATACAATTCTACTTGCTGATTTTGCAAAAGCAAAGAACAAATACAAAGCAGTAGATTTGGGCTCAGGTTGTGGCACTATTCCCCTGCTTTGGGCTCGTGATAACCCTCAAATGGAAATTCACGCAGTAGAAATTCAGGAGCAAGGTCACGATATGGCAAGCAGAAGCGTTGCTCTCAATAACCTTGCTAACATTAAAACTTACAACTGCGATTTAAACGAACTCAGAGGCGTACTGCCTTTTGGATATTTTGACTTGGTAAGTTGCAACCCTCCTTACAAAGAGAGTGGCACAGGCATCACCAACCCCGACGCAGAAAATCTTATTGCTCGTCACGAAGACAAATGCACTATTGATGATATTACTCTTGCTGCCAAAAACTTACTGCAGTTTGGTGGCAGATTTTGTCTTTGTCAGCGACCTGAGAGACTTACGGATGTGCTTATGTCTATGCGTAAAAACGACCTTGAGCCAAAGCGTTTGCGCTTTGTTCAGCAACGCAAGGATAAAGCCCCCAAGTTATTTTTGGTAGAAGGCAGAAGGGGTGGTAAACCCTCAAGCCTAATAATAGAAAAAACTTTGTTTATCGAAGATGATAACGGAGATTTTTCTGATGAAATGAAAGAAATTTACGGAACTTACAAGGAGTCGTATTATGAGTAATGTTTTATATGTTGTTGGCACACCTATAGGCAACTTGTCTGATATGTCCCCTCGTGCCATCGACACATTGGCAAACGTAGATTTTATCGCTGCCGAGGACACAAGAGTTACACTTAAGTTATTAAATCATTTTGATATCAAAAAGCCTATGGTAAGTTACTATGAACACAACAAGCGTGAGCGAGGCGAGATTATCTGCAATCGTATTCTTGCAGGAGAAAGTTGCGCTATAGTAACTGACGCAGGTATGCCTTGCATTTCCGATCCTGGAGAAGATTTAATAAAACTATGCGAAGAAAAAGGAATTCAAACTATAGTTATTCCGGGACCAAGTGCAGTAATCTCCGCTTTGGCAGTAAGTGGACTTGAAACAGGTAGATTTTGTTTTGAAGGTTTTTTAAGCGTAAACAAAAAAAGTCGCAAAGACCACCTTGAAAGCCTCAAAAACGAAACTCGTACTATGATTTTTTACGAAGCACCTCACAAGTTACCTGCTACTTTAAGAGATTTATACTCTGCCTTTGGTGACAGAAAACTCACTATTGTTCGTGAAATCACAAAAATTCACGAAGAAACTATTCGCACAACCACAAAGTACGCGGCAGAAGCACTTGCAGATAGCAATATTAAGGGCGAAATCGTGCTTGTACTTGAGGGTAACAAAAAGGTTGAAACCGAAACTTACACCCTTGAGCAGGCTGTAGAAATTGCCCAAAGCCTTGTTCAAAAAGGTGCCAAATCAAGCGATGCAGCCAAGGAAGCAGCGTCACTTACAGGCTTTAAGAAAAACGAAATTTACAAGGAACTTATATGACATATCAAGAAGCGTTAAACACTATACATTCTTTAGATACCTTTGGCTCACGTCCGGGACTTGATAGAATAAAAAAGTTGTTGTCTATTTTGGGCAACCCTCAGAACAGTCTTAAATTCATACACGTCGCAGGCACTAACGGTAAGGGTTCAACCTGCGCTATGATAAGTTCAACTCTTGTTGAAGAAGGTTATAAAACAGGACTTTTCATCTCTCCTTTTATTACTGATTTTTGTGAGCGTATTCAAATAAATGGCAAGATGATAAACCACGATACTTTGGCAGAAACTGTGGAGAGAACCTACCCTATACTGCTAAAACTGCGTGAGGAAGACTGCATTATCACCGAGTTTGAATACGTTATGGCATTAGCGTTTGTAATATTCAAACAACAAAACTGTGACGTGGTAGTTTTGGAGGTTGGACTTGGTGGGCTTTTGGACTCAACCAATGTTATCCTTCCTCCTTTGGTATCTGTAATTACTACCGTTGGGATTGACCATACTAACGTACTTGGCAACACTATTGAGGAAATTGCACACCAAAAATGTGGCATTATCAAACCTTTGTCCACTGTTGTTACCTCAAATCAACAAGAAGAAGTTGTGCAAATTATCAAATCAACTTGTGCCCAAAACAACTGCTCTTTGCATCAAAGCAAAGACATTGAAGTCAATGTTATCTCTCAAAGTATTGAGGGCACAAAATTTAGTTATAAAGGTAAAGAAATCACCTTACCTCTAATTGGTAAACACCAAATTGAAAACGGTAAAACTGCCTTGGCAGTATTTGAAGCAATACAGGATAAACTGCCTGTAACTATAGATAACATTGCTTTAGGTTTTGCAAAAGCCACAAACCCTGCAAGGTTTGAGGTACTCAACAAAAAGCCTCTTGTTATTCTTGATGGCGCTCATAACCCTAACGGCATTGATGCACTAAAGAACGCCCTTGCAGACCTTGTTACTACACAAAACAATATTTGCATACTTGGTATGCTTGGCGACAAAGACAGCCAAAGTTCTATTGAATTGTTAAAAGGTATGTTTGACAATGTAATAGCCGTTAATGTTAACAACCCTCGCAACCTTGGAGCAAAAGAACTTGCAGAAAAATGCCAAGATTATTTTAACAACGTAACTTATGAAGATGATGTTTTTGAGGCTTTTGACAAAGGCTTTAAGTTAGCAAAGCAAAACAACTCTTCTATCATAATCTGCGGTTCATTGTATATGGCTGGAGAAATTCGACCATATATTATTAAATCATTGAAAAATCAAGAATAAATCTGCTAAAAAACACAATCAAATACTACAAAATTTTCAGCCTATACCGATTATTATTGGTATAGGCTATTTTTATGTAAAAGGATGTATAAAATGATAAATACTGATTATCAAAATGATGTTCTCACTGTGTTTTTACAAGGTGAAATTGACCACAATCGTGCCTCTGAACTACGCTTATCTATTGACGGACAAGCCAACGCTCTGCGCCCCAAAACTTTGCAATTAGATTTTTCCAAAGTAAGTTTTATGGACAGTTCAGGCATTGGGCTTATTATGGGTAGGTATCGCACAATGGGGCTAATGGGTGGCAGACTAAAGGTTATAAATGTGCCCGAAAACATTGCACGAATTATAAATTTGAGCGGAGTGTCCGCCTTGGGGGTGCTAAAATGATTACCAACGAAATGCAGTTGAAGTTCAGTAGCAAAAGTATAAACGAGAGTTTTGCGCGCAGTACCGTTGCAGCATTTGTGCTGGAACTTGACCCTACTATAAGCGAACTTGCAGATATTAAAACTGCCGTTAGCGAGGCAGTAACCAACTCTATTGTGCACGGTTACAGACGCACAAGCGGTATGATTTACATAACTGCAAAAATCACAGATACCAAAAAAGTTATCATAAAAATTCGTGACAAAGGTCAGGGAATTGAAGACATCAAAAAGGCAATGGAACCGTTGTTTACTACTGCCCAAGAGGAAGAACGTGCAGGATTAGGATTTGCAGTAATGCAAAGTTTTATGGACTCTGTCAAAGTTAGGTCTACAGTAGGCAAAGGCACTACCGTAACTCTTGAGAAGCAAATTGTGGCTTTAAAATGAGTCACAAAGAGAAAATGGTTGAGGACAACCTTCCTCTTGTGCACGCTTGTTGCCAGCGATTTCGTAATCGAGGCATTGAATATGAGGAACTATTTTCGGCAGGTAGTATGGGACTTGTTAAAGCAGTTAATAATTTTAACCCTGATTTAAATTTGCAACTTTCCACCTATGCCGTACCTGTTATTTTGGGCGAAATTAAGAGACTGTTCCGTGACGGTGGTGCAGTTAAGGTAAGTCGAAGCCTAAAAGAACTTAACCTAAAAATCAACCGTGCAACTGCAGAATTTGAACTAAAAGAAAACCGTAGTCCGTCAATTACGGAACTTGCCACCATACTGGGTACTACTGCCGATAAAATCAACGAGGCTATGAACTCCTGTCGTCTGCCAGTATCACTTACTTCTCAAAGTGACGACGAAAATCGACAAATTGATTTGCCAACAGATGATATAATGGACAAACTAACAGAAAAACTTGCGCTAAATGAAGTTATACGACAACTTGAACTCAACGACCAAAAGATAATAGAATTGCGATATTTTAAATGCAAAACTCAAAATCAAACGGCGCAATTACTCAATATGACTCAGGTGCAGGTAAGCAGACGAGAAAAGAAAATTCTAACCTATATGCGACAAAAATTATCCGTTTAATCTGCCTTTCAGGGGTCAGTGGACCACCTCTTATTCGAGTAGATAGTTAATTTTAATCTAAAGCTTTTCTGCCCGACCAAAAACTTAGTTGTTTAATCTGCCTTTCATAAATCTCCACAAAGCAAAAACACCACCCATAAAAAGGTGGTGTTTTTGCATCTTACTGACGACATAAATTTATACATATTTTATTTTTTCTTCTTGCCATACTTACAAATTTGTATGCGCCACCAAAGTTACGAGTAAGGTACGAAACAACATAATCACAATTATTAACCATCCATTTGTTTCTATAAGATATTGCATACCTCTTTGGCACACACTCTATTCCCTCGGGTAATAATGTATTTTCTAAATCATTTTCACTTGGCATATATGCTAACACAACATAATATTTTATATGGGGATAAAAAATTTTTAACTCCTTTAAAGCCTGATATACATACAAATCAAAATTACCGTGATTACCTATATAAAATATATCAACTTTTTTATTTTCAATTAGGTCGATTATTACCTCTTTTAACTCAATCATAACATCATACAAACAATCTCTATGTCCAAAAAATGTACAACGCATAATTTCTCCAATTAGCAAAAATATATTGCACTTATATAGGTGCATTTTAATTATATATTCTTCATATAATTAAGTCAAGGTTTTTTGTTCCTAAATAAGCACAAAAGGATTTACTGTTATGAACTTCGAGATAGAAAAACAAATCGGTAATAACATCAGAAAATTAAGAGAAAAATCAAATATGACACAAGAGCAACTTTCTGCCAAACTGCAAATCAATGGATGTGACATAACACGAAGTGCTGTTGCTAAAATTGAAGTTGGGCAAAGACATCTTTATCCAGATGAAATCATACTCATCAAGAAAATCTTAAATGTATCATATGATGATATTTTAAAAATATAATATAAGTTAACAAAAAACACCACCCATAAAAAGGTGGTGTTTTTGTTATTCATAATAAAAGCAGTTCCAAAAGTCAACACCTTTGGAACTGCATATGTAATATTTATTTGTTTTTAACTGTAATTTTACAACTTGCTGTCTTGCCGTTATAAGTTTTTACTTTGATTGTTGCTTTACCCTTCTTTAACGCCTTAACCTGAACTTTATTGCCTGTAACTTTTACAATTTTAACAACCTTTGAGTTAGAGGTTGTAAAAGTAGGCTTATTATCTTTTGTTCCTGTTATTTTTGCAGTTAACGTTAACTTTTTGTTTTTCTTAAGAGTAGTTGAAGTTTTGCTTAATTTAATACTTTTTGGAGCTTTTACAGTAACAACACAAGTTGCTTTTTTACCGTTAAATGTACTTGCAGTAATTGTTGTTTTACCTGTATTTTTAGCAACAACTTTACCGTTGATATTTACTGTTGCAACATTAGGGTCTGAACTTGTCCATGTAATATCTGTCAATGTATCAACAGGTGTTACTGAAGTTGTTAACTGTACTGCAGATTTATTTGCACCTTTAAGTGTTACTTTTGTTTTATTAAGTTTTACTGACTTTGGCAAGTCAATCTGTTTAAATGCGATGCCCTGATTAAATGCATACTCGTGAGCAGATGTACCGCTAAATCCTCTAATAACAAAACCATCAATTTTTTTGTTATCTGTAGACATTGCTGTTGGAGAAGAAGGCATATAACCCACCATAGCGACACTATCAACTTTTGTATTGTAAGGAATAGTAAGTTCTCTTAAATAAGCAGTATTAAAAATTGATTTATAGCCAACAGTTTTTACTGTTGCAGGCAAAGTGTACGCTGTATCCGCTTTTTTTGGTGGATAATATAAAACTGATGTCTTTGCTTTATCATAAAGCACACCATCTTGGCTTGAGTATAATGGGTTTTTGCTACTTACTGTAACACTTTCAACATTATAACTAAATTCAAATGTTTCGTATCTTGGACTTGTTTGCTGGTTTTTATATTCTAGTGTAGTCATTCCTGCACCAAAATGAACTTTTTTCAAATTATCACAAGATTTAAAAACTTTAAAACTGATAGTCTCTACACTATCAGGTAAAACTATGCTTTCAAGAGCATCACAATCAGTAAAAGCGTCACCACCGATTTCTTTAACACCATTACCGTATTTATCATTCTTGATGGTAACCGATGCCAACTTTTTACAACCCTTGAAACAATACAATCCAATATATGTAACGCTGCTAGGGATTGTTATCATCATTAATTCCTCACAACCTTCAAAAGCATTGTGATCAAGTTTTGTTATTGAATTTGGAATAGAAACTCCTAAAATATCAGTATTTTGAAAAGCACACTGACCTATAACTCCAACAGGATATCCATTTATTGTTTGAGGAATAACAACATATAAATCATCGCCTACATACTTATCAATTGTACATATGCCATCTTTAACAGAACATTTAAAATCACCGTAAACTGCTGAAACGGCATCTGTTGTAATAGGCGCAACAGAAATCACACTAACAATCATGACGATGGAAATAAGCACAGAAATAATTCTTTTCATATCTTATATCTCCTTTTTATATTTTATTTAATAATACCTTACATCTTATCTTTTTGTCAACAAAAAGTTGGCACTTTACAGCACCAACTTTTTATCATTCATATAATTTTTTTAAATCTTCAAGATCGTATGGAGTTTGCTGATATACATAGTAATTTAACCAGTTGGTGTATAACAACGTTGCATAACTGCGCCACTCCATAGGTGGAGTTTGAGTAGAGTCGTTATTTGGAAAATAATTCTCAGGCATCTTAATATCCATACCCTTGGCAACATCTCGTGCATATTCCTTAGCGAGAGTATCTCTGTCGTATTCAGCATGACCCAAAACATAAAACTCTCTACCGTCTTTACTGCACACAATAGACACGCCTGCCTTGTTGCTTGTGGCAAGAATTTCAAGTTCGGTATGGCGCAAAATATCCTCCTGCACAACACCTGTATTACGAGAATGAGGAATTACAAAACCATCATCAAAGCCTCTCAAAAGAGGATGTAACGGTTGCATAATTTTGTGATTATAAATGCCTGAAAGTTTTTCCTCAAACATAAACTTACGAATACCGTATCTATAGTAGAGCCCTGCCTGTGCACCCCAACAAATATGGAATACTGAATACACGTTCTTGCGTGACCACTCAAGAATACTGCAAAGTTCTTGCCAATAGTCAACTTCCTCAAATTCTATTTGTTCTACAGGAGCACCTGTGATTATCATTCCGTCGAACTTTCTATTCTTAATTTCGTCAAATGTTTTGTAGAATGTTGTTAAGTGGTCTGCAGATGTATTTTTGGAGGTATGGGTTGCCGTTTGCAAAAGTTCAATATTAACCTGCAAAGGACTATTACCCAACAATCGCAAAAGTTGAGTTTCTGTTTCAATTTTTGTTGGCATCAAGTTGAGGATAACTATTTCCAATGGTCTGATATCCTGTTGCATAGCACGTTCTTCAGGCATTACAAAAATATTTTCCTTTTCTAATATCTCAATTGCCGGCAAATTACTTTGAACTTTAATTGGCATATTTACACCTCCTGTAATTTTAAATTTGAATACTGCGAGCCTCGGCTTTTCTATGTCAAGCCTCGTTTTCCCTGCGCTTCTCCTTGATTAACTCCTACTCGGTTAACCCATATCCTTGCATTACGGGCAGATAATATCTGCCCCTACGGAGTAGGCATTACTGTAGGGGCGGTTATTAACCGCCCGCAGATGATAGTTTACATTAGAAAAAGGCTTCGGGCCTCGGCTCTTCTATTTAATACTGTTTACCCCAATAAACCATATGCTTTGCAGGTTTGCCACAGCATACACAAGTATCAGCAAGATGCTCTTCCTCAAATGGAATACAACGGCTCTTTACACCACCTGTTGCTTCCTTGAGTTTTTCTTCACAAGCGCTATCACCACACCACATAGCCTTAATAAAGCCACCTTGTTCTTTGCCTAATGCAACGAACTCGTCGTATGTTGTAGCAACATTTGTTTTCTCTTGCATATTTTTGAGTGCTTTTTCGTACATCGCATCGTGCACATCCTGCAGAGTTTTTGCAACCTGCTCCTCAAGATTTTCAAGTGGAGTAAAGATTTTTTCTCTTGTGTCACGTCTTACGATTACGCACTGACCATTTTCGATATCTTTTGGACCGATTTCAACACGAACAGGCACACCCTTCATTTCGTATTCTGCAAATTTCCAGCCAGGTGCATGGTCGCTGTTGTCAAGTTTTACTCTATAGTTTTTCTTTAAAATATCTTTTAATTCATTTGCTTTTTCAAGTACACCTTCCTTGTGCTGTGCAATAGGAATAATAGCAACCTGAATTGGACTTACCTTTGGTGGCAACACAAGGCCGTCATCGTCACCGTGAACCATAATAATAGCGCCAATCATTCTTGTAGATACACCCCAAGAAGTCTGGTGAGGATAATGAAGTTTGTTGTCTTTGCCTGTGTAAGTAATATCAAAACTCTTTGCAAAGCCATCACCAAAGTAATGTGATGTACCACCCTGCAAAGCAACGCCGTTGTGCATCATTGGCTCAATAGTATAGGTAGCCTCTGCGCCTGCAAACTTTTCTTTCTCTGTCTTTTGACCTATTACTGCAGGAATAGCAAGAGTTTCTCTGTAAAAATCGTTATAAACGTGAAGCATACGCAATGTTTCTTCCTGTGCTTCCTCTGCAGTTTCGTGCATTGTGTGACCTTCTTGCCACAAGAACTCTGAAGTACGCAAGAATGGACGAGTAGTTTTCTCCCATCTTACAACGGAGCACCATTGGTTGTATAACTTTGGTAAGTCACGGTAAGTATTGATAATCTTTTTGTAATGTTCGCAGAATAAAGTTTCGGAAGTAGGACGAACACAAAGTTTTTCGGTAAGTTTGTCCTGACCACCAATAGTTACCCACGCACATTCAGGAGCAAATCCCTCAACGTGGTCTTTTTCTTTTTGTAGCAAACTCTCGGGGATAAACATTGGCATATAAACATTCTCTACACCTGTTTCCTTAAAGCGTCTGTCTAGGTCAGCCTGAATATTCTCCCAAATAGCATAACCGTAAGGACGGATAACCATACATCCTTTAACGCCTGAATAATCAACAAGTTCTGCCTTTTTGACAATGTCTGTGTACCATTTCGCAAAATCTACATCACGGCTTGTAATAGATTCTACCATCTTTTTATTGTTTGCCATAATATTTTCCTCCGAGTTGAATTTATAACATTTTAATTATACATAAAACCAAAGTCATTTGCAAGTATATAAACAATAAAGTGTGCAAAGCACGCTTTATTCACTCAGCGCTGGTTTCTGCTAAGCAGAAAACTGAAAGGGAAAATTATTTTTATTTAACAAGAAGATTCTTGCAATTTAAATAAAAATCGCAACTTACCAATTATTGGCTTTTTATCTATAAATTTAAATTACCTATTAAATAAAAAACAGAGGTCATTTTGACCTCTGTTTCATTATCAATTTAAAACAATTATACGTTTGCCTCGATGTAAGCAACAACAGCTGAAACTGTCTTTAGATTTTCAATTTCCTCATCAGGAATTTCAATCTCAAATTCGTCCTCAATTGACATCAACAAATCAACAACATCAAGAGAATCTGCACCCAAATCGTCTTGTAGGTCTGTATCCTCTGTAATCTTGTCTTCTTCAACGTCAAACTGTTCAGCAAGGATAGCCTTAATTTTCTCTAATACCATAATTTTTCCTCCTAAAAATTTTGTTACTCTAATAACCATTTTATAATACCATTTTGTGGACAAAATAGTATATTTTATGATATAATAACTTAGTTACACAAGGTATATGCGTTACTACTAAATTATATTATTAGTAAATTGCCACTTTGTCAATATTTATTTCAAAAATTTTACTTTTTATTAGGAGTTTTTTATGGGCACAAAAAAATATGCGGTAATCGGACATCCTATTGGTCACACAATGTCACCTTTTATTCACAAGCGTTTGTTTGAACTTTCAGGCGTTGACGCTGAATACGGAATAATTGATATTGCCCCTGAAAATTTAGAAAAAGAATACCACAATACATTAAAGCATCTTGACGGATACAACATCACTATACCTCACAAGCAGGCTATTATACCTTTTCTTGACCTTACTGACCACAAGGCAACTTTGTACGGTAGCGTAAACACAGTTGCAAACATTTGTGGAATTTCTGCAGGTCATACCACAGACCCTGACGGTTTTTTGAAGGCGTTAAGTTATGCTTCTATTCCACTAAAAGACAGAATTGTAATTTTGGGTTGTGGTGGTGTAGCAAGAACTATGGCTTTTGAGGTACTGCTAAAAGGCAACGACCTTGAGTTTGCAGTAAGAGAAGAAGACGTAGCAATGGTTGAAAGTCTTATTAGCGAAATTAAGCAGACGTTCAAAACTGCAAAGGTTAGTTACTGCACTATTCCTCAACTTACTGGCGATATTACAACACTCATCAATGCAACCCCTATAGGTATGTCACCAAAATCAGACGCACAACCTGTATCTGACCAAGTTATAAGTAGATGCGCTAATGTGTTTGACGCAGTATACAACCCACTCGAAACAGTTTTAATTCAAAAAGCCAAAGCAAACGGCAGTAATGCAGAGGGTGGTATGTCAATGCTTGTATGGCAAGCAGTTGTATCACACTATCATTGGGACAAAAGTTCCTACAACAAAGAAGATATAGAAAAGCTGTGCATTGATGCTTCAAAGGAGTTAATGAACAGATAATGAAAAACATTATTTTATGTGGATTTATGGGTTGTGGCAAATCTACTGTAGGCAAAGAACTATCAAAGATGCTAAACACAACCTTTGTAGATATGGACAGTTACATTGAAAACAAAGCAAAGATGACTGTTGCAGAGATTTTTGAAAAGTACGGTGAGGGTGGGTTCCGTGATATGGAATACCAAGCCTGCCTTGAACTTTCAGAAACAAACAACAAGGTTATTGCAGCAGGTGGAGGCACATTAACATTTGAGAGAAACGTCAATGTGCTAAAGCAAAATGGCGTAATTATGCTTATAGATTGCAGTTATGAAGTATTGTGTCAAAGACTTGCAAATGATACAGCAAGGCCTCTCCTACAATGCGAAAATCGAAACGATAAAATCAAAGAATTACTCGCCAAGCGTATGCCTATTTACAAGAGCGCTTGTGATCTTACTGTAAACGGCGATTTCTTGCCATTAGAAGTGGCTCAAAACATAGCAATTATGGTATGAGTTTTCTTGACTATAACCCCTGTCAGTGGTAAAATGAAATATTATAGCATTTTGAACTTTAAAGGAGCATTTCAGTATGATTATTGTATTAAAACCAACCTGTACTCCAACTCAACAGGCTGAGTTTTCAAATATGTTAAAAAACAACTATAACGTAAAGGTTAATGTTTGGGAAGGTGTTCACTCAACCGTTTTGGGCCTTTTGGGTGACACAATGCAAATTGACATTGAATACATTGAAGCGCAAGAATTTGTTGAGAGAGTTAAGCGAGTACAAGAACCTTACAAAAAAGCAAACCGTAAATTCCACCCAGAAAACACAGTTATCACAATTAACGATGATATCAAAATTGGAGACGGAAGTTTGCATATTATGTCAGGTCCTTGCTCTGTTGAATCTGAGGAACAAATTATTGGAATCGCAAAGTCCGTAAAAGAAAGTGGCGCAACTTTCCTGAGAGGTGGCGCATTCAAGCCAAGAACTTCACCTTATGCTTTCCAAGGCTTAAAGGCAGAAGGACTGGAACTTCTAAAAATCGCAAAAGAAGTTACCGGACTACCTATTGTTACAGAAATTATGCGCGCATCTCACATTGATTTATTTGAAGATGTTGATATTATTCAGGTTGGCGCAAGAAATATGCAAAACTTTGAACTTCTAAAAGAACTTGGTAAAATTGACAAACCAATTTTATTGAAGAGGGGTCTTTCTGCAACTATTGAAGAATGGCTTATGTCAGCAGAATACATTATGGCTGGTGGCAACAATAAGGTTATTCTATGCGAACGTGGTATTCGCACATATGAAACATTCACAAGAAACACTATGGACGTTTCTGCTGTTCCTATCATCAAGAGTCTATCTCACCTTCCTATAATTGTTGACCCTAGTCACGCTGCAGGCAAGAGTTGGCTCGTTGAACCTCTTGCTATGGCTGCAGTTGCAGCAGGTGCAGACGGTTTGATGATTGAAGTTCACAATGACCCTCCACGAGCTTTGTCCGATGGTGCACAGTCACTAACTCCTGCACAGTTTGATAAAGTTGCAAAAAAAGTACTTAACCTTAAAAACGCACTATAAACAAGGATGATATTATGAATATTGCAGTTATCGGTATGGGCATTATAGGCGGTAGTTTTTGTAAGGCCCTCAAAAAATACACAAATCATTATGTAATTGGCATTAACCGTACACAGTCTACTTTGCAGGAGGCATTTGACTGGGATGTTTTTGCCCGTCATGCCGGGGATCACCGCGTGCAGCAGGATCGCCACGGGGAAGAACAGGAACAGGAAGGAAAGCTCATTAAATGCCATGGTCACCCCTCCTTAAATCGCGCCCAGAAAGGCCTTCTGCGCGGCGGCAGAATTGGCGCTTACCACAAACAGGACATAATTGCCCCGGACTTCCACCACGGCATTGCTGCTGAGCATCTCAAACTGCTCCACGCCGTAGCCCTCGAAGGTCGTCTTCTGGGTGGCGATCCGGGCTTCCACAGCGGCCCGTACCGTTTCCTGCTGGGAAACATCGGAAAGCTTCACGATCAGCAGCTCCTCCGCCATCATGTTGGTGGTGGGATAATAGAGGATGCAGCTTTCGAACTGAGCGGGGTCAAGGCCGTAGAAGCGCTTGATCATCTTATTGTCACCCTGAAGCATATTGGTCATATCCAGCTCCGCCACCACAGCGGCCTCCACATCGGCAGGCTCCGCGGAGCTGACCGTATTGCCGCCGAACATGATAAACAGCGAGATCACGGCCACCAGAACCACAGCCCAGCGGGCAATCTCATAAATTGTAGATTTCATTTACGCGGCCCCCTCCATCAGCATTGCGGCGACCATGCAGCTGGCCCAATAGGGATAAAATTCCTCCCGGAAATGGATGCCGTCCGGGTCCCACAGGTTGGGATGATCCACTGCCAGATCGTCACAGTTGGCGAAAATAATGCCGTTTTCTTTACATGCCTGCTCCAGCGCGGCGCTCCACTCGGGGATATTGTACCACTTGCTGGACTTCTCGAATGCGGGATCCTTGGCCGGCAGGATGGAGCTGACAACGATGGTGGCGTTGGGCAGCTTCTGCTGAATGGTCTTGACGGTCTGCATATAC
>CAZVRE010000013.1:0-51534 GCA_964629465.1 uncultured Ruminococcus sp. | reverse complement strand
TTAGGACTTGACTATGTATCATGTTCTCCATTCCGTGTACCTGTTGCTCGTCTTGCTGCTGCTCAGGCTGCAATCGCTGAGAAATAATTTAATTAGTGAGAACTAATGCATAAAATTTATCCCCTCGGATTACTCCGAGGGGATTTTTGTAAGCATAAACGGTAATGCCTTAAAAAATATTGACAAAGTACGAATCATAAACTATAATTTATACATAACCATAAAGAGTGATGCGAGGGACTGACCCTATGACCATCCAGCAACCTGCCAAGAGGTAAGGTGCTAAAGTCAGACCGATGGTGTGAGGAATAATGAATGATAATCACATCCATCGGTAACGATGGGTGTGATTTTTTATTTCCGCTCCCTTTATGGAATGACGAGCAAAGGGGGTGTGTATTTTGAGTATGAAATCTTTGTTATCTGCTTATACAGGCAGAATCTATATTTACCTTGCAACCGAGGAAATTGGAAAGCAGTTTTTGCAAGATGCAGAAAACGAAGGCTTTGCATTCTGTGATGGTGTAAAGCCAACGCGAAGAGAAGCCGACAGCATTTTTGCCATCAATGAAGATATGACAATCAACTATGTTGGATTTGTTGGTCATATGGCATATCAGGCAACAGACAGAATCGGCAATAAACCACTGATTAAGATTGACTATCGAGATATTTTAAAACGGGCAAAGTGAATAGCAATGCGTCATATTAAAGTCCGTTTTATTGGACAATTTTTATATTAGAATAAAACTGTAAGCAAATAGTAAGGAGGATTTTTATGAAAAATAAAAGCTGGAAATATCCATTTTCAACACCTGCTGATAAGTACTTTGATGGCAATAAAGATGGTAAACTTGATGGATTTGAAACTTTCTTTCGTGATATGTATCTTGATGAAATAAACAGAAAAGCGGAGGAGTCTCGCAAAACAGAAAGTGAGAAAAAACGGTATACGGTATACAATGATAAGGATGTTCCTATAACTAATACCAATGATAAAAATAACGTCAAAAATAACGTCTCCGGTGGTGTGCAGTTGTTTGTAATTGTGCTTGTTATTGCTTTACTGATAGGTGGCTTCATATTGGCGATGGAAGTTGAAGGAACTATGTTCATTCGAGCATTGATCATATTTGCGGCTGTTGGTATCTGCGTAGCACTTCTAAAATCGGTGGGATTACATAAATAAATACGACTTATAAAACAGAAAGGTAGGGAACGAGTAATTATAATTCTTTATAAGAATTCTAATAAAGAATTAAGAATATTAAGGAAATTTTACCACATAATATAGTAATAACTGTAAAAGGTGGTAAAAGTTATTAAATTTTCAGACTATTTTAAACGAATAAATCTCAAAAGAATTCTATGCTATGCACTTTTAGTTATATTTATCTTTTCAACTATATGTATTACCGTAGTTGATAATTCTCAATACAAACCTCGCCTTACTGCACCTTTGCGTAGTAACAGATATTATTACGGCGATAATGTTTTTTACAATAGTGGCTACGGTATGCCTAATTGTACGGCTTATGCCTGGGGTAGGGCATATGAAATTTTGGGTGAGAAACCTGTTTTGTCATTGAGTGATGCAGGAAACTGGTACGAGTATAACAAAACTAACAAAATCTATGACTACGGTTTAACTCCAATGGTAGGCGCTATTGCTTGTTTTGACAACGAGTATGGTGGCCATGTTGCAGTAGTTGAAAAAATTGAAAATGGCACAATTACTTTTTCTAATTCTGCGTATGGTGGCAGTAATTTTTATCTTACAACTGCATCAGTAGATGGCAAAAATTATGGACAGAAAGGGTGGGAGTTTCAGGGCTTTATTTATCTTTTGGATGATAACGAAAGTAATGTGAATGCACTTTACTCGTCATATGAGGTTGTGCCTGAAGTTGGCATAAACCTGCGCAAAAGTCCTGATATAAATTCTGATGTTGAGTTAGTTATCCCCAAGGGTGAGCAGATATTAGTGGCAGAAGTTGTAAAGTCACAGAACTATACATGGGGACTTGTTTGCTATAATAACAAAATTGGATATTGTGCTTTGGAATATGTAAAATGCACAATATAAAAACCTCCTACTTTTTGTAGGAGGTTTTTATGTTATATGTTTGCAAGATATTTTTGTAATGCAGTTACATCGTTAATATTTACATAACCGTCACCGTTAAAATCAGCGTTTATCAGTTGGTCACCAATTAAGTTCTTCATACTTATTAGGTGCTTCTGAATTTCTGTAGCATCTTTAATATTTATAGTCTGGCTAAAGTTTACATCACCCAAGATTTTGGTGTTAACAGTATCGTTAGTAATGGCTTTAATTACAAATGTTCCACCAACCGTATCGCTTAATCTATCCTTGTATATATCCATAACATCATAAAGTTTATCGTTATACATTAGGTAACACTCACCGTAGATGCCTTGTTTTGTAAATATAGTAGCGCTTGTACTTGCGCTGACCAACCATTCACTAACGCCTACACCGTTTTTAATGTATTTAGGGTCGTTAGAGAATATAAATCTGTTGTTTTCAAAGGTGTCAATTTCAACAGCGATAGCACCCTTTGACTGAGATATTACAATATCCTCAAAGTCACAGCAAATATATCCTCGATAATCAACAGTACCACTTTCTAATTCTATCCACAGGTTTTTGTCTTTGTATGGTGCATCGTTTTCGTCAACAGGTACATAATATACGGAGTAATATGCACCTTTTGATTTTGTTTCAAATATAACTTTGTCCAGCGTGTTGCCGTTCTTAGTAAAGTCAAAAACATTAAAGTAAACAATGTCATTATTTGCAACATAATTAAATTCATATGTTGCACCATAGATTTCATTTTGATACAAATAGTCATTATTGCTAATAGTTTGATAATCAGTTATAGCATAACTTGGACCAAATATATCTTCATTGAATATATAATAGTCTTCATAAGATATCCAAAAATATCCCTCAAGGCTATTGTAATTGCCCCAACTATTTTTGCATAACCAAGCACCGTTACTTGTTGGGGTATAACTTCCGTCAAATTTAGTTTTGCTGTAATTATCATCCCAACCAACAACGCTTATTGCGTGACCTGAAATGTAAGAATATTCTTTTGTCAACGCAAAAGATATTCCGTCACTTCCTGTACAGGACGTTATGGCATTATAATTTGTGCTTACTGCGCCACTTTCCATAATTGCAGACTTGATAGTATTGGGGTCGTTTTTATCAAGATATTTTATAGCAGTTGTACCAATATTAAGTTTGTTACCCTTTGTATCGTAAGGACCTTGCCAACTTGTAAAATAACCCAAAGCAGTGTAAGAGTATGCCGCTTGACCGGTTTGCCTTTGCCAACCGTCACCGTTTGATTCAGGAGTTGCCCATAAGTCAAGACGACTTGGGTCTAAATCAAGTGTAAAAAGATTATTCTTGAGCAGTAAACTTTCAAAACTTGATAGGGTAGAATATGCCCAACAAGTGCTACCTGTTTGAGTTTTCACAGATGAACAGTAGCCCAAATCTTTTGAACTGTAACTTGACGGTGTTGTAGTAGCATTTGCACTCAAAACGGAAATCATAATAGTTCCCATTACTGCAGTTGCTATAGTTAAAAATTTTAGTTTTTTCACTTTATCACCTTTTTTCATTTTATCATATATACTTTGTTTTTGTAAAGTATATATAATCACAAAAACTACATACTAAATTCATAATAAAATTAGCAGGTGATATTTTGGAAAGACGTACTGACCTTGCCGTTGAGGCTCGTGAATTAGCAGGTGGAGATTTAGCAGGGGTAGAATTTACTCAAAACAAAGAAAACGGCATAGAAATATCCAAACTAGTAGTAAAAAATCACAAGGCAAGTATTGCTCTCAAAAAAGAAGAAGGCACGTATATTACAATTGATATTCCTGCACTTACAGATAACGCTCTTGCAAACAAAGAGAATATAAATATCATAAGCCGTGAGATCGGCAGACTTTTGCCAGTTAATGGTTTGGTGTTAGTTTGCGGGTTGGGTAATATCAAAATTACTCCTGACGCTTTAGGTCCTAAAACTGTCAGCCGAATTCTGGCAACCCGTCATATTACAGGTGAAATTGCACGCAGTACAGGACTTAATAAACTTCGTCCCGTTGCTGTATTAAGCACAGGCGTTACAGGACAGACAGGAATAGAAACCTTTGAGTACATTGACAGCATTGTCAAAAAAGTACGTCCTACTGCAGTAATTGTCATTGATGCTCTTGCATCTCGCAGACTAAGTAGATTAGGTTGTACAATACAAATCAGCGACACAGGAATTTCACCTGGTGCAGGAGTGCAAAATCATCGCAAAAAAATCTCTTTTGATACTGTTGGAGTGCCTGTTATTGCTGTAGGAGTGCCTACGGTGGTTGATGCAGTAACTTTAATTGCAGATTTACTTGATGTTGATGATGGCAAAACTACCGAGGAATTAAAAAGTATTTTAACACCTGAACACAGGCAAATGGTAGTAACACCCAAAGAAATTGATTTGCTTATAGACAGAGCCTCACGGCTTGTTTCCATGTCAATTAACTGTGCTTTGCATAATGATATTGAAGTTGAAGTTTTAGAGGGGTTATTGTAATCATAACCCACTAAAACTTTTCATATTATTTATAATAAGACTTGTGAGGTAGGTGACATCTTGAGGTACTTTGGAAGAGTAAAAAATATAGCCAGTGTTTTTGTGTCGTTATTATTAGTTGTTGTTGCAGTTTGTTGTGTATCCATTAGAGTAAATTCTGTGGTGGATAACGGTGATAATGTTGCCGTTGCAGCGGCAGTTCTTACAATGTCAAAGGGTAGTTATAACCTTGAACCAACTGAAACAGACCCCAAAAACAATGAAAATACTGAAGTCCAAACAGTAGTTCTTGATAATATTGAAACAGAGTTTTCAGAAGATTATTATAATTCTTTTGCAGAACATAAAAACGAAAATCAATATCCTATCTACACTAAGCAATATACTTCAGGAGGCACAAAATATAAGAATTTTTATGTAAAAAATTCAACAAATTACGACTTAAATATTGGGGAAATGCTAAATTCAGAATTAGGCTTTGAAATTGAGGATAATGATAGCATACAAGTCCTTATATATCATACACATACTTGTGAAAGTTACATAGATAAAGATGTAGGTTATTACTACGAAAGTTACTATCCTCGCACTACGGACAACAGGTATAACGTGACCCAAGTAGGGGAGGCAATTGCTCAACAATTAAGAAAAGCAGGTATTGGAGTAATTCACGATACTACCATTCACGATACAAGTTACAATGGCAGTTATTCTCGTAGCCGAGCCACAGTAGACAGTTACATCAAAAAATACCCCACCATTAAAGTTACGTTAGATGTTCATAGAGACTCTATCGGTACAGATGAATACAAAGTTAAACCAACCTTTACCTACAACGGCAAACAAGGTGCACAAATAATGATTATGTCAGGATATGACGCTAATGGTAGTTTTAATTTTCCAAATTGGAATTATAATTTGCGTTTTGCGTTGCAATTACAACAAACTTGCGAAACTAATTTTAAGGGTATAACTCGCCCCCTAAGTTTTGGCAATTTTGCTTACAATATGAACGTGAATACAGGTTCGTTGCTTGTGGAGGTTGGCACAGATTCTAACACACTTGAGGAGGCAGTATATTCAGGGGAATTATTAGGAAAATCATTGGCAGAAGTGTTGCAAAATAATATCTAATTTGATATAATAAATTATCTATAAACTGGATAATGGGGTAAAATTTTATGAAGTTTAAAAATTTAACAAAAATAACTGCCCTTGTATTACTTATTGTATCTATATTTGTTTTAAATATATTTAGCGCAACTGCAGTAGAAGATGAGTCTTCTGAGCCTATAGCAAGTTCTGATGTTACTCCTACAGAAACACAGACTGTTGCTACCACTGAAGCCACTGAAGCTGTTACTACTCCTCCTGTTACACAGAATGTTACAGAGGCTTCTACAACAGAGCCAACAGAGAAAAAGACAAAACCCTCTACCGAGAAAACCGAGACAACCGTTGCAACTTATGCAACAGAATCTTTGCCAGAGGTTACTTTTGTTGAGACTGTTACAGCAGTAGTTGTAGAAGAAAGTGAACGTGAAGAAAGTGGCGATTTAACCTACGGTATTGTAAGTTGGGCGTGTGTTATTGTTGGCGTTTTGGTAGTTGTTGTTATACTCATTAGCAACAAAACTCATCGCATTGGCAGAAATGGTAAGCAACGTTACGATGAGGGCGATAAAATCACAGGACAAAAGCGCCTCCTAAACGACGACTATTACAACAACAGAAAGTATAATTCTTACTACAATAAGGACACCAGAAAGTAAATGAAGATAAAAAATGTAGAGATAAGTTCTGTTGCTTCTCTTGCTCCTTTGGCAGGAATTACCGATATGGCATTTCGTGAGATTTGCCGTGAGTTTGGAGCAGGCTATGCTGAAACTGAGATGGTGTCTGCCAAGGCTCTGAGTTTTAACGACAAGAAAAGTGCCGAACTTATGGAAATATCAGAGAGCGAACATCCCTGTGGAATTCAGTTGTTTGGCAACGAGCCTGACATAATGGCTCAGGGCGCTATAAAAGCCAAAGAGATGGGCGCCGATATTATTGATATAAATATGGGTTGTCCTGCACCCAAGGTTGCAAACAACGGTTGTGGATCTTCTTTGATGAAAGACCCTAAACTTTGTGGACAAATTGTCTATGCTATGAAGCAGGTCGTAGATGTCCCAATAACCGTAAAAATTCGCAAAGGCTTTGACAACAATAGCATCAACGCAGTTGAAGTTGCACAGATTTGCGAGGAAAACGGTGCAGATGCAATTATCGTTCACGGTAGGACTCGTCAGCAATATTATTCAGGTCAATGTGACCTTGATATAATCAAAAAAGTTAAAGAAAGCGTCAGCGTGCCTGTTATTGGTAACGGGGATGTTAAAGACATAAAAAGCGCTGTAAAAATGCTTGATTATACCAAGTGTGACGGTGTTATGATAGCACGAGGTGCTTTGGGCAGTCCTTGGATATTCAAAGTCATTAACGATTATTTTGAAAAAGGGGAGAGCAATTTCTCTATTTCAAATGAGGATAAGTTAAAGGTAATGATTAAGCACGTTGAAAAAATGTGTGAATACAAAGGTGAACATATGGGTATGTTACAGTCTCGTAAGCATATGTCTTGGTACCTAAAAGGCTTTAAAGGTGCTGCAACATTTAGAAATGAAGCAGGAAAAGTAAGCACCTTGAGTGATATGTATGACCTTGTTGAAAGGGTATTAAAAAGTCAGTAATTTGCTTTAGATAAGGAGTAATCAAAATGAGTAAAATGGAAAACATCGAACTACTAAAGAGTCTTGACCCTGAAGTAGCACAATCTATGGAAAAAGAACTTTTCCGTCAGCGCAGAAATCTCGAACTAATCGCAAGTGAAAACCTTGTATCACCTGCGGTAATGGCGGCTTCGGGTAGTGTTTTGACTAACAAATATGCAGAAGGCTTGCCCGGTAAGAGATATTATGGTGGTTGTGAATGTGTAGATGAAGTTGAGAACATCGCAAGAGACAGAGCGTGCAAGTTGTTTGGCGCAGAAGCGTGTAACGTTCAGCCACATTCAGGCGCACAGGCTAACACTGCAGTGTATTTTGCAATGTTAGAGCCAGGCGATACAGTAATGGGTATGAACCTTAACGAAGGTGGTCATTTAACTCACGGTTCACCTGTTAATATTTCAGGTAAATATTATAACTTCGTACCTTACGGTGTTGACCCTGTTACTCATCGCATTGATTACGATAATGTGCTTGAAATTGCTAAAGAATGTAAACCTAAACTAATCGTTGCAGGCGCAAGTGCATATCCTCGTGTAATAGATTTCCCAAGACTTCGTGAAATCGCAGATGAGGTTGGCGCATATCTAATGGTAGATATGGCTCATATTGCAGGTTTAGTAGCAGGTGGTGCTCATCCAAGCCCTGTACCATACTGTGATTTTGTTACTACAACTACTCACAAAA
This sequence comes from uncultured Ruminococcus sp., assembly GCA_964629465.1. Taxonomy (GTDB): domain Bacteria; phylum Bacillota; class Clostridia; order Oscillospirales; family Acutalibacteraceae; genus Ruminococcoides. The sequence goes on along the minus strand of CAZVRE010000013.1, from coordinate 43,442 downwards.
CTCTACGAGGACCTCGTGGTGGTCTTATCTTGATGAAAGAAAAATATGCAAAAGATATTAACAAGGCTGTGTTCCCAGGTACACAGGGTGGTCCTTTGATGCACACAATCGCTGCTAAGGCTATCTGCTTTGGTGAGGCTCTAAAGCCAGAATTCAAAGATTATGCTAATCAAATTGTTAAAAACTGTAAGGCTTTGTCTGACGGACTTATTAAGCGTGGTTGCAACCTTGTATCAGGTGGCACAGATAACCATGTGCTTTTAATGGACTTGCGTGGTACAGGTGTTACAGGTAAAGAACTTGAAGCACGCCTTGACGAGTGTTATATCACAGTTAACAAAAACACAATTCCAAACGAGCCACTTTCACCATTTGTTACATCAGGTGTGCGCATTGGTACGGCAGCTGTAACAACTCGTGGTCTTGTTGAAGAAGATATGGACAAAATCGCAGAGTACATCACTCTTATTCTTAATGACTTTGAGACTAATGTGGACAAGGTAAGAGCAGGTGTTGAAGCAATCTGCAAAAAATATCCACTATACGAATAAGAGGTTAATATGTCTGCACCATTAGCTGACCGTTTGCGTCCAAACAGTTTGGATGATATAGTTGGTCAAAAGCATTTGCTGGGGGAGGACAAACCCCTGCGCAAGATTATCCAGAGTGGTAATATTCCAAACTTAATATTTTACGGTCCATCAGGTGTAGGCAAAACAACCCTTGCTTCTTATATTGCCCAAAAGACTAACCGTACCTTCAAAAAACTCAATGGTACAACTGCATCTACTGCAGATATTAAAGAAGTTTTTGCAAGCCTCGACACTTTTATGGGACTTAACGGAGTGTTGTTGTATCTTGATGAAATTCAGTATTTTAACAAAAAGCAACAGCAAACATTGCTTGAATACATAGAGAACGGCAAGATTACTCTGATTGCCTCTACTACTGAAAATCCTTACTTTTATGTTTACAATGCAATTCTCTCTCGAAGTACGGTGTTTGAGTTCAAAAGTGTAGAGCCTGAGGAAATCAAAAAGGCAGTTTTGCGTGGTATTGATGTTTTGTCCCAAGAGGAAAACATCAATATTCAAATGGACGACAAAGCCGTAAATCATATTGCTTATGCTTGTGGTGGTGATGTTCGCAAAGCCATAAATGCGCTGGAACTTTCTGTTCTTGCAACTACAGAGAAAAACGGCAAAAAAACAGTTGATTATGATACTGTAAACGAACTCACTCAGCGTTCATCAATGAAGTACGACAAAGACGGTGATGAGCATTACGATATACTTTCTGCTTTTCAAAAAAGTATGCGAGGCTCTGATAGTGACGCTGCAATTCATTACCTTGCTCGTTTGCTGGAAGTAGGAGATTTGCCCTCTGCTTGTCGCAGACTTATGGTGTGTGCAAGTGAAGATGTAGGACTTGCGTATCCTCAACTTTTACCTATTGTAAAAAGTTGTGTAGATATTGCGTTGCAGGTAGGTTTGCCCGAAGCACGTATTCCACTTGCAGATGCAGTGATTATGGTGTGTAATGCACCTAAGTCTAATTCTGCATATATTGCAATTGACAGTGCAATAGCAGATTTAAGAGCAGGCAAGTCAGGACCAATTCCTCGTCGTTTGCAAAACAATCATTTTGATGGCGAGGACAATCAAAACAAAGGTCAGTTTTACATTTATCCTCATACTTATCCTGATCATTATGTGGAGCAACAGTATTTGCCTGATGTTCTCAAAGATGCCAAGTATTATAACTATGGTGATAACAAAAACGAACAGTCCTTTAAGTCTTATTGGGACAATATAAAAGATAAAAATAAATAGTTTTTTGAAATAGTCATTAAATGTTATTTTAATGGCTATTTTTATTTACTTCGGTAATGTTGTCTAAATTTAGATGTTAAATTTTGACAAACTGGCAAGTTTATTTTTCTCATTTAGAAATAAAGTAAATTTTACTTTTGATATAATTATCGTGTATAAATTTGATTTAGAAGGTGATTCTATGAGGGGAAATAGAATAAGAATAATCAGCATTGTTCTTGCTGTTATATTGGCTTTTACTTGCATTGCAATAACAGGCGTTAGTGTTTCTGCGAGTACAAGTTCAGCAGGCGATGTTGTTTATTTTGATAATTCTGTCACAAAGTGGTCTACAGTATACGCCTATATGTGGACAGAAGGTTCTGGCGATAATAAATCTTGGCCTGGTATTGCTATGACAAATATCAGTGGTGATATTTGGGGTTACAATATTACTGGTAACTATAATCAGATTATCTTTAACAATGGTTCAGGTGGTTCAGGTAATCAGAGCAACAACCTTAATTATCAGGGTAATAATATGATTGCTACTGCAACATCTTCATTAGGTGCTGAAGTTACTTGGACAGAATACACAGGTGACGAAACAATGGCAACTACTGCCTCAACTGCTACTCAGGCTACTGAGTCTACAAGTGGCTCATCAACCGAGGGCGAGTATACAGTTTACCTCAAAAACGATGCAAACTGGTCCACAGTATATGCTTATATGTGGACGGACGGTGTAGGTAATAACCAATCTTGGCCTGGTATTGCTATGACTTCTATTGGTGGTGGTGTATGGGAATATACATTGCCAAGACACTATGCAAATGTTGTTTTCAATAATGGCGATAATGGTATTCAAACTGCTGACCTTACTTATCCTGGTAACGGTTATATTTTCAACAATAGCACCAACACTTGGTCGGCTTATGATTTAGGTCCAGTCAAGATTACAAACTTCTCCACTGATATCGCTTCTCCAACATACACAACTTGCAGTATTGTAATTAGTGCCTCTGCATCTTCAAGTCAGGGAGATGTAACTTATAAATTTACTGCTACAAATTCTGCAAACCAAACTGCAGTACTATATGAAGGTACTTCAAATATGGTGGCTTGGGTACCAACAGTTGCAGGAACATACACTCTTGGTGTAGAAGTTACTGACACTGCAGGTAATACAAACTCAAGAACAATGATATACGAAGTAGGGGACGCTTCAACTTTGGTTGATGTATATGTAAGATTTTTCTCAACTTCTTACGGCACAGGCACTCAAATCGAAAAAGGCTCTGCAGTTTCCTTTACTATGGATGCTATTGGTGGTAAGGTAGGTACTAACTTGTTATTCTACAAGTTTGCTATTACCGCTCCTGACAATACTACAAATATTGCGTATTACACAACTTCAGATGTTTATACATATACACCTACTCAAACAGGTCAATATACAATCAAAGTAAGTGTGCAGAACTCCAACAATAAAACTATCACAAAGACTTACCAATATCAGAGTGTAGATGAAATTACAGATTCAAGTGAATCAACAATTCCAACTTCTGTAACAACTCCATCTTCATCTTCAACAGCACCTACTTCAGCACCAACAACTGAGTCATCTTCAGTTGATAGTACTCCTAAGTTGGGTGATGTTAATCAGGACGGCACAATTAACATTATGGATGTAACTTGCATACAGAAGTACCTTGCAAAGTTAGATTGTGAGTTCTATGTTGATTATGCAGATACAACAGGTGATGGTATAATCAGTATCAAGGATGCTACCCGTATCCAAAAATATCTCATTGGACTAATCAGTAGTTTGTAAAGGGGTGCGGTGAATGTCAAATTTCAAGAAAATTATTGCGTTGCTGCTTTCCTTGCTTATCATAGTCAGTCTTGGTGTTCTTACAACTCAGGCGGCTGAAGTAGAAGACGAAAGCACTTCTGTAACTACAATTATAATTCACTATAAAAGCGAAGATGTAGTTCCTTATATTTACTATTGGAACTCACTTCCACAAAACATAGAAACATCTTATCCTGGTGTTAAGATGACAGCGGATAATTCTCAGGGAGAAAATTGGTACACTTATGAATTTACTGATATCACCAAGGTGAACTTACTTTTTACTGATGCAGATGGCAACCAACTTTCCTCAGAATTAACTCGTAACTCAGGCGAGTGGTGGTACAAAAACAAAGTGTGGCGTTCCTCTAACCCTGAACTTGCAGATTCTGCTGAGGATGTGGACTTCCGTGAGGAAACTATTTACTTTGTAATCCCAACTCGTTTTTATGATGGTGACTCAAGCAACAATGTTCATTGTTGGGACGATGGAACTGCCAACAACCCAGACACTGACCCTGCTTGGCGAGGTGACTTTAAGGGCTTAGCCGAAAAACTTGACTACATCAAGGCTCTTGGTTTCTCTGCTATTTGGGTAACTCCTGTGGTAGAGAACGCATCAGGTTACGACTATCATGGCTACCACGCAATGGACTTTACAAAGGTTGACTCAAGATATGAAAGTGATGATTTTACATATCAAGATTTAATCGATGCAGTCCACGCAAAGGGTATGAAGATTATTCAGGACGTAGTTTGGAACCACACAGGTAACTTTGGCGAATCAACCTTATGTCAGGAATTCACAAGAGATTATGATGCTGACTTGAGCAATCTTCAGGAGAGTATGATTCCTACTGATGAACTCCTCGCTGCTGCAGGTGTAAGCACTGCTGCAGAGTATTGGGCTTTACCTGATTCACAACAGTATGGTGCTCGTCTTAACCTTATGAAAAACACTACCTACGGTGGTGGCGAAGGTAATACAACAGGCACTTGGCCTGACGATGCTGACTATAACAGTTCAAAGGTTTCTACAGATGCTACATACAATGCTAACAACTATTGGCACTCAGGTTATTTCCAGAGTCTTAACTGGGACGACTGGACCTGCAAATTTGCCCAGATAGCAGGCGACTGTGTTGACCTTAATACAGAGAACCCTGCAGTTGCAGAATATACAACAAACGCTTATGCTCAGTATATCAATATGGGCGTTGACGGCTTCCGTGTAGATACAGTTCGTCATATTCCTCGTTTGTCACTTAATATGATGTATAATCAGCAGATTTTAGGTGCTGCTGCCGATGCAGGCAACAGTAACTTCTATATGTTTGGAGAAGTTTGTTGTCGTTACTCTCAGGTTTGGTATCGTGATCACGCACAGGAATCTGTACCGTTCTACACTTGGGCTGAAAGTGACAGCAAATGGGCTAATTCTTGGAACTACACTTCAGATGCAAGTTCAGTTAATGATAATATGAACTTAACATTTGACCATTACAAGGCTTATGATTCCACTTCAAATCAGCCAACTTCCGACAATGCGTTTCTTAACGGAATTACTTACCACACTCCTGATTACAGCGAGTTTTCCGGTATGAATGTTATTGACTTCCAGATGCACTGGTTATTTGATAGTGCAAGTGGTGCTTTTGGTATTGCAAAAGAAGAAGATAAGTACATCAACGACTCTACTTGGAACGTAACTTATGTTCAGTCCCACGACTATTCACCTGACCAAAATCAGAAGGTTGGCTTTACAGGTGGTACACAAACTTGGGCAGAGAACCTTGACCTTATGTTCACTTTCCGTGGTATTCCTTGTTTGTATTACGGCAACGAGGTTGAATTCCAAAAAGGTTGCGAAATTGATGTTGGTACAGGTAAACCTCTGTCAGAAACTTGCCGTGCTTACTACGGTGATTACCTTGAGGGTACTGTTTCTGCTACAGACTTTAGCGAATATACTGCCACAGGCACAGTAGCAGATACTCTTAATTCTACTCTAAGTAAGCATTTGCAGAAACTCAACGCTATTCGTCGTGCTATTCCAGCTTTACAAAAGGGACAATACACAGTAAGTTCTAATTATGTAAGTGGTAATATGGCGTATATCAAGCGTTATACAGATGCTTCAGAAGGCGTTGACTCCCTTGCTCTTGTTACTATCAGTAATGGTGCAACATTCAAGAACATTCCTAACGGCACATATATTGACGCTGTTACAGGCGATACTAAGACTGTTACAAACGGAACATTAACAGTATCTTCTATTGGTAGTGCCAATATGAGAGTTTATGTATGCTGTGCATCAGGTTTCACAGGTATTGACGGTCAAATCGGTGGAACAACAACATACCTCAAATAGTTTAATACAAATTAAAAAAGGAAGCAGTTATTACTGCTTCCTTTTTTATTAGATGAAATTGTGTGTATTGGAGTGATAATTCGTTACAAATTATTCACCAAAATATCTCTTTAGTAGACCTGTAAAGCCTGCACCGTGTCTTGCTTCGTCCTTTGCCATTTCGTGAACTGTGTCGTGAATAGCATCAAGGTTTTGTGCCTTTGCACGTTTTGCAAGGTCAAATTTACCCTCACAAGCGCCTGCTTCTGCGTCTGCACGTAGTTGTAGGTTTTTCTTTGTAGAGTCTGTTACAACCTCGCCAAGTAATTCTGCAAATTTAGCAGCGTGAACTGCCTCTTCAAGACCATATTTTTCAAAGGCTGCAGCGATTTCAGGATAGCCCTCTCTGTCAGCAACTCTTGCCATTGCAAGGTACATACCAACTTCAGAACATTCACCTTCAAAGTTTGCTCTCAAATCGTCAATAATATCCTGACTAACGCCTTTTGCTTCGCCAACAATATGTACTGTTGCATATTCTGCATCAGCCTTTAATTCATTGAACTTTTCTGCTGGTACGCCACATACAGGGCATTTCTCAGGTGCAGAGTCACCCTCGTGAACATAACCACAAACTGAACATACGTATTTTGCCATAATAAATTCCTCCAAAAATTATAATTTAATTTATATTAACTGCATTGGTTACATTTACCGTAATAGGTAGTAAAGTGGCTTTCAATTACAAAGCCATTAGCCTCAAGATATGTACTTTCAGCAGTTAAATTATCAAAAATATCATAAACATTGCCACAACAATTGCATACGAAGTGACCGTGAGGGGCAACGTTACCGTCAATTCTTTCTTCGCCGTTAACATTAGCAACGGCAGTTACGTAGCCTTTGTTCTTGAACAAAGATATATTGCGATACACCGTACCCAAACTTAAATCAGGGTATAGGGGCTTAAGTTTTTCATACACCATTTTTGCACTTGGGTGCTCAGTAGTACCCTTGATATAATCTAAAATTGCGTTTCGTTTGCAACTAAAATTCTCACGTTTTATCATAGTTTTCACCTAAAATAAGAATGATTACTATATTTATGATAACATATATTTTTCGTTTTGTAAATAAAATTTTCAAAAAAGTTTTAAGAATATTTTATCAATATACCAATATATTATATTGAAACTGTAATTATTACAGTAAAAACTATTAGGAGTGATTATTTGCCCAGTATTTATTTGAGTCCGTCATTACAGGAGTGGAATCCTTATGTTGACGGTGGCAACGAGGAATATTATATGAATTTAATTGCAGATGCAATGGAACCTTATCTTACGGCAAGTGGCATCAGTTTTACTCGCAATAGTCCAGAGATGTCCCTACGGCAGGCAATAAACCAAAGTAACGCAGGTAATTATGATTTGCACCTTGCAATTCATTCAAACGCATCAGGTGAAAATCAGGCAGGACAAAACCGAGGGGTAGAAGTGTATTATTATCCCAACAGCACAAGGGGACAGGAATTTGCAAGCACTATTGCCACCAATTACTCGGAGTTGTATCCTGACTCCTCCAAAGTAAAAGCCATACCGACAACTACTCTTGCAGAAGTTCGTCAAACCAAAGCCCCAACTGCTTTAGTTGAAGTAGGTTTTCATGATAATTATCAAGATGCAAAATGGATACGTGAAAATATACAGAGTATTGCCCGTAATCTTGCAGAATCTGTGGCACAAACTTTAGGCGTACCCTTTGTTGAGCCTTGAAAAACCCTGCACTAATGTGGTACAATGTATGACAAAGGAAGTGTTATTATGAATAAGGAACTAATGAACAAAATTCAATTAACAATGGAAAATCTTCGTAAGAATAATATGGAAGCATATTTTGTTGATACAAAAGAGGACGTAGTACCTCTTGTGCAGACTTTAATCAAAGTTGGCGATACCGTGTCTAACGGTGGCTCAGTAACTTTAAAAGAAACTAAGGTTATGGACGAATTAAAAAGTGGTAAGTACAATTACCTTGACCGTAGCAGAGAGGGTATCACTCAAGAGGAAATCGAGGAAGTGTATCGTAATACCTATAGTGCAGATGCTTACTTTGCATCTTCAAATGCAATTACCGAGAACGGCGAACTATATAATGTTGACGGTAACTCCAACCGAGTTTCTGCAATTTTATATGGTCCTAAGAGTGTCGTATTGGTATGTGGTTACAATAAAATTGTTAAGAATATTGAGGAAGCCACTTTACGAGTAAAAACTAAAGCAGCACCTCCTAACACAGTAAGGCTTAATTGTGACACTTATTGTGCCAAAACAGGCAAGTGCATTTCTGCTGATAACCCAGATGCAGAAATTCCAAGTGGTTGCAAAAGTAACGGCCGTATATGTTGTAACTATGTAATTTGCGCTCAACAGCGCCATAAAAACAGAATTAAAGTAATCATCGTTGGCGAAGAATTGGGCTATTGATTTTTAATTTGCCAAAAAATACTCCACCCATATTAACTATAGGTGGAGTATGATTACGTTTTAGTTATCTGTAATTCTGTTCTTTTTTGTTCTGATTATTCTGGTTATTCTTGTTCTGATTGTTCTGGTTGTTCTTATTCTGATTGTTTTTGTTCTGATTATTCTGGTTGTTCTTGTTCTGGTTATTGTTATTCATTCCAAATCACCTCCTTAACAACCGATGTATCGGTTCACCATTATTTTTTGCATTAAGTTGAATTTTATACTATGAATATTTTTTTAGATAAAATGAAGTCTCTTTTGGGAGATGAATTTGACGAATTTTTAAAATTTTATAATAACGAAAATTTTCGAGGCATTAGAGTAAATAAACTTAAGTGCAGTGTAGACAAACTGCAAAGCCTTGTAGATTTTCAACTTAAAAATACTCCTTTTTGCAAAGAAGGTTTTTACTTACCAAGTGATGTGCAAGGCATAGGTAACAATCCATTGCACCACGCAGGTGCGTTTTATGTGCAAGAGCCTTCTGCAACATCTGCTGTTACAATGCTTGATGTCCAGCAAGGGGATAGAGTGCTCGACCTTTGTGCTGCTCCGGGTGGCAAGAGTACCCAAATCGCTTCTGCCCTGAATGGAACAGGCTTGTTGTGGTCTAATGAGATAGTTAGGAACAGATCCTTAATTCTTTTATCGAATATTGAACGAATGGGTGTAAAGAATGCAGTGGTTTCTAACTGTCACCCTGATGTGCTGTGCAACAAACTTTACGGCTACTTTGACAAGGTGCTTGTAGATGCGCCTTGTAGTGGCGAGGGAATGTTCCGTAAGAATGACAATTCTCAGTCTGAGTGGAGTCAGGAGCACGTTATAAGTTGTGGCAAAAGACAGTTGCAAATTCTTAACTCTGCAAAATTTGCCCTCAAAGAAAACGGAGTTCTCGTTTATTCAACCTGCACTTTCTCCAAAGAAGAAAACGAAGACGTTATCCAGGCGTTTTTGCAGGAGAATAAAGATTTTGTACTTGAGGACAGTGGGGTAACATTTGGCAGAGCAACAATGAACTATGCTCGCAGAATTTTCCCTATGGACGGTGGCGAGGGTCACTTCGCTGCTCGTTTGCGCAAAACATCTACAAATGGTATGTGTAAAGTTAATTCTTTAAAAGAAAATAAAATTCCAAAAGAAATTGTTGATTTTTATAATGATGCGTTTGTTTCACAACCTTTTGGCAATAATTTTGAGATTGATGGTAACAAGGTTTATTTAGTGCCTAATGACCTGCCTGACACTAAAGGTCTCAATGTTATTCGCAAAGGTGTGCTATTGGGTGAAATCAAAGGCAAACGAATTGAACCTCATCATTCAGCGTTTATGGCTTGCAATAAGGAGCAGGTAAAAAATGCAGTTGATTTTAGCCTTAATAGTGTAGAGATTAAAAAGTTCCTGCACGGTGAGGAACTTCAATCAATTGACCCTGCTATCAAAGGTTATTGCGCCGTTTGTGTTGAGGGTATCGTTACAGGTTTTGGCAAAGTCAGCAATGGTAATTTAAAGAATAAATATCCAAAAGGACTAAGGACGTTATAATGAAAAGATTGTCAGATATTGGTACAATTAAAGATATATTAACTCGCTATGGCTTCAGTTTTTCCAAAAGTTTGGGACAAAACTTTCTGGTCAATCCCTCAGTCTGCCCTCGTATGGCAGAGATGGGTGGTGCAGATAGGGGAGTAGGCGTTATTGAGATAGGCCCGGGTATTGGCGTTTTAACACAGGAACTTTGTGCTCGTGCAGATAAGGTCATCGCTATAGAAATCGACAAGCGCCTTATACCTGTTCTTGACGAAACATTAGCAGATTTTGATAACGTAAAAGTCATTAACGATGACGTTATGAATATCGACTTGCATCAACTTATTAAAGACGAGTTTCAGGGAATGAAAGTTGTGGTTTGCGCAAACTTGCCTTACTATATTACTTCACCAATTATTATGGGACTTCTTGAGGCTAACTTGCCTATCGAAGCAATAACAGTAATGGTGCAAAAAGAAGCCGCCCAGCGCATTTGTGCAGAGGTTGGCACTCGTCAAAGTGGTGCAGTAACGGTTGCAGTTAATTTTTATAGCAAACCAAAGATGCTGTTCAATGTAAGTGCAGGTTCATTTATGCCCGCTCCAAAGGTAGATTCTGCAGTAATTAGGTTAGATATTCTCAAAGAACCTGCAGTTGAAGTTCAAGACCCCAAAAAGTTCTTTAGAGTTGTTAAGGCAGCCTTTAGCCAACGCCGTAAAACTATCCCTAATTCATTAAGTTCAGGTTTGGGTATTGACAAAAAAACAGTAAATCAGTTATTATCTAATTGTAATATAAATTTGCAGGCTCGTGCAGAGCAGTTGAAATTGGAAGATTTCAAGAATATTGCAAACGAAATTTAACCAGTTTACATAAAGGAGTTGAGGTAATGAAAAAGGCAAATAGTAACAAGCCAAGCATATTTTCTTTATTGCAAAAGATTATTATGCCCATTATAATTATTGTGCTGATGTTTGCTATAGTGCTATGCTTTTTTATTGCCGAAAAACCATCAGCAGGCTACTGCGTAATTGCGATGTCTTTGTTTGCAACTGCCTGTGCTATTGTGGGTATTGTGTTTGTGCTGCTCACGCCTGTTCAAGACGAAGAAGAAAAAAGCCCTTGATTAAATCAAGGGCTTTAATTTTTACTCTTTTATATATTTAACTATGTCTTGAATATTGCAATCTAGTATTTTACACAGGTCGTTTAACGTAACGGTTGTTATTGGCTTGTTATGCTTTAATCTATCCAAAAGACTTCTACTAATATTGTATTGATTAATTAATTTATAAGTTGATATGTTTTTCCTTTTTAATGTATCATAAAATGGTTCGTAAGAAATCATCATAATCACTCCTTATTTATGATGATATTTTATTGTCTAACTATTGACAATTGTCTATATATCGAGTATAATTTATATGCTCGATTATTAGAGTATATGGTTTTTAAGGAGAAATATTTATGAAAAAGTATCTTTCAATTTTATTAGTAATTATTATGGCTTTTACAATGACTCTGCCTCAAACAGCTTTCGCAGTATCTAAACCCAAAAGCACAAAACTTAAATCAGTTACAGCCCTATCTTCAACATCTATTAAAATTAAATGGAAAAAGGTAACTGACGCAAGTGGTTATATAATTTATCAAAAGAAAAGCAATGGTAATTACAAGAAAATTAAAACTATAACATCTAGAGAAACAACTACTTTTACTAAGAAAAATCTTTCAAATAGAACTAAATACACATATAAAGTTCGTTCTTATAAGAAGTCTGGCTCAAATAAAATTTATGGTAATTATTCAAACGAGAAATTCGTATATACTAAGTGTTCTCATAAATACATCACCGTATCCGCTTATTCATCAGTAAAAAAATGTAAATACTGTGGAAAAGTAAATCCTAAAACAGTTTCTGTAGAATTAAAAGATTTATTTTTAATTGATTCTTACGAATACACGTATAAGAATGGTACATTTACAGACTCTTTTGGAAACACTTACAATGGTGTACATTATTACACTAGTTTGTTTGAAGATCTCAACGGAAGGGAACCTCATTCAACATTCAATCTTGATAGTAAATACAAAACATTTAGTGGCTCTATAGTAGCCTCAACTATTACTGAACCTGAATGGACTTACTATATTAACATATATGTAGATGATATTTTACTTTTTTCAAAAACTGGTTTTTCAAAAACTTCTGGTAAAGTAGATTTTAAAGTTAATGTCAAAAATGGTAAAGTTTTAAAAATCACAGCAGGATTAGAAGGCGGAATGGGTGATTGGCATCAAGAAATAGGTATCGTAAATGCACAACTTACAAAATAAATTAAGTCCATCTGTCATTGACAGATGGACATTCTTTTTGAAATTTTAATGGAAATACTTGACAAATTGGTTAGTTTATGCTAACCTATATTATGTTAGCGAGAACTAACTGTATTTTAAAGGAAAGAAGGTAAGACAATGATGCCATTAAATTTTGCTGATGTTGGCGAAGAAAATATCATCAAAAAAGTGGGTGGTAAACCAGAAGTTAAAAAACATCTTGAAAATTTAGGCTTTGTTGTTGGTGGTACAGTTAGTATTGTGTCTGCGATAGGGGGCAACCTTATTGTTAACGTAAAAGAAACAAGAGTTGCCATTAGTCGTGAGATGGCTGCAAAAATTATGGTGTAGAATAGGAGGTTGCTATGAAAACTCTAAGAGATGCAAAAATTGGCGAAACACTTAAGATCGTAAAAATCAACGGCGTTGGCGCAGTAAAGCGCAGAATTATGGATATGGGTATTACAAAAGGTGTTGAAGTAACAATCAGAAAAGTTGCTCCGTTAGGCGACCCTGTTGAGTTAACAGTACGTGGCTATGAACTTTCAATCAGAAAAGCCGATGCTGAACTTATTGACGTTGAGTAATAAAATTTTTTATAATTTAAGTTAGTTATCACTAACATTTATAAGGAGATTATTTATGGAGATAAAAATTGCACTTGCAGGTAACCCTAACTGTGGCAAAACTACTCTGTTTAATGCCTTAACAGGTTCTAATCAGTATGTAGGTAACTGGCCAGGCGTTACCGTTGAGAAAAAAGAAGGTAAGTACAAGAAAGATAAATCTGTTAAGATTATCGACTTGCCTGGTATCTACTCACTTTCACCATACACTCTTGAGGAAGTAGTAGCACGTAATTACCTAATTGATGAAAGACCTGACGCAATTCTTAATATTGTTGACGGCACAAATCTTGAGCGTAACCTATATTTAACAACTCAGTTAATTGAACTTGGTATTCCTGTTGTTGTTGCCATCAATATGATGGATATTGTTAACAAAAACGGTGACAAAATCAACATCGATCAGTTATCTAAGTCATTAGGTTGCAAGGTTGTTGAACTTTCTGCTCTTAAAAACAAGGGCGTTGAAGATGTTGCTAACGAAGCAATCAAAGCAGCAAAAGGTAAAAAAGCAGTTCCTCTACATAGTTTTAGTGGTACAGTAGAACACGCTCTTGCTCATATTGAGGAAGTTGCTGTTCATAATTTACCAGAAGAACAACAGCGCTGGTTTGCTATCAAGATTTTTGAGAACGATGAAAAAGTTCTTCAAAGATTAAACCTACCTAAAGAAACACTCGACCACATTAAGATGGATATTGAAGCAGCCGAAAAAGAAATGGACGACGATGCAGAGAGTATCATTACAAACGAAAGATATATCTACATTGGCTCTATCCTAAAAGGCTCTTACAAAAAGAAAGAAGCAGGCAAACTAACAATTTCAGACAAAATTGATAAAGTTGTAACTAACAGGATCCTTGCTTTGCCAATATTCGTTTTGGTAATGTGGGTAATATACAAACTTTCAATTGGTACAATAGGTGACTGGACAGTTGTATTTATGAACGACGGTTTGTTCGGCTCATTTGCAGAAACATACGAAACAGGTTTCCTTTCAACTTGGGTAAGTATTCCTGAATTATTCGATATGTTCTTGTTAGATTCAGTTGGTAACCCTGTTGTTGCTCCTTGGTTATATTCATTGATTCAGGACGGTATCATCGGTGGTGTAGGTGCTGTATTAGGCTTTGTACCTCAGATGTTAGTTCTATTCCTATTACTATCATTACTTGAAGACTGTGGTTATATGGCTCGTGTTGCATTTATTATGGACAGAGTTTTCCGTAGATTCGGTTTGTCAGGTAAATCTTTTATTCCTATGTTAATTGGTACAGGTTGTGGTGTACCAGGTATTATGGCATCTCGTACAATCGAGAGTGACAGAGACAGAAAAATGACAATTATGACTACTGGCTTTATGCCTTGTGGTGCCAAGATGCCAATTGTTGGTTTGATTGCATCAGCATTGTTTGGTGGTAGTGCTTGGATAGCAACTTCAGCATATTTTATTGGCGTGGCTGCTGTTATTGTATCAGGTATTATCCTAAAGAAGACAAAGGCATTTTCAGGTGATCCTGCTCCATTCGTAATGGAACTACCTGCTTATCACGCTCCTGTTGCAGGCAATATTTTTAGAGCAACTTGGGAACGTGGCTGGTCATTCATTAAACGTGCAGGTACAGTAATTTTAGCGTCCTCAGTAATTATTTGGTTCCTCAATAGTTTCTCCTTTACAGGTGGATTCCACTATATTACAGATTCCAACGCTGGTGCATCTGTTCTTGAAGTTGTTGGTAATGCAGTTGCAGTTATATTTGCTCCACTTGGTTTTGGTAACTGGCAAGCAGCCGTTGCTACTGTTATGGGACTTGTTGCAAAAGAAGAAGTTGTTGGTATCTTTGGTACACTTTCAGAAATGTTCCAGAGTGCTAACCCTGAGGCTGCTGCTGACTTGCTTGGCGCAATGGAAGGCGAAGTTTCAAACATTGCTCTTATTGGTCAGGAATTCTTTGGTGGCTCAGCATTGGCAGGTTTCTCATTTATGATTTTCAACTTGCTATGTGCTCCTTGTTTCGCTGCTATGGGTGCTATCAAGAGAGAAATGAACAACTGGAAATGGACAGCATTTGCTATTACATATATGTGCGTATTTGCTTATGTTATTTCCTTGATTGTTTATCAGTTAGGTTCATGGTTCTTTGGTGGTGGAAATATAGTAGGTACAATTATTGCAGTATTGTTGCTTACACTTATCGTTTATCTACTTGTTCGCCCTAACAAATATGACGATAACAGATTATCTGTTAAGGCATAATAATTTGGAGGTGTTTTTATGAATTGGCAGACATTTGTAATTGCCGGAGTAATTGTGGTAATTGTTCTGGCAATCATTATAAAAGGTATCCTCAACAAGAAAAAAGGCAAATCTTCTTGCGCTTGTGGTTGTCAGAACTGCCCATCAGCAAGTATGTGCCACAAAAAATAATCATTTATCCGTGAAATATGTTACGGTTGGAATCAACTTTCCTTTATTTGTTTAGTAAAACGGCTCAACTTTTTAGTTGAGCCGTTTACTTTATAGTAATATAAAAGAGGTTATCTCATTTGAGATAACCTCTTTGTTTTGTGTTTTAATTACATACTGTCAGGACAGTTAATGTTGAACATATCAAGCACATTTTTGATAACTGTCTTAACTGCCATGCAAAGTTGTAGTCTTGCATACATTAGTTTTTCGTCGTCAACCTTAACTCTACAAGCATTGTAGAATTTGTGGAATAGTGTAGCAGTTTGTGTTACATAACGAGTAACCTTTGTTGGGTCGTAGTCTTTTGCTGCTGCCACAACTTCGTTGGGGAACTCTGCAATATGATTAATTAACTCAAGTTCTTCTGGTTGTGTAAGTAGCATCAATTCTTCTTTAGTACAATCACGGTATGTAATGTTTTCTTCTGCCAACTTCTTGATAATACTGCAAATTCTTGCGTGAGCATATTGAACGTAGTAAACAGGGTTTTCGTTATCCTGCTGAACTGCAATATCAAGGTCAAAGTCCATTTGAGTATTTGCTTCTCTTGTGTTGAATAAGAAACGTGCGCTATCAACAGGAACTTCCTCAAGCAAATCGCTTAACTGAATTGCTTTACCTGTTCTCTTGCTCATCTTAACAACTTGACCGCCTTGCACCAACTTAACTAACTGCATAAGCACAACTTCCAATTTGTCACCATTGTAACCAATAGCGTTCATTGCACCTTTCATACGCATAACGTGACCGTGGTGGTCTGCACCCCAAACATCAATGCAAGTTTCAAAGCCTCTGTCAAATTTATTTTTGTGATAAGCAATGTCGGCAGCAAAGTAAGTGGGATTGCCATTCTGACGAATAAGCACATCATCTTTAAGTTCAAGTTTGTCAATATAATCTTGAGTCTTGCCCTCGTTCAAAAGTATCTCGGTGCAAACATCTTTATTCTTGTACCACACAGCACCTTCTTTTTCGTAAGTAAGACCTTTTTCGGTTAATATGTCAACAACCTTTTTAACCTCTCCGTTGTTGTGCAGTTCAGATTCAAAGAACCATTTATCGTAGTTGATTCTATATTTAGCCATATCACTCTGCATTTTTGCAATGTTTCTTGGTAGAGCAAAATCTACAAGGGCGTCTTTTCTTTCTTGGCTATCAACATTTACAAGTTTTTCGCCGTTTTCCTCTGCGTATAACTTTGCAAGGTCAGTGATATCTCCACCTTGGTAACCGTCTTCAGGGAATTCGATGCCTTCTTTGTATAACTGCAAATATCTTGCTTCAAGAGAACAAGCAAATTTTTCTATCTGATTACCTGCATCGTTTACATAGAATTCTCTCCAAGCGTTATATCCTGCCTTGTTAAGTACTGCTGCAAGACAGTCGCCTAATGCGCCACCTCTTGCGTTACCCATATGCATTGGACCTGTTGGGTTAGCAGATACGAATTCCACCATTATCTTTTTGCCTTGACCATAGTTGGAACTACCGTAGTTTTCTTTTTCTTCCTGAACGTCTTTTAAAACTTCTGCATAATATTCCTGTGAATAAAAGAAGTTAATAAAACCAGGACCAGCGATTTCACATCTATCGAACAATGTGCCATTTAGGTCAATATTATCTGTAATAGCTTGTGCGATTTTAATTGGTGCATTTCTAAAGGCTCTTGCGCCAACCATAGCAGCGTTAGTTGCAAGGTCGCCGTTTTTGCGATCAGCAGGAGTTTCGATAATAAAGTTAGGAATTTCTGCTTGTGGCAAAGCACCCTCAGCCATTGCTTTTTCTATGGAATTGATTATGGCTTTTTCTAATTGTGATTTTGCGTTATTAAGTGTTTGTGACATATCTATAACCTCATTCTTTGCTTTTTACGTCTATGTAAAATTCGTTTTTAGAAATAAAATCGCTATTAAAATCAAGACTGTACTTAACGCTGAGTTGACCGCCTTTTTCGTTTAAGTCCATATTTATTTCTTCTGCAAAAACTCCTATCATCAAGTCTCCCATAATAGTGCGGTAGTGACATTGATGACGGCGTCCTTTTTCAAGAATAAGACGAGTTTGTTTTCCACCGTTTCGTGTGATAGTAACCTTATTGTCACTTTCAACTTTAACCAAGTTGCTAGAGAAAACTTGTGGATTTTCGTTGTCATATTCTTTGTAGCCAATATATATATGATTGTTTTTCATCATATAGTTTCCGCAGGTAGTCATCTCAATTTTGTCTTTTTCACCGTCAAGTTCTTGAATACCTGTAATGGAAATCAAGTAATTATCTTTCATTTTTACACCTTAATATAAGTCTATGTTAATTTGCTCCACTTGGTGGTGTATATCTTCACCCAAGAAAATTCCGGCTGTTTTTTCAAAACCGTAAGGAGTATCTGATACATAAAAACGACAATTGCCTTTTTGTGTATCAGTATTGAGTAAGTTGTGTTCATTCAAAAGTTTCTCTGCGTATATGGCAGTTTCCTTGCCACTATCAATAAGGCATACATCTTTGCCCATTACCTGAGCAATAGCATCTTTGATGATAGGGTAGTGAGTGCATCCCAGTATTACGGTGTCAACCTGAGCCTCAATTAGTGGGCGCATATATCTTTCAATCACAAGTTTTACAACTTCATCATCTTTATCAATAAAGCCATTTTCTACCAATGGTACAAACAGAGGGCAGTCTTGTTCAATAACCTCAATGGTATTATCAAATGTATGAATCATATTTTTGTAACTATGACTTTTGATTGTTGCGCTTGTGCCGATAACACCAATTTTCTTGTTTTTAGTCTTTGCAACAGCACCGTAGCAAGTAGGGGACACAACCCCCGTAAATGGTACAACCAAATCTGTCTTGAGATTTGTTGCAACAGAACTAACTGTGCCACAAGCAGCAATAATCATTTTTACATTATGTTCAAGTAAAAACTTTGCGTCCTGCATTGCGTATTTTTTTATTGTTGCATCAGACCTTGTGCCGTAAGGAACTCTGCCGGTGTCACCAAAGTACACAATATTCTCGTTAGGTAGTAGTTTTGTTAGTTCTCTAACTGCAGTAAGCCCTCCCAAGCCGGAGTCAAACACACCAATAGGAGCATTATTCATAGATATTTCTCCTTTTATTATTATACAACTAAATATATTAACATAATTATCGTTTTCTTTCAAGGGTAGAACGGTTAAAAATATTTTGACAAATCACAATAATAAAGGTATAATATAATTCAATTGACATAAGCAAGCAGTATTTGCTGATACATATACAAAAAAGGATTGAAGATTATGGATATTAAAACTGCTTTTAATAGTATATCTGATAGGGTAGAGGCTGTTCTTGTTGAGCAAGGCTTTACAAAAGAAAAAGTTTCTGGCAACGATAATGAGATGGTATCTCTTTTTACTTCAGATGCTGTTGCGTATTCTGTAGTATACCTTAAAGATAAGATGCATATGGTGTTCCGTTCTTGCACTATGACAGAGGACGGTCCTGATAACGAATGGAAAGACCTCGCTACTTGGCTTTTTGACCCGGCAGTAGATACACAGAAAGAAGCAACATCTATTGCCAACGACTTTGTAGAGAATTGCTCAAGCGTTGTTGCTCTCAAAAGAGTAAAAAACACAAAGAAGAAAAAGAAGAAGGAAGATGGCAACGGCAACGCTGACCCACTATTCCTTGCCAAGAGATTTGTAACCTTTTTCCCAGAACTTAAAGATGAAATCAAAAGAGAAGAAGATTGCTACTATCCTTTCCGTGGCGTTACATTCACAAGAGCAAGTATTGTACCAAGGGTTTGTGACTATGTAAAGACATGCAACAAGAATAATCTGGAAAAGTTATGTAACGTGTTAAATGCTCAGTATGTTAACGGCGATGCTGATACTCGTTCAATTATCACTATAGTTATTCTTAACAGTATGCCACTGGATAAATACGAGCAAATTAACGAGTATTTGTCACCTGAACTTCAAAAGGCGTGGAAGTACGCTATTAAGTTTAAGGACAAGAAAGTTAAACCTGCAAAGCCTAAGAAAAAGAAAGTATCAATGGCAGAGAGATTGCAGGCACAACAGAACGGATAAAGTCAAATTATTGCGAAGCGTTTTGCTTCGCAATTTTTGCATTTTTTTGCGAAAAATATATTGACAAAGTAGTTGCTATGTGATAAAATGACCTTACCTCGCATATGGGGGTTATTTTTTTGCGCCCATTTGAGGGAGGCTAATTATATTCCGAAAACTAACGGGAGGTGCCGTCAATGAGAGTTAAAATCACTTTGGCTTGTACAGAATGTAAACAACGTAACTACAACACAATGAAGAACAAGAAGAACAGTCCTGACAGACTTGAAATGAACAAGTACTGCAGATTCTGTAAGAAACACACTGTACACAAGGAAACAAAATAATCGGAGGTATCGAAATGGCTGATAAGAAATCAACTGCCAAAAGCAACAAAAAGCCTAATGTTTTTGTTAGATTTTTTAAGTACCTTCGCGAGTGTGTAGGTGAGATGAAGAAGATCACTTGGACTAGTCCAAAGACAGCAACTAAAAACTTCTTTATAGTTTTAATTGTAATTATTGTTGTTGGTTTGTTTTTATTTGCTTTAGATAGAGGTCTATACTATCTATTTAGTTTAATAATTAACGTTGGGTCTTAATCCGTTTATCACTACTTTATTGCGAGAGGAAGTAAGTTATGGCAGACGGAACAGCAAAATGGTATGTAGTTCATACCTATTCAGGCTACGAAAACAAAGTAGCAAATGATTTGATGACAACTGTTGAAAACAGAAATCTTCAGGATATGATTATGGAGGTTAAAGTTCCAACAGAAATCGTAACAGAAATCAACGATGACAAAACTAAGGAAGTAGAACACAAAATCTTCCCCGGTTATGTATTCATCAAAATGATTTATACTGACGAAACTTGGTACATCGTACGTAATATCCGTGGTTGCACAGGTTTTGTCGGCCCATCATCCAAGCCGGTTCCTTTATCTGATGATGAAGTTTACAGACTTGGTGTTGAATCAAGGGTAGTTGAAGTTAACTACCAGGTTGGCGACTCTGTTCGCATCATCGAGGGTCCACTTGAGGACTTTATCGGTGTTGTTGAAGAATTAGACGTTGACAATAACTATGTTCGCGTTACTGTATCAATGTTTGGACGCGAAACACCGGTTGAGCTTGAATTGAATCAGGCTGAATCTATTGAGGAATAATATATAGCGAATTGCTTTATATTTGGGAATTTCGGTTCCCTGTGGGAGGGACCCACATAATGTCCCGCAATTTACCACGAATTTTGGAGGTGCAAACACAATGGCTCAGAAGGTAGTAGGTTACATTAAACTACAAATACCTGCAGGAAAAGCTACTCCTGCACCACCTGTTGGCCCAGCTCTTGGTCAGCATGGTGTAAATATCGTTGCGTTCACAAAGGATTTTAACGAGCGCACAAAGAATGACATCGGTTTGATTATTCCTGTTGTCATCACTGTATATGCAGATAGATCTTTCTCATTTATTACAAAGACTCCACCTGCTGCAGTACTAATCAAAAAGGCATGCGGAATCGAATCTGGTTCTGGCGTACCAAACAAACAGAAGGTAGCAAAGATTACCCGTGAACAGGTTCAAAAAATTGCTGAGACAAAGATGCCTGACCTTAATGCTGCTAACATCGAAACTGCTATGAGTATGATCGCTGGTACAGCAAGAAGTATGGGTATCGAAGTAGTAGACTAATTTTAAAATCCGGGTGGGAGGATTATTCTGCTTGACCACCTAATTATGGAGGAAAACTGATGAAACACGGTAAGAAATATGTTGACAATGCAAAACTTGTTGACAGAGATAAACTATATGACACAAACGAAGCATTAGAAACTGTTGTTAAGACAGCTACTGCTAAGTTTGATGAAACAATTGAACTTCACGTTAGATTAGGTGTTGACGGTCGTCACGCTGATCAGCAGGTTAGAGGTGCAATTGTACTTCCTAACGGTACAGGTAAAGATGTTAAGGTTCTTGCAATTTGTAAGGGCGCTAACGAAGACCTCGCTAAGGAAGCAGGCGCTGACTATGTTGGTGCTGAAGATATGACTGCAAAGATTCAGCAGGAAAACTGGATGGACTTCGATGTTCTTATCACAACTCCTGATTGTATGGGTCTTGTTGGTCGTTTAGGTAAAATTTTGGGTCCTCGTGGCTTAATGCCAAACCCAAAGGCTGGTACTGTTACTCCTGATATCGCAAGAGCAGTAAAAGAAGCAAAGGCTGGTAAGATTGAGTATCGTTTGGATAAAACAAATATTATCCACTGCCCAATCGGTAAAGCAAGTTTCGGCGCTGCAAAACTTCAGGAAAACTTTGATGCATTGATGGATGCTATCATTAAGGCTAAGCCATCTGCTGCAAAGGGTCAGTACATCAAGTCTTGTGCTGTAACTTCTACAATGGGTCCTTCTGTAAGAATTAACCCATCAAAGTTTAGCGTATAATTTAATAAATTACACTTTGTGTAATATAAATCGCTGTTCTAAAGACAGTAGGTGCTTTATGCGTAAAGATTTTTCTGCCTGCCGAGGAAGATGCATTTAATTTGTATTGTTATGGTCTCCTCTCAGGTTTGTGAGGAGACTGTTTTTTTGAACTGCGTTATAAAATTTAACGGAGGTGAACATATTGCCAAGTAAAAGTGTTTTAGAGGCTAAGCAGGCTGTTGTTGCTGACTTAACTGAAAGACTTAAGAGTTCTATCGTTGGTGTTGTTGTAAGTTACAAGGGTATCAATGTTGAAGATGATACAAAACTTCGTAAAGAACTTCGTGAGAACAACGTTAAGTACACAGTTGTTAAGAACACACTTCTAAAGCGTGCTACAAGCGAAGTAGGTCTATCCGATATGGACTCTGTTCTTGAGGGTACTACTGCTCTTGCAACAAGTGACGACGATTACACTGCTGCGGCAAGAATTCTAAACAATTTTGCAAAGAAGAATAATTACTTCGAAATCAAGTCCGGCTTTATGGATGGTGCTGTTGTTGATGTTGCTACAATTCAGAATTTAGCAAACCTACCAACAAGAGAAGTACTTCTTGCAAACGTATTGGGTGCATTCCAGGCTCCTATCGCTTCATTTGCTCGTGCTATTCAGGCTATTGTTGACAAGGGTGGCGTAGAGGCTTGCGAACCAGCTGAAAAGGCTGAGGAGGTTGTTGAGGAAACTGCTCCTGCTACTGAAGAGGCTGTTGTTGAAGAGACTCCTGCAGAGGAAACTCCTGCTGAAGAGACTCCTGCTACAGAAGAAACTGCTGAATAATCAGCAAACAATTTAAGAAGCGAATGCTTCACATTTTAAAAATTACTAATTTATAATATTGGAGGAAAATAAAATGGCATCTGAAAAAATTACTGCTATTATTGAAGAATTAAAGACTCTTACAGTTCTTGAACTTGCTGATCTTGTTCATGCTGTAGAAGATGAATTTGGTGTATCTGCTGCTGCAGCTGTTGCAGTTGCTGGTCCTGCTGCAGGCGCTGAGGCTGCTGCTGAAGAGAAGACAGAATTTGACGTAGAACTAAAATCTGCTGGCGCTAACAAGATCGCTGTAATCAAGGTTGTACGTGAAGTTACTGGTTTAGGTCTAAAGGAAGCTAAGGCTATGGTTGACGAAGCTCCAAAGACAATTAAAGAAGCTGTTTCTAAGGACGATGCTGAAGCAATGAAGGCTAAGTTGGAAGAAGCTGGCGCAGAAGTAGAATTAAAGTAATTCACTTTTACTTAAAAGACCGATGCATAAAGGCATCGGTCTTTTTTTGTGTAAAAGTGTATTTATTATGTTTGAACACAATTACTATTGATATAAATGCTAACTTAAAGAATATAAATGATACATTAAAAAATGGTGCAATCTTATACACTCTATCCCACGAACTGACACATATAGCAGAACACGCAACGGATGAATATGTAGAGTTAAGAACTGCTGTACAAGAAGTAATAGGAGCAGATAATTGGGACACAATGGTACAAAAACATTTGTCAGTATTGCAAGAGACTCAGCCTGACGAATACAATTCAATGTCCGAAACAGAGAGAACAGAATATGCGTCGAAAGAAGCACTTGCAGAGGCTTGCTCTGATATGCTTAAAGACTCTGATATTCTAATCAAGATGGCAGAGGATAACCCAAGTCTTGGCAAAAAGATTATAAATACAATCAAAAAACTGATTACAAGAATTCGTAATAGGCTTGCAAACAATAGCGAAGTTCAGGCGAAGGACGCAAAATTACTCAAGGTGTGCGCTGATGATTTACAGTCTATTGTTGACAAATGGGAAAAGGCTGTTATAGAGGGTATCAAAAACCAAAATGCAAAACATGCAGTAAATGATAACTCTGCTCAAAAACAGCAAAAAAATAACACCGCCAATAATGACGGTGTGGAATATCAGATACGATACACAACAGAAAATATGCCTGTAGTAGTTATTGAAGATAACATTTTACAAGATGTACCTAAATCACAATGGGTGAAAACTGTTAAAAATGTTATGTCAACAAAATTTGCTGACGGTATTCCTGTTAAGGGTAGACTTGTTAAGGTAAATCAAAGGTCACGAAATGAATTTACGAACTCTAAAAACTCAAAATATTTGAGGGATAATCAGGGAAATATCTATACTGACAAATTAAAGTCAGCAAACAATCTTGATGAAATTGTGCTTGCTTCTACAAATTATGTAAACGAAGATCTAAAACATCAAAGAAAAGATAAATTTAATGAGTTTGCTCGTGGAGAAGTGTTGTTGCAAATTAAGAATAATCAATATAAAGCAAAAGTAATTATTGGATTTACATCATCTAATGAGATGGTTTTATATGATGTTATTGATTTTAATTCTGTGAATTTTGCATTAAAAAAGGAAAGCACACCATACAGGCGTGAGCCCGTAAGAAGCGGCGTGCTTTCCACTAACAATATATCACAAAATGATACTACTGTCAATAATCAGTCTATGCCAAATAACAAAAATAATTCCACTCAATTTCAAGCACGAGATACATATGTAGATTACACAAATACTGACCTATCAACTCTTGATGATAAACAGTTAAAGGTGTATAATAAACGTGGATGGGCTAACGCTTTATTTACTGACGAAGATAGAAAACTACTCAACGAAAAATACAACGAACTGAACAAAAGGACCAAGCAAAGAACAGACAATGTTTTGGGTGACGGTTCACGAGTAGTAGAGGTAAACAATAAGTTAGTGTTAATTGGTGGCACATTTGAAGAACCAATTATACATAATGTGTTAGCAATAAATGCGGATAACGAGACAGAGGCAGAAATATATAAGGAGTTGATATTAGATGACATACAAGAATACGGACATACAAAACAAGAGTACATTGATAAAATCAAAGCTTATGAACTGTATAGCACAGAAGAAACTTTTAGAAACTACGAGTCAGCAGATTTTAACTATCATAAGGGACGCAAAGACTCAGGGGCGAGAGCAGTATTACCAGACTCTTTCAAATCTTACGGATATACTAAACAGTTCCAAGACGGAAGAGGAGATAGTTCAGAAACTGAACAAGGAATATCCGATGAAGTAGAATACCAGCCTCGTGGCCTTGCTATGTCTGATAGCGAGTTGCTTGCAAATGCCGAGGATACGGTAAATGCAAAGCCTACATTTGATTTATCAGACGATTTTACATTTGATGATGACTTGTTTGATTTTGAAGATGAAAGCAGGAAAATCGAATTTGATAAGTTGGTAAATAAGATTTTTCATTTTTTAATTCAATTTTATAGTATAATAAAAAACCTCTTTGTAAAACTAATACAAAGAGGTGATTTTTATGTCAAATGATAATAAATCAAACAAAGTTCCGTTGGAGTGTCCATCTAATCAAAATAAAACAAAGGTAGATCCCATCATTGATGTAGTAGAAAACGAGATTTATCCTCCTGCTAATCAAGATGTTATTGATATTATTTCAAAATCTCCACAGGAATAGCAAACCATTCACGAACAAAGTAAATAGGGTAGCAAAGTGTAGCAGTCAAACTATCAGTAGTGTGTGAATTAACTGATCCTAAATTGACATTGATGCCTTGCTTTCTTGCGATAAGTCTTGCTCTGAACTGATGATATGAGTCGGTTACTATTGCAAGACTTTCACTTTGTCCGTTGGCAATAATAAGGTCATATGAGTTTGATATGTTTTGGTAGGTATTTATTGATTTATCTTCCACAATTATCCTATCAGAAGAAATACCATTTGTTGTAAGATACTCATACATACATTGAGCTTCACTCATGGGTTCGTCAACACCTTGACCACCTGACACTACAGCAATACTATTATCATTACTTTCAAGATATTCTTTGCCCGCATCCATTCTCTGCCTTAATACAACACTTGCTCCGTTGGCGTTAACTTTTGCACCTAAAATTATAACAGTTGCATCTTGCTCAGGCTTAATAAGACTTGTTCCTATCATTATTCCACTTATTATGATAGCATAGCACACAAATACTGTAGCGCATATATTAAATATTTTCCATAACTTTTTTATTATTTTATTTTGACATAATTTTGCTTTTATCCTTTTGTATGTGCCGTTAAAACCACACCAAAAGATAAGATAAACACACAATATTATTCCAAATAAATTACCAATATTTATAATGTTGTATGAAATTGGAAGTATAAATATCATTAAAAATACAACTGCAATTATTGTTGTTAAAATTCGCAATATGTTTTTTATCATAAAATCAACCTTTGTGTCAAATATAGTAATATTTTATAATATATTTGATAATTGTGTCAAGAAACATATAATTCTTATAAAGAAAAAAACCACCCATCTGGGTGGTTTTTTAATGTAAGGTTATTCCTCAGGCATCAGTACAACTGAGCCTTGTTTTAAACTTTTTTGCACATCAATGTATCGTTGATTTTTGCTTCCTCTAAACAGTAGCATCAAGCTTCGTTCTTCAAGTTTAAAAGGACCGTCAACCAAGTAGTCACATTGCTTTAGCAATCTTTCCCAACCCGGGTTTTCTTCAAATCCTGCTACCAAATCTTCAAATACATATCCTGTGTAGCACATTACATCTAATCCGTGCTCGTGAAGTTTCTCTGCGAGCTCTCCAAGGGCTTCTCCTTGACAAAAAGGTTCTCCGCCGGAAAAAGTTACACCTTTTAAAATAGGGTTTTTCAGGGCAAAATTGAGGATTTTATCCACATCGCCCAAAGTTTTTTCTTCAAATACCCAAGTTTCAGGGTTGTGGCATCCTTTGCAGTGATGTGGGCAACCTTGAGTGAACAATGTCATTCTTATGCCAGGGCCGTCAACGATACTCTCGCTGACGATGCCTGACAAGTTAATTTTAGTGCCCATTATACTGCTTCTTCAACAATTTCGCTTAAGTCAGCAGCCTGTTGTAAACCGTGCTTAACTCTGTCTTCAACTTCTGCACGTTTAGCATTGTTAAATCTATCTAATGTACCTACAAGGTAACCTGTAATTCTACGAATACGTTCAAAGCCTTGACCGTTTTCGCCGTCTTTTCTGCCACACTTTGGACATACATCGCCAATAATACCTGTGTGACCGCAAACTGGGTCTCTATCAACAGGGTGGTTAATAGAACCGTAACCTACGCCAGTTTCTTTCATAAGTCTAATAACTGCCTCAAATGCGTCAAGGTTCTTTGTTGGGTCACCGTCTAATTCGATGTAAGAGATATGGCCACCGTTTGTTAGGTTATGATAAGGAGCCTCAATCTTAATTTTATCAAAAGCAGAAATGTTAAATCTTACTGGAACATGGAATGAGTTGGTGTAGTAATCTTTGTCAGTAACGCCAGGAATAACACCAAAGCGTTCTTTGTCAAGTTTAACAAATCTACCGGATAAACCCTCTGCAGGAGTAGCAATAAGAGCAAAGTTTAATTTATGATTTGCAGAAGCCTCGTTCATCTTTTTGCGCATATAGCCTACAATTTCAAGACCTAATTGCTGTGCTTCTTTGCTTTCACCGTGATGTTTACCAACAAGTGCAGTTAATGTTTCTGCAAGACCGATAAAGCCTACTGTTAATGAACCGTGCTTTAATACTTCACGTACAGAATCGTTTGTGCCTAATTTTTCAGAATCAATCCAAATGCCTTGACCCATTAGGAATGGATAATTCTTAACAAGTTTTGAACACTGAATTTCAAATCTTTCCAAGAGTTGTTCAATACATAAATCTAACATTCTGTCTAACTGCTCAAAGAAGAAGTCAACATTTTTGTTAGAGAGGATAGCAAGTCTTGGTAGGTTAACTGATGTAAAACTCAAGTTACCTCTGCCGTATGTTGTTTCTCTTTCAGGGTCATAAACATTACCCATAACACGAGTACGGCAACCCATATATCCAACTTCTGTTTCTGGACGACCTTCAACATAATATTGTAGGTTGTAAGGAGCGTCGAGGAATGAGTAGTTAGGGAACAATCTCTTTGCAGAAACCTTCATAGATTGCTTAAAGATATCGTAGTTAGGATCTTCTGGGTTAAAGTTAATTCCTTCCTTAACCTTAAAAATCTGAATAGGGAAGATAGGTGTTTCGCCATTACCCAAGCCCTGATCAGTAGCCTTGAGGATGTTCTTCATAACCATTCTGCCTTCAGGTGAAGTATCTGTACCATAATTCAGTGAAGAGAATGGAATTTGTGCGCCTGCACGGCTGTGCATTGTGTTAAGGTTGTGGATAAGAGCCTCCATAGCCTGATGTGTAGCCTTATCTGTTTCAGCTTCAGCGTGCTTAAATGCAAATCTCTGAATTTTGTTTGCAATTTTATCTCCATACTTTTCAGTAAGAATGAGAGATTCTGCTGCTTTGTATTCAGGACTATTATCCTCAAGTTTTGGCCACTGGTTAGACTTTTCTTCTGCAGTATTAGCAATTTCTTCTGCAACTGCCTTAGCGTCTTCTTCGTCAGTTAAGAGTTCAATAGCCCTTTCAAGGTTAATTCTGTAGCGTTTTCTGTATGTTTTTGCAACACCGGGAGCCATAGAATAATCAAAGTTAGGTACAGACTGACCACCGTGCTGGTCGTTTTGGTTAGACTGAATTGCAATACATGCAAGAGCAGAGTATGATGCAATATCGTTTGGTTCACGTAGATAACCGTGACCTGTGCTAAAGCCGTTTTCAAACAGGCTTAATAAGTCAATCTGACAGCAAGTAGTTGTAAGAGTAAAGAAGTCAAGGTCGTGAATATGAATATCGCCGTTTAAATGAGCCTTGCTGTGTTTAGGGTTAAGGATATACATATGATAGAACTGCTTTGCACCTTCTGAACCATACTTAAGCATAGTACCCATAGCAGTATCGCCGTCGATGTTAGCATTTTCACGCTTAACATCGTTATCTTTAGCAGACTTAAATGTAAGGTCTTCGTATATCTTCATTAGTTTTGTGTTCATATCGCGAACTCTTGTACGTTCTGCACGATATAGGATGAACTCTTTAGCAGTTCTTGCATGACCATTGTCAATAAGTACTTTTTCTACTGTATCCTGTACGTGTTCAACAGTAGGGATTTCATCGTTTGATTCTTTTTCGATGTATTCACATACAAGTTTTGCAAGTTTTTCTGCAGCCTCGTAATCAGTACCACCAATAGCCTGAGCAGCCTTGTATATGGCTTGAGTGATTTTCTCCATATCAAAGTCTACTGAACGTCCGTCACGTTTTCTGATTTTAGTAATCATAATAATACCTCCCGTAAATTACATGTTTGTAAGAAATAAATTCTTAAAACACAATATATTGTGGTTGTCTTTATTTTGCTTGCACATTATAGCCAATAAATCAATTTTCGTCAATGGTAAATCTTACAAAATTAGGGAGGTGCATTTGTGCATTTCGCAGATAAATCACTTTGAAATTTGCAAATTAGAATTAAAACGCTAAATACGACAAATTGTGTCTAAATTGTAACCAAACACAATATATTGTGGTTTATTAAAATTTGTAAACATTAGGTTACAATGTGTAATAGTAAATTGCTTATAAGAAAAATAAACCACCAAAGCGATTAGATTATATTGTGGAGGTAGATAAATAGAATTTACTATAAACACAATATCTTGTGTTTGATAACAAAAAAGGGCAGTATCAAAAGATACTGCCCAAGTAGTTGAATTTAGTAGATTTCTTCTTTGGAGTTTTTAACTGTTTCAAATTCGTTTATAATTTCCTCACTTGGCTTCTTTGTGCATAGTGAAACCAGAACAATAAATAATGCAGAAACAACAAAACCAACTGCAAGTGAGTATAAATCTGTATATGTTCCTAATGTAACAAAACCGCTTGCAGTTTTTACAAGTGGGATATAGTCCCAAAGAACAATTGTAAGTGCACCGCTTATCATACCTGCAAGAGCACCTGCTGTATTTGTGCGTTTCCAGAATAATGAGAATAGTACAAGTGGGCCGAATGCTGCGCCGAGTCCTGCCCAAGCGTTAGATACAAGCCCCATAATACTTGATTCTGGGTCACGAGCAATAAAGAAAGCGATAACTGCAATTACTATAACTGCGATTTTACCAACTCTCAAAGAACTTTTTTCTGAAGCGTTCTTATTGATTGCACCTTTGTAAATATCCTCAGAAATAGCAGAAGAAGTTACTAGCAACTGACTGTCTGCAGTACTCATAATTGCAGCAAGAATGCCACAAAGGAAAATACCACCAATAAATATAATTACGCCATTACCGGTGAAAATCTCTTGAATCAAGCGAATAAATACTGTCTCGCTGTTTGTAGTTTCGTTATAAGTTAAGTAAGCACGACCCACAATACCAATTAAGATAGAAGCAACAAAAGAAAGTGTTACCCAAGCTATAGCAATTTTTCTTGACTTTTTAAGTTCTCTTTCGTTCTTGATAGCCATAAATCTTACAAGAATATGAGGCATACCAAAGTAACCAAGTCCCCAAGCAAGACCAGAGATTATAGAAGTCGCAGTAATTGGTTCGCCGTTTTCGTGGAAGAAACTCAAATATACTGCAGGGTTTTCAACACCGTTTGACGCCAACGCTTCGCTAAAAGGAGTATTGTATGTCAAAAGTGCATAAGCAATAACAGGAACTGACAAAATTGCTACAAGCATCAACATACCCTGAATCAAGTCAGTAACACATACTGCTTTAAAACCACCAAGGAATGTATAAATAAGAATAATAACTGCAGCAATTATCAAACCGTAGAAGTAAACTGTATCGTAGTTTTCGCTATTTCCAAACAATGTGGCAAACAAGTTTGCACCAGATGAGAAAGCAGATGCAGTATATACTGCAAAGAAAACTGCAATAATTACTGCAGACACAAGTTTTAGTACGCCATTACTTCTAAAACGGTTGTCAAAGAAGTTGGGGATAGTTAAACTGTTGTTTGCCATAATTGTGTATTTTCTTAATCTTGAAGATACGATATACCAGTTAAGAATAGTACCAATCAAAAGACCAACAGCAACCCAAACCTGACCTGTACCCGCAACATAGATAGAACCTGGCAACCCCATCAGAAGCCAACCACTCATATCAGATGCTTCTGCAGAAATACCTGCAGTCCAACCACCTAAGTCACGACCACCCAAAAAGTAGTCTTCGTTGTTCTTTGTGCCTTTTGAGTAAAAAAAGCCTATGCCAATCATAATCAAAGCATAAAAGGCAAAAGCACAAAGTACAATGATATTTGTTGTACTCATAAATTACCTCCATAAAATAAAAATACAAAATAATTCTACCATAATTTACTTTTTTCTGCAAGTTCTTCATCTGTTTTTTTATTTATTATATAATGTATATTTTTCTTTGTTAGCATTGATTTAAAAATACTATTGTATTATAATGTAACATAGGTATATATTGATATTATACTGAAAGGCGATATATGATGAATATTTTAAAAAGAACCTGGACAGAAATCAATCTTGATAGTATTGAGCACAATTTTAATACAATTAAATCTAAAATAGGGGACAGTAAACTTTGCTGTGTTATCAAAGCTGACGGTTATGGCCACGGTGCAGTAAAGTTAGCACACATATATGAGAACCTAGGTGCAGATTTGTTTGCTGTAAGTAATATTGATGAGGCTATTGAACTTCGTGATAATAATATTACAAAGCCTATACTGGTATTAGGTTATACACCTGTAGACTCTGTTCCTGTTCTTAAAAAATATGATGTTATTCAGTCAGTTTATTCTCTCAATTATGCCAAGGCAATCAACGAATACTGCGCAAATAATGACATCACCATAAACGCTCATATAAAAATCGATACAGGTATGAGCCGTATAGGCTTTATGTGTCAAGAATTTCCAAGAGATTATTATTCTATAGAAGAAATAAAAGAAACTTGCAATCTATCTAATATATATGTAGAAGGTATCTTTACACACTTTTGTGTGTCTGATGAGGGCGATGTAGGTCAGCGGTTTACAAATAAGCAGTTTGATAACCTGACTTATGTAGTAAATAAACTCAAAGAAGATAATATCACATTTGATTTAATTCATTGTTCAAATTCTGGCGCTATCGAAGATTATCCTCAGACCTATTCATCTATGGTAAGAGCTGGTATTATACTATATGGTTTATCACCATCACACGAAATTATAAACAATCTTGATTTGATTCCTGCTATGGTGATGAAAACTGTTGTTGCTCATATTAAGGAAGTCAAGGCTGGTTCAACAGTTTCTTACGGCAGAACTTTTACAGCCGAAAAAGATATGAAAATTGCCACAGTTCCTATTGGATATGCTGACGGTTTTATTCGTGCATATGCTAAGGACGGCTATATGATAGTTAACGGCAAGCGTGCAGATATTATTGGCAGAATTTGTATGGACCAAACTATCATAGATGTTACTGATATTGATGATATTAACCTTGGAGATGAGGTAATAGTATTTGGTGACGGTACTCACGGTGAGCGTACTGCTGATGATTTGGCAAAAGTTGCAGATACTATTAACTATGAGGTAATTTGTATTGTATCAAAGCGTGTGCCTCGTTTCTTTGTTAAAGACGGAAAAATTACGGAAGTGATGTATAAGATATGACAATTCTTGTAGTAGACGGCAATAGCATTCTCAACAGAGCCTTTTATGGAATTCGTCCTCTTACAACCAAGGACGGTCAACCTACCAACGCTATTTACGGTTTTTTGACAATGCTTGAGAAAATTAAATCAGACACAAATCCTGACAGAGTGGCTATTGCTTTTGACTTGAAAGAACCTACTTTTCGTCACAAGACTTACGATGGCTACAAGGCGAATCGCAAAGGTATGCCTGATGAACTTGCTGCACAGTTAGAACCATTAAAAACATTACTTTCTTTGCTTGGCTATACTCTTGTAACTTGTGCAGGTTATGAGGCTGACGATATTTTGGGTACATTATCAACAGTTGCCGACAAAGCAGGATACAAGTGTTACATTGCCACAGGGGACCGTGATTCTTTGCAGTTAGTTACTGACAATGTTACAGTTGATCTCGCTTCTAACAAGGCTAATATAATGTACACACCTGCCAAGATAATGGAAGATTACGGCGTAACTCCAAAACAGTTAATTGATATCAAGGCTATTCAAGGCGATACTTCTGACTGTATTCCTGGTGTTGCAGGTATTGGACCAAAGGGTGCAGGTGATTTAATTCAACGTTTTAATAACCTTGATTATATTTATGAAAATATTGACACAATAGACATTAAAGACGGCATCAGAAACAAACTTATTGCAAGCAAAGACAACGCTTACCTTAGCCGTATGCTTGGCGAAATTTGTTGCGATGCTCCTATAGATACAGATTTTGATAATTACAAGGTTACTCTAACTGACCCTGATGCAGCGGCAAGATTTATGGGCAAATTAGAACTATTTAGCCTCATTGATAAAATGAATTTAAGAGATGTTACTCCTGTTGCTGATACTGTTGAAGTTAAAGAACAACCAAATATTAAAGTAGAAAGTATAAACAATATTTCTACAAAAGAATTATATTTTCTTTACGAATTTGATGATAACAACAACTTAACTCTTGCTATTGCATCAAAAAATAAAGTTTGTGTATTATCAAATCCTTTGGAAATCAACCGTCTGTTTGCAGACGAAAACATCAGCAAATATACATTTAATAGTAAGCCACTTTTTGCATATGCTGACAAAAATGGATTTGAATTCAAGTCGCTTAAGGCAGATTTATTGCTATCAGCATACTTACTACAGCCATCTGCTTCAGCATACAGCGTAAGCAATCAATGTATTGCTTATAATTTGAAGATGCCTACACTTGATAATTCTGATAAAGAATTATATGCAAATGCTTATGTGTTACCTCAGTTAGTAGAATTACTTGACAAGGATATTAAAGAAAAAGAAATGGACAGGCTTCTTTACGAAGTTGAAATTCCTTTGGCAAATGTTCTTGCTAAAATGGAAAACACAGGCTTCTCTGTTGATAAAAAAGGTATTGAAGATTACGGCGAAGTTATTGGTGCTCAACTTGTAAATATAGAGCAGGAAATCTACAATCAAGTAGGTTATACATTTAATATTAACTCACCAAAGCAACTTGGAATTGCTTTATTTGAAGATATGGGGTTACCTTGTAAAAAGAAAACCAAAAGTGGATATTCCACCAACGCAGACGTGCTTGAAAGTTTGCGTTATGATTACCCTGTAGTAGAGATGGTGCTTAATTACAGAACACTTGCAAAACTCAAATCTACTTACTGCGACGGTTTGCTCAAGGTAATAGGTGAGGACGGCAGAATTCACTCCAATTTTAATCAAACCGAAACTCGCACAGGTCGTATCAGTTCCACAGAGCCTAACTTGCAGAATATTCCGGTTCGTACAGAACTTGGTAGAGAACTGCGCAAGTTCTTTGTTGCCAAAGAAGGTTATGTGCTTGTAGATGCTGACTACAGTCAAATTGAACTTCGTGTTCTTGCTTCGATTTCACAAGATGAGAATATGATAAAAGCCTTTATGGATAATGATGATATCCATACAATTACTGCTTCGCAGGTGTTTAATATGCCACTTGATATGGTTACACCTGTTATGCGTAGTAGAGCTAAGGCAGTTAACTTTGGTATTGTTTACGGAATAGGAGCATTCTCTCTTGCCAAGGATATTGGCGTAACTAACAAAGAAGCTTCCAATTATATCAAGTCTTACCTTTCTCATTATAGTGGAGTAGATGCTTATATGAAGTCTGTAGTAGAAAAAGCAAAAGATACAGGCTATGTTGTAACAGAATTTGGCAGAAGAAGATACTTGCCTGAACTTACAACAGGCAATCATATGACCAGAGCGTTTGGTGAGCGAGTTGCACGCAATATGCCGATTCAAGGCACAGCGGCAGATATCATAAAGATAGCAATGATAAATGTAGATAATCGTATGAAACAAGAAAACTTACAGGCTCGTTTGGTCTTGCAGGTGCACGATGAATTGATAGTTGAAGCACCTTTTGACGAGAGTTTGAGAGTTGCAATGATACTTCAGGAGGAAATGGAAAAAGCAGTCAAGTTAAGAGTACCGTTGGTTGCAGAGGCATCAATGGGCACAACTTGGTATGATGCTAAAGGATAATTATGAATAAAGTACTTTTTGTATGCACAGGTAACACTTGTCGTAGCCCTATGGCACAGGGAATTTTTAACAAACTTGCTAAAGAAAAATCACTCGATTATATTGCAGAAAGTGCAGGTATTGCAACTCTTACCGGTCTACCTGTTTCTGAAAATTCAAAATTTGTTTGCAAAGAATTTGGCATAGATATTTCTCATATGCGTAGCACAGATATCAACGATGTTGATTTGTCTGAGTATGAAGTTATTTATGCTATTTCACAAAGTCACAAGGATGCACTTGTTGAACTTGGTGTAAATGGAGATATTGTGAAAATTTTAGGTGAAGAAAACGGCGAAATTTACGACCCTTACGGTGGTAGTGTAGAAGTATATCGTGCTTGTAGGGACGAAATTTATGACGGAGTAAATAATGCTATTAAAGAATTATGTTTATAATTGAAATGAATTTATTCCACATTCCACAGGTGGCAGAAATTGAACGACAGTCGTTTTCAAAGCCTTGGAGTGAACAAAGTATTACCGAGTCATTTAATCAAAAATGCAACCACTTTTTTGTATCCGTAATTGATAGCAAAGTGGTGGGGTATATAGGCATTACGGTTACAGTTGACGAGGCTTATATTCTTAATGTTGCAGTTTTGCCTGAGTATAGAGGACAGGGCATAGGCGATAAGTTGGTAGACAAAGTTTTGGACTATGGGTCAAAAAACAATTTGCAATTTGTAACTCTTGAGGTTCGTCCGTCCAATACTCCTGCAGTCAATCTATATACTCACAAAGGCTTTACAGAAGTTGGCAGACGCAAGAATTATTACTCAAATCCTATTGAAGATGCTTTGTTGTTAACGAAATTTTATAATTCTTAAAAGGAAAATAAATATGAAAATCTTATCCATAGAAAGTTCCTGTGACGAAACTGCAGCAGCAGTAGTTGAAGACGGCAGAACTGTATTAAGTTCTGTTATTGCATCACAGGTAGAAGAACACAAACTATACGGTGGCGTTGTTCCTGAGATAGCATCTCGTCGCCACGCAGAAGCAATAGTTCCTGTAGTAAGCAAAGCGCTCAAAGATGCTGATGTTACAATGGACGATATTGAGGCTATTGCCGTAACTCACGCACCCGGCCTAATTGGTGCGTTGCTTGTGGGTGTTAATTTTGCCAAAGGCCTATCTCTTGCTACCGGCAAACCTGTAGTGCCTACTCATCATCTGCGTAGTCATATCGCATCAAATTATATTTCTAATAAAGAACTAAAACCACCCTTTTTATGTTTGGTAGTAAGTGGTGGCCATAGTCATATAGTTTTGGTAGAAGATTATACAAAAATGAAGGTTATCGGCAGAACTCGTGACGATGCTGCAGGTGAGGCGTTTGATAAAGCGGCTCGTACAATGGGTATGTCTTACCCGGGTGGAATTGCTCTTGATAAAATCGCAGAAGAGGGCGATCCAACTGCATTTAAGTTTCCTCGTCCTGTAGTTCACGATGCCCCTTACGACTTTAGTTTTTCAGGCTTAAAAACTGCTGTTATAAATCTCATACATAATATGGAGCAACGTGGGGAAGAACTACCCAAAAAAGATATTTGTGCAAGTTTCAGATATGCAGTAGTTGATTTGCTTGTTACTAACTTTCTCAAAGCAGCAAAAGATTATAATATAACAACACTTGCAGTTGCAGGTGGTGTATCTGCAAACAGACTTTTGAGGGATAGGCTTACTGAGGAATGTCAAAAACTTGGATACAAGTTTTATTTGCCTGACAAAAGTTTATGTACTGATAACGCTGCAATGGTTGGCTCACAAGGCTATTACGAGTACTTAAGTGGTAATGTTGCAGACCTAAGCCTCAATGCAATTGCTACATTACCTATAGATTACAAATAAGGTACATATATGAAAAAATTTCTAAAAAGTCTGTTGCTCACAATATTATTGTTTGTCATCAGTTTTTGTGCTTATAATCTTATAGACTATTGTGCATCACAAAACGGCAAGTATTCTATTGATGACTTGGTGGACTCTGTCACAAATACAATTACAGTTGGCGAAAATTATTTTGAAAAATCAACCTATTTGTATGCCTACAATAGTCTACAGTCACAAACGCAACAGAATATTTATGATGCAATTATGCTCAAAATTTATAACATAACAGACACAACGGATAATGAAAGATACTTAATTGAAAAAGTAGAACTCAATAATCTTATAGTAACTGAATTTGATATTATTTATGCAGTAGAAGCGATCACAAGAGATTATCCTGAATTGTTTTATTTGAGTAATGATTATAATTACAATATATATTCCGACAATTCTGCCACAATTACTCTCAAGTCTAACTACTCCAAGCAAGAAGTTGAGTCAATGCTTTCGCAGATAGAAAAAGCAGGGCAGGATATTATCTCAAATATCCCTGCAGGGCTTTCTGATTTTGAGGTAGAACTGTATATTCACGATTATTTAGTTGATAATTGTAAGTACAAAAATAAGTATATCAATAACCCCAAAAAAGGCAATTTGTACGATGCTCTTATTGAGGGCAAAACCATATGCGAGGGCTATGCCTGTGCTTTTCAGTACTTGTTGAATTTAGCAGGAATTGACTGTGTTAACATAACAGGTGTGGGTGAGGGCGATTCTCATATGTGGAACGCAGTCAAAATCGACGACAGTTGGTATTATGTTGATGTAACTTGGGATGATGCAAATAAATTCTCAAGATACAATTATTTTAATGTAAGTGAAAATCAACTGATTTATGACCATACAATTTTTGACGCTTTTGACGGTGAAGATAATTATAATATTGTAGAAGTAAAATGCAATAGCACAGAGTATAATTACTTCAAGCAAAAAGCAGTGCAACTTACTGATTTAGATGACAATAATATGCCTTATGAATTAGCAAAAGCATATGCTAATAACAAAGATTTATTATATGTTTATATTGACCCCAAGTATCTTGATTTTGATACAACGGTTGAAAAATTGTTTGACAATTATTATTTGTCAAAATACATAAGAAAAGCAAATTCTGATTACAGCATTAACTTGTCTTATGAGATAGAATATTTGCTTTGCGAACAATTAAATGGGTTTATAATGGGTGTAAAATAAAGGAGAAGGATTTATGAAGTACGATACCAAACCATTCAAACTAATCAAAAATGAACAAATTGCAGATGGTATTTTTGATTGGACAGTTGAAAACAAAGATATCTGTAGCAAGGCTATGTGTGGCCAGTTTGCTCACATTAAAGTGCCGGGCAAAATGTTGCGTCGTCCTATTTCCATTTGCGATGCAACCGACTCAACTTTGCGCTTGGTATTCCAAGTAAAGGGTGAGGGCACCGAGATTATGTCACAAATGCGAGTAGGGGACGAGGTGGAAATTCTTGCTCCTTTAGGTCATGGCTTCAAGATTGAAGCAGGCAAGCGTTATTGTATGATAGGTGGAGGCATCGGTGTACCACCTATGTTATATACAGCAAAGCAAACTACTGACCCACTTGTTATAACAGGCTTTAGAAACAAAGACTTAGTGATTTTGCAGGATGATTTTAAAGATGCAGGTGCAGAGTTGATTTTGTGTACTGATGACGGTAGTGCTGGTGTGAACGGCTTTGTAACTGATGTGCTCAAACAACATCTTGACGAAGTTGATGAGGTTTGTGCTTGTGGGCCAACTCCAATGCTCAAGGCTATTGCAGAAGTTTGTAAGGGCAAAGTTCCTTGCCAGATTTCTCTTGAGGAGAGAATGGGTTGTGGCATTGGTGCGTGTCTTGTATGCGCTTGCAAAACTAAATTAGCAGATGGCGAAGGCTACACTCATGTGTGCAAAGACGGTCCTGTTTATAATGCAGAGGAGGTTGTTTTATAATGGCAGATTTAAAGGTTAATATTTGTGGTGTAGAATTCAATAATCCTCTTATTGCTGCATCAGGTACATTCGGTTTTGGCCGTGAATATTCAGAATTTTATCCACTCGAAACAATGGGAGGTATTTCTTGTAAAGGTATAACTCTCAAAAAGCGTGACGGTAACCCACCTCCTCGTATTGCAGAAACTGAAGGTGGCATTCTTAATGCTGTAGGGCTACAGAACCCTGGCGTTGACCATTTTATCGAGAAAGATCTACCTTGGCTCAAAGAACAAAACACAGTTGTTATTGCAAATATCGCAGGCAATACACCTGAAGAATATTGCCAAATGGCAGAAAAACTCTCAAACTCCGATGCCGATTTTATTGAGATGAACATTAGTTGCCCTAATGTTAAGAGTGGTGGTGTGCAGTTTGGTACAAGTTGTGAATCAGTAGGCGCAATTACAGATGCCGTAAGAAAGCATTGTACAAAGCCTCTCATCGTTAAGTTAAGCCCTAACGTTACTGATATTGCCGAAATTGCAAAGTCAGCTGAGTGTTATGGCGCAGATGCAGTTTCTATGATAAACACACTTACCGGTATGCGTATTGATATTAACACTGGTCGCCCTATTATCCGTAACAATACAGGTGGTATGAGTGGACCTGCAGTTTTCCCTGTTGCAGTAAGAATGGTATGGCAGGTAGCCAACGCTATCAGTATTCCTATTATTGGTATGGGTGGTATCTCAAAATGGCAGGATGCAGTAGAAATGCTTATGGCAGGCGCAACTGCTTTGCAAATTGGTACTGTACTTTTCAATGACCCATATGCTCCTATCAAAATCAATGACGGTTTAAACAAATACCTTGATAGCAAGGGTATGAAGTCTGTAACTGAACTAACAGGCACAATCAAGCCTTGGTAATTTGTTATGATAATTTTAGCAGTAGATTTAGGCAAGGCTCGTACCGGTCTTGCAATATGTGACAAAATGGAATTTCTTGCTTCTCCGCTACCTCAAATCAGCGAGAAAGATATGGATGTATTGCTTGAAAAAATCGCATCTGTAGTTACAGAAAGAAAGGTAGAACTAATCGTAGTAGGACTTCCAAAGAATATGGATGGTAGCGAGGGTGAATCTGCTCAGTCTGCTCGTGCTTTTGCTCAAAAGTTAAAGGAACTCACGGGCATCGATGTTAAGATGCAGGACGAGCGTGGTACTACTATCACAGCCCATAACTACCTTAACGAAACTAACACTCGAGGCAAAAAGCGCAAGAGTGTTGTAGATTCTGTTGCAGCAACAATTATCCTGCAAAACTTTCTTGATTCAAGAAGGTAAGGTGAAAGGGGAGTAATGATGGAAAAGTTAATTGCTCGCATAAATGAGTTAGCAAAAAAGAAAAGAGAACAAGGCTTAACAGAACAGGAACAAGCCGAGCAGAAAGAACTGTACAAGCAGTACCTTTCAATGTTCCGTAGCAATGTTAAAAAGCAAATTGAAAATACAGACGTAAAGTATCCTGACGGCAAAGTTGTGCCTCTTAAGGATATAAATAAAAAGTAAAATAAAAACCCTGTGTTCAGATGAACACAGGGTTTTGTTTTGTCAGTTTAATTACCAGTATCTTGTATCATCAATTTCTCTGGTTGTTTTTGCGTGAGCAAAGTTTTTACGCTCTCTGTTTGCAGTCAGTGTAATTCCAATCACTACGCCAACAATACCCAAAACAAGTAGCATCAAAAGCAAGAAGTTTTGATTACTATCTTCAATAGGTAATGCAACAGTTGTTGTGTCTGTATTGTATGTTGCCAATGCCTTGTTAGTAACAATAGTAGAATTTGCAACTACCTTTTCAGCAGCATTTATATTTGATTCTGCAAGTTGAGTAAGGCTCATTCCATCTACAGTTTCTGTATCAGTTGTATTTATTGGAGTGGTTTCTTCTGTTTCGACTGTAGGTTCCTCATAATATGGGTTTTCTACAGCATAACCACCAAATAGCATATTGTAAGTCTTTTTATTTACAATACCTGTAACCTTAAGCCCATTTGTTTTTTGGAACAACTCAACTGCCTCAGCAGTCAAATCACCAAAATAACCTGTAGGAGATTCGTAGAAGTAACCTAGTAATCTCAACTGATACTGAATATCGACTATTGTATCGCCTTGTTCGCCAACCTGATAAATACCGTCATCAACAACTTCCTCTTCAGGGATTGTTTCTTCAGTTTCCTCTTGTTCAGGTTCAGTAGTATCATTTGCTTTTGGTGCAGAGTTAGAGTAGAGGATAGCAAGATCACTTTCGCCTGCAACACCGTCTACTGTTACGCCTGCAGCAATCTGGAATTGCTTATAAGCGGCTTCAGTAGCCTCACCAAAGTAGCCTGTAATTGCATCGTTGTAAAAGCCAAGTTCAGTCAGTCTTTTTTGCAATTTTGTAACATTGTCACCGCTTGAACCTAATTTCATTACATTAGGTGCAGAGGTTGTTGCTTGTGTAGTTTGAACCTGAGTAGACTTGGTTTCGTTAGTCTGATTACTGTTGCCGTTAGCAACACCTTTCATATTAGAAGGAACTTTGTCAGATACACCATTAGAGCCAAATGTGTACTCTTCACCATCAATGGTCAATGTGCAGTTTACAACATATTCGCCATTTTGGTAGTAATAATAGTTACCGTTGTATTTTAGCCAACCTTCGTTTATGTAGGATACAGCGCTAACTTTAAACCAATAAGTCCAAGCTTTTGAAGCAACAGACTGATAGCAAACATCACTGTTTGAATCTCTTGCATCAACTGCCATACCGTTGCCTACATATACGCCAACGTGACCTGGTTGGAATAGTCCCAAACCGTGAATTCTTGGCACACCTGCACTTACAGAACCACTTGCAGTTGCACTGCTCAACTGAGCAGAGGCAACTCTTGCGCCACCACAGTATGAGTAAATCAAACCAGAGCAGTCAACAGAGCCAACAGAAGCGCCACCATAAACATAACTCCAACCTTCGTTGTAAGCGCGCATAGCCCATTCAGCTAGTCCTGCGCCTGTGCCTGATGCACTTGCAGATGCCATACCAACTACGCATATGGACGCAACTATAACCATACATATGATGATAGATAATACCTTTTTAAAATAATTCATAAGGAAAAAACCTTTCAGAATTGCAGAGTGAGATTTTGCAAATTAACGCAATTAAACTGCAACTTGTAACAAATCTGTAATAATTATAACAGAAATTGTAACCTTATAAAATCTTTAAAAGAATTATATATCTAATTTTTGTAAAAGTTGTTGACAAAACAACAGAGCAAATTGGTTAAATTGACAATTTGCTCTCTAAAATTTCCTCAATTTCTTCTATTGTTTTGTCAAGTGCAATGCTTAATTCACCATATAGCATTTTTTGTGCATTGTATAAGTATTTTTCGTCTAATGCGCCAAGACGCTTTCCTTTTTCAAGATTTGCAAGTTTTTTGGCGTTTATTTCCTTTAGCAATTTTACAAGATTTTCACAACTTGGTTCTTTTGTTGCTTGTTGATAGTGTTCTGCAAGGAACCTTATATTAGTACTTGCAAAAGCAGGTGCTTCAATCTGAGGGATTTTATCTATCAACCTCAATGCGTCTTCTCTGCTTATTATGTATCGCATATATGTTTTAGTGTCAGTTGGAGTGTAAATTGTACCTTTGCCTGTTATAGGCGATAGGTAATAATACAATTTGTTTTTATCAATGCCAGGTATGTTCATACAGTCAATTTTTTCAACAGTACAAACTCCTTCCTTACCATATATAATTACATCTCCAACCCTAAACATAAGCCAATTTCCTTTCTGTATCCTGATTTAATTATATCATTTTAAAATTGAAAATGTAAGTAAAAAATACATAAAAAGTGCTAATTTTTCACATTAAACATTATTGTAGTCGGCTTCAAACCCTTGTCAAAATAAAAACACCCATAGGCAAATACCTATGAGTGTTTTTGGCGGAGGACAAGTACCTTAAGTTTATGAGATAGTAACATCTCGCCTGTGGGGTTCACGTTTAATGGAAAACTCCCATCAACGCTCCTCCCTAAAAATGCTCCACTGGAGCATTTTCTTAACGGTCGGCTTCAAACCCCTTGTCAAAATAAAAACACCCATAGGCAAATACCTATGAGTGTTTTTGGCGGAGGACAAGGGATTTGAACCCTCGCGCCGCGTTAGCGACCTACTCCCTTAGCAGGGGAGCCTCTTCACCACTTGAGTAATCCTCCGTATGGCAAAGTTGTTTGTAAAAAAATGGCGGAGAGGAAGGGATTCGAACCCTTGGTCCCTTGCGGGATCACT
>CAZVRE010000012.1:10691-57322 GCA_964629465.1 uncultured Ruminococcus sp. | reverse complement strand
AGTATAGCATATATTTTAAGAAATTACAATTTGTTAATGTGAAAATAATTGAACACTTCAAGGGCGCTATCGTGGTTCATTTTAGGGCAATTCTCAAGTTCTACCAAATCAGCATTTCTTATGTTTGTAATTGTTCCAAAGTGCTTTAGCAACGACTTTGCTCTAACTTCACCTATACCGGGAATATCTGTCAAGGAACTTTTGAAAGTAGTGTTTTTTCTGCGTTGATGGTGATAGCCAATAGCAAACCTATGGACTTCGTCCTGAAGTTTGCTTACAAAAGTAAATACGCTTCTGCGAGAAGTGATAGTAATCTCGCCACCACTGCCTGTAATAGCCCTTGTACGGTGATGACCGTCTTTTACCATACCAAACAAAGGCACTTGGATACCCATTTTATCAAGCACTCTCTGCACTACTTCTACCTGACCTTTACCACCGTCAAGGAGTATTAAATCAGGCATTCTGCCAAATCCCTCGCCAGTATCTTTAAGAGCAAAGTACTCATCAAATCTGCGTTCAATAACCTCTGCCATAGAACCGTAGTCGTCCTGCCCATCAAAAGTTTTTATCTTAAACTTTTTGTAGGCAGACTTAAGAGGCTTACCCTTTTCGTACACTATCATACCTGCCACGTTCTCTGTACCTGACAAGTTAGAAATATCATAAGACTCAATATATTCCGGGATTTTATCAAGTCCCAAAATCTCTGCAAGTTCCTGCAATACAGTATATTCTCGTGAGGTTCTGCCTTTTTCTTGTGCTACGGTTTCGGCAGCGTTTTTCCTGCACATTTGCACAAGTTGAGCCTGTTCACCACGTTGAGGGTTCAACACGTAAACTCTGCTTCCCTTTTTGTCAGAAAGCCATTTTTCAAGCACTTCTTTATCATCAAGTTCTCTATCTATGGTGATGTTCTTTGGCACTTCTCTGTTCATAGAATAGTAGCCTATAATAAACTGGCTCATTTCCTCATTATCTTCGCCTGGATCTTTAACAAGGAAGTCCTCGTGATCATATAGTTTACCGTTTTTAAACCTAAAGACCTGGAAACACCCATTTTCGCCATCAGTAAAATACGCAATAACATCTTGATTTAGCACATTAACGGACACAACTTTTTGCTTGTCTGCCATCTTCTTAACAGCGACAATTTTATCACGAATTTTAGCAGCACGTTCAAACTCAAGATTTTCAGAGGCTTTTGTCATTTCCTCTGTGAGTTTTTTTACAGATGTTGTACTGCCACCCTTTAAGAACTCCA
The DNA here is from genome assembly GCA_964629465.1 of uncultured Ruminococcus sp. GTDB lineage: Bacteria > Bacillota > Clostridia > Oscillospirales > Acutalibacteraceae > Ruminococcoides. Next base: position 56,058 of record CAZVRE010000012.1, on the reverse strand, counting down.
ACGCTTGATCAACATTTTCGTCATATTCCTTAAAGTTCACTTTACCTGTGCAAGGAGCAAGGCATTGCTTAATGTGAAAGTTAAGGCAAGGTCTGCCTTTGCCAAAATCTTCAGGAAAACGCCTGTTGCAAGTAGGCAAACGGAATATTTTGTTGGCTTCCTCAACAGATTGCTTTACATAAAAACTATTTGTGTAAGGGCCAATATACACCGCATCATCGTCAGTTTTTTGGAACTGATAAGTAATTCTGCGCCATTTTTCGTTAGTTATCTTAATGTAACTGTAGCCCTTGTCGTCTTTTAAAAGTATATTGTACTTTGGTGTGTGTTGCTTAATAAGACTACACTCTAAAATCAGCGCCTCAAATTCGCTATCACAGATAATGTACTTAAAATCATCCACGTTCTCAACCATTTTCTGCACTTTGCGACTATGGTTGGTTTGTGAGCCAAAATACTGGGACACCCTGTTCTTGAGCACTTTAGCCTTGCCAATGTAGATTATCTGTCCTTTTGCATTGTGCATAATATACACACCCGGAGACAAAGGCAATGCCATAGCCTTTTGGCGTAAAGATTTTAACTTTTCATTAACAGGCATTTACTTGGCCTCCTTTTAAAACTATAAGCAAAAAAATAAGGGTGGCAAAGACCACCCTCAATTTACTACTGTTAATTAGTCTGCAAAACCTGACTCAACAAGAGCAACTAAACCGTCAACAGCCTCTTGTTCGTCAGAGCCGTCAGCGATAACTTTGATTGTTGTACCACCGATAATACCAAGTGAAAGCACACCAAGAAGGCTTTTTGCGTTTACTCTTCTTTCTTCTTTTTCAACCCAGATTGTTGATTTGAATTCATTTGCTTTCTGGATAAAGAAAGTTGCAGGACGAGCGTGTAAGCCCGCTTTATTCTTTACTAATACTTCCTTAACGTACATAAATAAAACCCTCTCTCTAATGTATTATTTACTTGCAAACTATATTTATACTTGCAGTTTTTCTATATTGTTATTATAGCACTATTTTTTTGTCCGTCAACAAATTTTTTTATTTTTGGATTTACTCACTAAATGGATAAATTTACAAGTTTTTCGTTTGTGCAAATTAACAAATAACTAACAAGAATTTTATACATTATTACTTTTTAAGGTATGGTTCTACTACCTTTTGGTCGTCCTCTGACAGTTGTAATTTTTCCAACATCTCGGGACGCTTTGTGGCAGTATTTATGAGGCTATGCTCATAACGCCACCTATCAACCTTTGCGTGGTCGCCACTATACAACACCGGAGGGACCTCAAAACCTCGCCAAACCTGAGGCTTGGTGTACTGAGGATACTCAAGCAAACCGTTAAAATGGCTCTCCTCTGTAAAGCACTCATTGTTAGACAAAACTCCCGGCGCAAGTCTTGCCAATGCATCAACGAAAACTAACGCAGGCAACTCGCCACCTGTAAGCACATAATCACCTATTGATATTTCCTCGTCAACAAACTCATCAATTATTCGTTGGTCTATGCCCTCATAGTGACCTGCAAGCACACAAATATTATCTAACTTTGCAAGTTCTTTGAGTCGTTGCTGAGTAAGAGTTTTGCCCTGAGGTGACATATAAATAAAATGAGGTTTAGCCTCTCTCTTTTTGCAAATATCCTCATAACACAAAGCAATAGGCTCACACTTCATAAGCATACCCATACCACCACCGTAAACCGTGTCGTCAACTCGGCGATGTTTGTCAAAGGCATATTCTCGCAACTGATGGCAACAAATCTCTATTGCACCACTGTTTTGTGCCCTGCCTATTATACTTTCGTTCAGTACAGTTTGGCACATTTCAGGGAACAACGTTATCAAATCAATCTTCATCCTCAAATAACCCTCTCATTGGACGAATTGAAATAACTCCGTCTTCAACATTTTTCTCTACGATAACATCATCAATTACGGGTATAAGATATTCCTTTCCCTCTTGCGATTTAATAGTATAAACATCGTTAGCACCTGTTTTGAACACTTCAGTAATAATACCGTATTCGGTGTTATCATCAGCATCCAAAACCTTGCAACCGATTATATCTTGCACAAAATGCTGACCCTTTGGCAACTTAACATCATTGCGACTGATATACAAAACTCTGCCACGCAAAAGTTCGGCTTGCTCTATAGTATCAACACCGTTGATTTTTACGAGCACAATATTCTTGTGAGGACGGCAGGCAACTTTGATTTTTTCCTGTCCTTCATTGTAATATAAATGTTTAAAATTTGAAAGAAAAGCAGGGCTATCGCACCAAGGGTCAACTCTCACCTCACCTCTAATACCGTGAGTTCCCACAATTTTGCCTACTTCTAAATATTGTTTAAGCATAACTTACTCCTAAGTTTGTTTTGTTTATTGTATTTTATCAAATTTTTTAATATATGTAAAGTAACAAAAAAGGCAGTCCGTAGACTGCCTTTAAATAGTTTTAATTTGTCAGTAGTAAATTATTCAACTACTTATGAACAAAATTCTGTAGCCTCTGGAACAGGTTCTACAGGTTCTGCAGGTTCTGTTGGATCTATTGGTTCTGCAGGTTCTGGTGGCTCTGTTGGTTCTGGTGTAGTTTCAGTCGCAGGGATAACCTCAACCTCAAATGTAGATAATTCAGATACGGTTTCGCCCTGGTAAGTTGCTGTAACAGTGAATGTTACTTCTACCAAGCCTGGAGAAATACCCGTCATAGTGTAATTTTCATCAATAGTCAAGATACTCTCGTCAGCAGAAACAAATTTAAATTCCAATGTCATATCATCCAAACCCATTGCAGCATATAAAGCCTCAATAAATTCAATGGTTGATTTCAAATCTTCGTTTGTTTCGCCAACAGCCACAGTATATGCAGGAGCAGGGTCATAGTTAACCTTCACAACTTTGCTTACTGCACTCTGGTATTTGCCTTTTACTGCAACAACCTTGTACTTGTATGTACCTCTTTTTTCATCTTCTCCAAAGTAATAGTTACCAAATGCTTTTGATACTTTTTTGAACTCGCCTGTTTTGCCGTCAACAACTTTTGCGCGGTAAACCAAATAATACTTAGCGCCCTTTACCTCTTTCCATTCCAAAGCAACTGAATAGTCATCTGTACAATTCTTAACATTTGGAGTCTTTAATCTTACTACAGTTGCCTCTTTTGATGTAGCAGTTTTTGTACCATCAACTGCCTTTACAGCATATGTGTACTTTTTACCTGCTTTAGCAGTTTTATCAACGAAAGATGTCTTTGTCTTCTTAACTGTCTTTACTTTTGAAAAAGATTTTTCGCCCTTTGCTTTACGCATAACAGTATATTTATCTGCACCTTTAGACTTTTTCCAAGTAATTTTTACGCCTTTTTTAGTATTGCTTACAGTCACCTTTTTTGGTGCAGTTACTGATGCTGCAGAAGCAGTTGCAACAGGTAATGCAGAAAGAAACATTATTCCTGCCATAACAGTACTGATAATTTTAGTTAATTTTTTCATATTATTGCCTCCTTATTTACATAATAATCACTCTTGCATCAACTAAAGTAAATTATTATCATTATTGTTATTTTAATATTATATGCGTTAAAACGCAATACCTTTTATGAATAAAAAATAGTTGTTTTTTGCTTTACCTATCCAATTCGTAAAAATCGAAGGTTAGTTTATGTGCAATTAGCATAATCATCCCCCCTTCGTTTGATAATATTATAGGACTTATTGTCCTATTTGTCAATAGGAATATGTGTCCTATTCTATAATTTTATTGGTGATAAATATGAAATTAAGAATAAGAGATTTGCGTGAAGATAACGATTTAACTCAAAAACAAATCGCTGATTTTTTGATGTGCGACCAATCTTTGTATTCAAAGTACGAGCGAGGCGAAAGAGAGATTCCCTTGCACCTACTTATTAAACTTGCTGATTATTACAACACAAGTCTTGATTACATTACCTATCGCACTAAAAGCCCTAACTTTAATCAATAAAACAAAAGCAGCAGGATATTCCTGCTGCTTTTGTTTATAAAATGTAGTTAGTCGATTTCTACCATAATTTTCTGCTCACTGCGAACTGCTGCAGAACGAGCGATTGTACGGATAGCCTTGGCAATTCTGCCTTGCTTACCGATAATTCTGCCCATATCTTCTTCTGCAACGTGAATATGGTAAACAATTGTGCCGTCTTCAGCAGGTGCATCAACATCCACCTTAACTGCATCAGGCTGTTCAACCAAACCCTGAGCAATAATCTTTAGTAAATCTTGCATGGTTTAAATCCCTTTCGGTAATAAATTAGTCGATATAACCGTTCTTCTTTAATAGAGCCTTTACAGTATCTGTTGGCTGTGCGCCGTTAGCAATCCACTTCTTAACTGCTTCGCCGTCAACCTTGAATTCAGAAGGGTTCTTTAGAACATCGTATGTGCCGATCTCTTCGATGAAACGACCATCACGAGGATATCTTGAATCAGCAACTACTACACGATAGAAAGGAGCCTTCTTAGCGCCCATTCTTCTTAATCTGATTTTAACTGCCATTGTTTTCACCTCCGTAAAGTTAATAATATATATTAACCAATGTTGTTATTGGTTTAATAACTAAAATCCAGGGAAACCACCTGGTGGCATTCCCATATTGTTCATATTAGGAAAGTTTGGTATACGTTTCTTTTTGCCCTTGCCTTTGCCGGACATCTGACGCATAAGTTTCTGCATATCTTTAAGTTGTTTGATTAAGCGGTTAACTTCTTCAACGCTTCTGCCTGAACCTGCTGCAATTCTGCGCTTACGAGATGGGTTAATCAAATCGGGTTTTGCACGTTCGGCAGGAGTCATAGAAAGAATGATTGCCTCTGTCCAGTCAACTGCACGGTCGTTGATATCAACATTATCAAGTTTATTGCCAATACCCGGCATCTTAGATAACAGGCCTTTGAGTGGACCCATCTTTTTGATTTCCCTAAACTGGTCAAGCAAATCATTGAAGTCCATCTTGTTGGTCATCATTTTCTTGGCAACTTCTTCTGCCTTTTCTTGGTCGATTTTCTGCTCAACTTCTTCAATCAAAGTAAGAACATCACCCATACCAAGAATACGACTTGCCATACGGTCAGGGTGGAATTGTTCCAAGTCCTCAAGTTTTTCGCCCACACCGGCAAACTTGATAGGACAACCTGTAACTGCTTTTACTGACAAAGCAGCACCACCACGAGTATCACCATCAAGTTTTGTGATGATAGTACCTGTAATTTCAAGTAACTCGTTAAAACTCTTAGCAACGTTAACTGCGTCCTGACCTGTCATTGAATCAATAACAAGTAAAATTTCTTGAGGGTTAACTTCTGCCTTGAGTCGTTTGAGTTCATCCATTAATTCTTCATCAATATGCAAACGACCTGCTGTATCCAAAATTACAATGTCGTTGCCGTAATCTTTGGCGTGTTTTATAGCCTCTTTTGCAATTTTAACAGGGTCAGACTGACCCATTTCAAACACACTTACTCCTGCGTTTTTACCCACAACTTTTAACTGTTCAATAGCAGCAGGACGGTAAACGTCACAAGCAACAAGAAGCGGACGGTGGTTCTGTTTTTTGAGCATCAAGGCAAGTTTACCACTATGGGTTGTTTTACCTGAACCCTGCAAACCACACATCATAATAACTGTAGGTGGCTGAGATGCAAATTCAATTCTTGCAGTTTCGCTCCCCATAAGTGCAGTTAATTCTTCGTTTACTATTTTAATTACCATCTGTGCAGGTGTAAGGCTCTCTAGCACTTCGTTGCCTACTGCACGCTCAGTAACTGTGTTTGTAAATTCTTTTGCAACTTTATAATTGACATCGGCTTCAAGCAAAGCAAGTCTAACTTCACGCATTGCTTCTTTAACATCGGCTTCACGAAGTTTACCCTTGCCCTTAAGACGTTTAAACACACCGTTGAGTTTTTCGGAAAGACCCTCAAATGCCATAAGTTGCCACCTCTATTCGTGTAAAGATTTTGCAGTCTCTAAAATATCTTGTGCAAGACTTTTATCGTAACTTTTCAATAATTCTTGGGCTAAAATTTCAATAGTCATAAGTCCTTGTTCAGTTTCTTTGAATCTTTTGAACAAACCCAACTTTTCCTCATACATATAAAGGTGAGATTCTGCTCGCTTGATAGAATCTCTCACACCCTGACGAGTGATGTTGAGTTGCATTGCAATTTCAGCCAAAGACAAATCGTCGTTATAATAAAGTGATACTGCCTGTTGCTGTTGTTCTTTTAGTAATTGACCGTAAAAATCAAACAACAGAGAGATCTCTATATTCTTCTCCAAAGCAGTCACACTCCCAAAATGTCTGTAAAGTTTTTTACTTTACAGTGGTTGATTATAATATATCTATGTGAATTTGTCAACAATATATTAAATATTTTCTTATTTTAATAAAAAATTTTCAAAAAAATAGTGATTTTTTCGATTCAATATGCTAAAATATGGTATGTGTGGAAAATTTTTATTTTTTTAATATAGGAGTTTTAACTACGGAAAAGATTATAAACATTGACCGAACAGAACACGCAGTTGCTTTGTTTGGAAGTTTTGACGAAAACATAAAACTTATCGAAAAAGAATTCAACGTAAAAATCACCGTTCGTGGCGAGGAACTCAAAATCTCAGGCGATGAAGAAAACACTTATAAAACCACAAAGGTTATTGAGAGTTTGTTGCACTTTATAAATCGTGGAGAAACTTTGAGTGAGCAAAACGTAAGATACTGCATCGCTCTCATAAAAGAGGGCAGCAACGAAAACATCGGCAAACTCGCTGACGGTTGCATCTGCATTACTGCAAAGGGTAAACCTATCAAGCCAAAAACCATAGGGCAAAAGAAATACTGTGATGCTATCTCAAACAACACCATTACTTTTGGTATTGGTCCGGCAGGCACAGGCAAAACCTACCTTGCAGTTGCTATGGCAGTTACGGCTTTCAGAAGTAAGCAGGTGAACAAAATTATCCTTACTCGCCCTGCAGTTGAAGCAGGCGAAAAGTTAGGTTTTTTGCCTGGTGATTTGCAAAGTAAGGTTGACCCATATTTGCGTCCGCTTTATGATGCTTTGTTTGATATGTTAGGCGCAGAAACTTACCAAAAATATGTTGAGCGAGGTAATATTGAAGTTGCTCCTCTTGCATATATGAGAGGTCGTACTCTTGACGACGCCTTTATAATTCTTGATGAAGCGCAAAACACCACACGAGAACAAATGAAGATGTTTTTGACTCGACTTGGCTTTAACAGTAAAATGGTAATCACAGGCGATATTACTCAAATCGACCTACCTAACGGAGCCAAAAGTGGTCTCAAAGAAAGTATTCGTATTCTCAAAAACATCAATGATATTGCACAATGTAAGTTTAACGAGAAAGATGTTGTAAGGCATCGTCTTGTTCAGGATATTATTAAAGCCTACGAAAAAAACGAGGGGGTTAAAAAATGACAGACAACAAAGTAAGAGTAATTATTACTAACAACCAAAAAGCAATCAAGATTCCAACAGGTTTGCGTATGTTAATCAGACGTTGTTGTAATGCTGTCCTACAAATGGAAGGATTCAATGATCCTGCTGAAATCAGCGTAACTTTTACTGACAATCAGCAAATCAAAGAATTAAACGCACAGTACAGAGACAAAAACACTTCCACAGACGTTCTCTCTTTCCCTATGGGTGAGAACGGTGTTTATGATACGAACCTTGAAACCAACGCAAAGATTTTGGGCGATATTGTAATCTCTATGGAAAAAGCAGTTGAACAGGCTGATACTTACGGGCATTCATTACAGCGTGAAGTTGCATACTTAACTGCACATAGCGTTTTGCATCTTTTGGGATATGACCATATGGACAATCTTGAAAGAGTAAGAATGAGAGAAAAAGAAGAATATGTTATGGATCAACTTGGACTTCCTGCATCTTCAAGTTACATCGAGCAAGAATGAAACATCAGTTAAATAGTTTTAAAGTCGCATTAAAAGGCATCAATTACGCAATAAAAAACGAAGGCCATATGAGGTTTCATCTGGTTGCGGCTTTTTATGTGTTGCTTTTTGGCTTTTTCTACTCATTCTCAAAACTTCAATGGGCAATTTTATTATTGCTGATTTGTTGCGTACTTATGGCAGAGATATTCAACACAAGTTTGGAGAACCTCTGTGATCTTAACACAGACAGTTACAACCCTATGGCAAAAATTGCAAAAGACACCGCTGCAGGTGCAGTTTTAATCTTGTGCATTTGTGCTGTTGTAGTTGCCTTTTTATTCTATTTTGATTTAGAAGTTATTAAGAGCATTTTTGTATTTTTTATCACTAACCCAATATTATTGATTTTACTTGTTTTATCTGTTGTGATTTCAATAATTTTTATCGCATTGGGTCCAAACGGTATAAAAAATTTATTTCACAAAACTAAAGTAAAAAAATAATAACACCACCACTAATTGTGGTGGTTGTTTTTTAGGAGAATCTATGAAAAACACAGAAAAATCTGCCTTTATTGCTATTGTTGGCAGACCTAACGTTGGCAAAAGTTCACTACTTAATAAAATACTGGGCACAAAAGTTGCTATTGTATCAAGCAAGCCCCAGACTACACGCACCAAAATCACCGGTGTATTAACAGAAGGCGACACTCAACTTGTGTTTGTTGATACTCCTGGTATGCACAAACCAAAGAACAACTTGGGCAAATATATGGTGCGTTCTGTTAGCGAAAGTGTAAGTGGCGTGGACTGTTGTATGCTGGTTGTTGAGGCAGACAAAGAGCCTGGTCCTACTGAACTAAGCCTTATTGAAAAATTCAAAGTTATGGAAATGCCTGTTATTCTTGTAATCAACAAGATTGACACAATTAAAGAAAAAGAAGCACTGATGAAGCAGATTTTAGTATATAGTAACCTTTATAACTTTGAGGCAGTTGTACCTGTGTGTGCAGTTGACGGTAACGGCGTTGACGCCCTAAAAGATGAACTCAAAAATCAGGCAATAGAGGGTGGTCATTTCTTTGAGGACGACACTCTAACCGACCAGCCTGAACGAGTGCTTGCAAGCGAAATGATAAGAGAAAAAATCTTGCGCCTTTGCGACAAAGAAATTCCTCACGGCGTTGCAGTTGTTATTGAGAGAATGCGTATGCGTGAGGGCAAGGATATACTTGATGTTGATGCAACTATATACTGTGAGCGAGAAACTCACAAGCGAATTTTAATCGGCAAAAACGGAAGTATGCTCAAGAAAATCTCAAGTTATGCTCGACAGGATATGGAAAACTTCTTTGACTGCAAGGTTTACTTGCAGACTTGGATAAAGGTAAAAGAAGATTGGCGTAACAGCCTGCAACTTATGAGAAACTTCGGTTTTGACGAAAACGACTTCAACTAACTTTTATACCCTGCCACAAGAAAAATATACCTATAAAGTTAAATTTTTGTTTCTACATTTTACTACCTATATCACACTTTTGTTGAGTTAAAATATTAGTGGTGATATTTATGAATGAAATGGATGCGTGGCAGGCTTTTTTACAAAGCGGAAGCATTTACGATTATTTAAATTACAAGAGTATTCACGATAACCCTTTCCAAGATAATTTGGTGGAGAAAGACGATGAAATTTATAACGAACGCACTGATAATCAAGGAACAGAATATAGGTGAAAAAGACAAACTCATTACTGCCTTGACAGAAAGTCACGGCGTAATAAAAGGTTTTGCTCACGGTGCCAAGGACATCAAAAGCCCAAAATGCGCCGCAACAGGACTACTAAACTATTCAAGACTGACCTTGTACAAAAGCAAGGACAGTTACATAATTGGCGACGCAAAAACCAACAAAGTTTTTACAGGTTTGCGCAAGGATATTGAGAGTATGTATCTTGCACAGTATTTTTGCGAACTTGCTGGGTTTATTTGTCCCAAAGAACAAGACGCACAAGAACACCTTAAACTTATCCTCAACGGTCTTTATTTATTGTCAGAAAACAAGCGTGACCCCTTGCTCATCAAAGCCTGCATAGAACTTCGACTTATGTGTCTTGCTGGATATATGCCTGATATTACTATGTGCAGAGAATGTGGCGCATATGAAACTGACAAAATGGTGTTTTTACCAAGAACAGGGCAATTGATGTGCAAGAACTGTTGCGACTCAAACTCAGCAGAATACAAAATTTCACTTAACCTTGGTACAGTAACTGCGCTGAGGCATTGTTGCTATGCAGATAAAGAAAAACTTTTCTCCTTTACTATTCCTCAATCAGACCTAAAGACCCTCAACTTTTGTAGCGAGGAATATATGAGATTTATTTTGGAAAAAGATTTTAAAACACTACAGTTTTATAAAAGTATTACATAAGGAAAATTATGGACAGACATTACAAAGCACTTGAACTTGACAAAATTTTACAGTTGCTTGCAGACAGAACCTCCTGTGAGGATAGTCGTGAGATGGCTTTGAATTTAAAGCCTGAAACTACTGTTGCAAAGGTGCAAAAACTTTTGCAGCAAACTGACGACGCCTATGTTCTTACAGGTAAATTTGGTGCACCTTCTTTTGGCAATACGCAAAACGTATCCAACGCACTAAGACGAGGAGAAGCCGGTGGTTGCCTTACTGCCAAGGAACTTCTTACTATTGCAGAAGTTCTGCGAATTATAAGAGGGGTTAAGCAATGGCAAAGCAAGTGTGAAAATATGAGCACAAGCCTTGATGTTTTGTTCCAAGGTCTTGTGCCTAATAAATTTTTGGAAGATAAAATCACAAGTTGTATTTTAAACGAAGAAGAATTTGCCGACAATGCCTCCCCTGCTCTTGCAGAAATCAGGAGGAAAGTTCGTACTGCTACATCAAAAGCAAGAGAAATTCTTGACAAAATCGTACATTCCTCAAATTATCAAAAGTATCTACAGGACGCCATTGTAACTCAACGTAGTGGCCGTTATGTTGTGCCTGTAAAAGCAGAATGCAGGGGCAATATTCCCGGACTTGTTCATGACACAAGTGCCAGTGGTCAAACAATATTTGTTGAGCCTATGGGCGTTGTTCAGGCGAATAACGACATCAAAGTTCTGCTCTCCAAAGAAGAAGCCGAAATCGAGAGAATTTTGTTTGAACTATCCTCTCTTGCAGGTTCTTATGCAGATGTCATTATTGGCAGTTACAAGTGCCTTGTGGAGCTTGACGTTATATTTGCCAAGGCTAATTTGGCATATGATATGAAAGCCACTACCCCACTGGTCAACAACAAAGGCATAATCAATTTAAAAGAGGCACGTCATCCACTTATTGACAGCAAAAAAGTTGTGCCTGTTGATGTGAATTTGGGTGAAAATTTTGACACTCTTATTATCACAGGACCTAACACGGGTGGTAAAACAGTTACACTGAAAACTTTGGGTCTACTTACGCTGATGGCTATGTGTGGTATGATGATACCTGTTGCAGATAATTCTACTGTGTCAGTTTACTCAAGAGTTTTGGTAGATATAGGTGACGAACAGAGCATTGAGCAAAGCCTCTCTACCTTCTCATCACATATGGTAAATATAATCAGCATACTCAAGTTAGCAAACTCCTCAACTCTCGCTCTTATTGACGAGTTGGGAGCAGGTACTGACCCTGTTGAGGGCGCAGCACTTGCAATGGCTATAATAGAAAAATTGAGAGAACGTGGCGCAAAAATTGCCACCACAACTCACTATGCAGAACTAAAGGAATTCGCACTAAAGACAACGGGAATCGAAAACGGTTGTTGCGAATTTGATGTAAAAACATTACGCCCAACATATAAACTTTTGATTGGCGTACCTGGCAAGAGTAACGCCTTTGCAATATCCGAAAGACTTGGTATGAATCACAACGTTGTTGCAAGAGCAAAGGAACTTGTAACAGTTGAAAGCAGAGAATTTGAAACTGTTGTATTTAACCTTGAACAGCAACGCCAGAGCATGGAAAAACAAGCAGAAAATGCTCGTAGATTAACTCAGCAGGCTAATACTGAAAAGCAAAAGGCGCAAAACGAACTGAAAAAAGCCAAAGAACAGGCTCAGTACGAGATTGACAAAGCCAAAGAAGAAGCCCAGCGAATTGTGTCCCAGACAAAAGCACAAGCTTATGCTTTGCTTGACGAAATGGAAAAAGCCAAAAAAGCAGCGGCAACTGACTCTGCTGTTAGTGCAAAGGCAAAACTGCGCCAAGGTATTAAATCTATTGAGGATACTGCTGACCCTATTGAAAAAGCAAAAGCAAACAATTACAAACTGCCTCGTCCACTCAAAGTTGGCGACGATGTTTTGATTTATGATATTGATAAACCTGCAGTTGTATTATCCCTGCCTGACAAGGATAATATGGTGCAAGTACAGGCAGGTATTATTAAAACAAGGGTTGAACTTTCTAACCTGCGACTGAAAAAATCAGCAGACAAAAAGGTCACCTCCCCTTACGCTCGTTCTACTCGCAACCGCAAGGTGCAGACTAATGTAGATATTCGCCCAACCACCGAGGTTGATGTGCGAGGTCAAACTGCGTATGAGGCGATTATGTCAGTAGATAGCGCTATAGATAATGCAATACTCTCTAACATTCAAACCCTGACAATTATCCATGGAAAAGGCACAGGAGTTTTACGAACAGAAATTCAAAAGCACTTGCGCCAAAATAAGTATGTACGCACCTTCCGTCTTGGCACATTTGGCGAAGGTGACGCAGGTGTTACAATAGTAGAGTTGAAGTAAAAATTAAACTCCTCTTGCAAATTAACCATTGCAAGAGGAGTTTTATTTTATAAAAACAATTCCTCAAAAGTAATATTAAACACCTTTAATAAATATAAAACTTCAATATCTGTTATAAATCTCTGACCTGACTCCATTCGCTGAATTGCATTTTTATCAATATCAAGTCCAACTAATTGCAATCTGTCAGCCAACTCACGCTGAGATATTTTTAATTCTTTACGATATTTAGCAATGTTTTTGCCACAAACATTGTTTTTCCCCTCGTCACTTTTATTGATAAACATATTATTCATTCCTTCATATTTGACATTTAGTGCTTGTCATTTATGAAATTATATGCTATAATCATAAGCAATATGACATCTACTGAATGTCAAATATAAAATAGGAGTGTTTTTATGAAAAGAATTAAAAAAATTGTTAGTTTATTACTCTGCGTTATATTTATTTCTTCTGCTCTTACTGTTGGTGGAATTCAAAGTACATCTGCAATAAACTACAAAGCATTTTACCTTAATGACAGTTGGTACAGTGGTAGCATTACAGAAACTAATACTGAACAATTCCACAAATTCACACTAACATCCGACGGACAAATTACTATAAAATTTATGCATTATATGTCTTGTTACTTATATATTTATAATGAAGATTTTTCTACAAGGAACCTCTACGATGATGCTGGTGGAGGTTCATCTTCATCTCCTGTAACAGATACATATACATGTGATTTATCAAAAGGTAGCTATTATATAAAAGTTTCGGAATATGGTACGGGTAATTATAAATTAAGTGGTAATTTCACTTCCTTTGGTTGCAATGAAATCGAGCCTAACGACTTTGATAATGCTCAAAATCTATCAGAATCAACTATAGTAAAAGGTTGTTTTACATCCACTGATAGGAGTGATGATTGGTATAAAATTTATGTACCTGCCACTTGTGATGTAAACTTCAAATTAAAGCATTATAGGTCTTGTTACTTATATATTTATAACGACGATCTTTCTTTAAGAATTCTCTACGATGATGCTGGTGGAGGTTCATTTTCATCTCCTGTAACAGATACATATACATATGATTTATCTAAAGGAAATTATTATATAAAAGTTTCAGAATATGGTACGGGTAAATATGAACTCTCTTGGGAAATGGATTTTGCACCTGATACTCCGGATGGTTTCGTAATTACAAATAACAAAGCAAAAAAGATTAGTATGGATTGGGAAGATGTTGATGACTGCACCGGATATCAAGTACAGAAAAAAGAAAACGGTAAATGGAATACAATAGCAACAACTGGCAGCACTTACTTTGTTGCTAAAAAACTTCAACCTGCTAAAAAATACTCTTTTAGAGTTCGTAGTTATAGAACATACAAAGGCAAAAATTATTATAGTAACTGGAGCGAAGTAAAAACTACAGTTACAACGCCTAAAAAGCCCACTTTAACCTCAGTTAAAAGAGGAGGTTATAGAGGTATGACAGTAAAATGGAAAAAAGTAAAAGGTGCAACAGGCTATCAAATTCAATATAGCACAGATAAAAACTTTTCATCATATTACACTTACACCATTGATGGAAACAAAAAATCTGCCACAGTTAATTACTTATCCTCTTACCGTAATTATTATGTGCGAGTAGTAGCGTACAAAACACATGATTACACCAGATACTTTGGTGCTCGTTCCAATGTAAAATCAGTATATATTAAGTAAAAATAACGGACAGTTCAATGAACTGTCCGTTGTTTTAATCATTTGTATTTGGCAACTTTGGAGTTACATACATTGTCTTATTATTTACAAAAATTACCATACCCGGCTTTGCGCCACTTGGCTTTGAAACGTACTTGATTAAAGTATAGTCAACAGGCACGTTGTAACTCTCCTTGCCTTTGCTATGGTAAGCGGCAATCTGACAAGCCTCCAAAATCGCTGTATCGCTAATCTCTTTACCATCTGTTATCACAACTGTGTGTGAGCCAGGAATATCCTTGGTGTGGAACCACACATCACGGTTGTTGGCTGTTTTGAGAGTTAGTTGGTCGTTCTGCTTGTTGTTACGACCAACAAGCACCTTAAAGCCATCACTTGTAGTGTACTCGAGAGGTGGTAATTGTTGAGGTTTTTTATGATTGCCTTTGCCTCTTTTGATGTAACCCTGCTCCATAAATTCAAGGCGAATTTGATTGAGTTCTTTTTCGGTAGTTGCTCTTGCCAGAACATCTCGCAAGGAGTCAAGATACACAAGTTCTTCCTCTGCCTTTTGTATTTGTACCGTAAGCATTTGTTCTGCAGTTTTGGCACGGTTATAGTCCTTGTAATACTTTTGAGCATTCTGTGCCGGTGAGATAGCAGGGTTGAGTTTAATTTCAATAGGAGCATTGTTTTCGTCGTAAAAATTATCCACCACAACGCTCTCTGCACCTCGCTCTATACGATAGAGGTTTGCTTGTAACAAATCGCCTTTCATACGCAGTTCTTCTCTGTTTGCGCAAGCAGAAAGTTCCTGACGCTGAACGTTAATTTTGTTAGAGGCACGGTGAATTAGGTTGGTTAAAATTCTGTTAAGGTCAGCAGTTTTAACCCTCATTCTGTCAGCAGTATCACGCTCGATGTAAAAACTATCGAGCATCTTGGAGAAACTCTCACATTCTTTGCTTTCTGCCAAATCTCCGTACTGATTTATAGGTACAAATGTAATATCAAAAGGCTTGTTGTCACCCTTATGATATAGCATAGTAGGTTTGCCACTTGAAGTTAAAACTGTATCTGCAAGTTCACCTATAACTGATGAAAGTTTAAGTTTTTCAGTAATATTAAGAAGTTTATTTGTTGTGAACTCACTCTCTGCAACTTGGCTTTCTATCTCTCTGCAAACGATGGGAGATATACCCTGCAGAGCGTTAAGCACTGCTTTGTTTAGAGGCTTTTCGTCAGGAGTAGTTACGATTTTTTCTACCAACTCTTCAGGGGTGGTTAGCAATATATTTGCCTTATCCTGAGGAGATGGCATCTCGTACTTTATATTAGGCAGTACAAGTCGTTGAGAAGACATTGATAGATCCACTCTCTTTAAGGCATCTATAATTTTGCAATCGCTATCAATTAAGATTACGTTACTGTACTTACCCATAATCTCAACTGCCACAGTAAGCATAACCTTGTCGCCAAGTTCGTTTGTGCACTCAAAATCAAAATACACAATTCGGTCAAGACCTGCCTGACGAATATCAACAAGTTTGCCACCACCAAGTCGTTTGCGAAGTAACATACAAAGCATTGGTGGAGTTGCAGGATTTTCCACTGAATAATCTGTAAAATGTACTCGTGGTGAATTTGCCCTTGTAGACAGAAGCAAACGCTTGTTACCTTGTTGAGTTCTGAATACTATTATAATTTCATCTTTGTTTGGTTGATATATCTGGTACACCCTTGCTCCCAAAGCCGTAACTTTGAGTTCATTAACAATATGGTGTAGCATCATTCCGTCAAGTGCCATTGTGCCACCTTTTCTTACTTATGATATTTGCCGTTGTTTTGAATTTCAAATGCACGATAAATCTGCTCACACAAAATTACTCTCGCCATTTGATGAGGAAATGTCATTTTGCTCATAGAAAGTTTTAGGTCTGCCTTTGATTTAACTTCATCTGATAATCCCCAACTGCCACCAATAATAAAATCAATGGTACTTTTACCTGTTAGTGCAACATCAGCCATTTTATATGCTAAATCAGTAGAAGAAAACATCTTGCCCTCAATACACATAGGCACAACATAGGAGTTTTTGGAGAGTTTTGCAATTATCCTCTCACCTTCTGCTTTTATTGTTGCGCTGATTTGTGAGTCGCTTGGATTTTGAGGGAGTTTTTCCTCGTCAAGTTCAATTATATTAAATTTACAAAAAGCGCCTAATCGCTTTGAATATTCTGCAATAGCATCAGTAAAATATTTCTCCTTTATCTTACCGATACAAATTATATTTACAGTTTGCATAATTACCTCAGAATGTTATTGATTTACCCAAAGTTTCGGGTGGAACTGTGGCAAGAGTAAAGTCCACATCTCTTTTGAGTCCTTGCTTTTCAAGTTCTTGCAAATTAGTATTCAACGCAAGAGCAGGTAGGTTGTTGTTCTCAGAAATATGTCCAAGCAAAAGTCGAGTAACACCACTCCTTATAAACTCTGCAAGTTCACTTGCGCAGGAATCGTTAGACAAATGTCCTATGTTAGACAAAATACGCTTTTTTACATTATAAGGGTACAGTCCCTGATGTAACATTTTTACATCGTGATTTGACTCCACTACAGCAAGATCACAGGACCTAATCAAATCTCTGACTTCGTCAGTCATAATTCCCATATCAGTAGCCACAACAGAATTCCTGCCGTCTTTGGTAGTTACTCTATAGATGCAACTTTCAGCAGCATCGTGGGAGGTGTTGCATCTTGATATAAGCATATCTCCTACTGCTACTTCATCTGCAATAACCTCTGTGCAAACAGTTGCATCAAGATACTTCCCTTCCATTGCCTCAAGAGTTCCCTGACTTGCATACACCTTAAAGCCATAACGCTTTGCAAGTACATTAAGTCCACTGCAATGGTCGCTATGTTCGTGAGTTACAAACACAGCGCCAATAGAATTTATGTCTATATTATTGTTGTTCAGTGCAATTTCCAACTGCTTACAATTTCTGCCTGCATCAATCAAAACTCCCTGATTGCCTGAACCTATGTAATAACTGTTTCCTTTACTGCCGGAAAACAACGGTACGATTTTTGCCAAACTTATCTCTCCAATTTTATATTTCAATTACAATTAAAACTCAAGTAGTTCACTAACTTTTATTATAACATATTTTACCCAATAAAAAAAGCCCTTCCGTAGAAGGGCTTTTTACTATTACGCTCTCAATCCTTGAGCATTATAATCATTGTAATAAACTTTTTTGATATCTGCACCCAGAGCAGTAAGTTTTTCCACAATATCTTCATATCCTCTTTCTATATACTGGATAGAAGAAATCTCAGTAGTACCGTCTGCACTCAAACCTGCAATAATCATAGCCGCACCAGCACGAAGGTCAGTAGCCTTAACAGGAGCACCCTTTAACTTGGAGCCACCCTCAATAATAGCAAGTCTGCCCTCTACAGAAATATGAGCACCCATCAAAGTAAGTTCGGAAACATACTGATAACGGTTATCCCATACATTCTCGTTAATGATACTTGTACCGTCAACTGTAGCAAGCAAAGTAGCAATCTGTGGCTGACAGTCAGTTGGGAAGCCTGGATGAGGCATAGTCTTAATATTACAACGAGTTAGTGGTCTTTGAGTTGCATCAACCAAAATAGCCTCGTCATATTCTTTGATATCGCAACCAATTTCTCTTAACTTTGCAGTAATTGAATCAAGGTGCTTTGGTGTAATATTCTTAACCAAAACCTTACCACGAGTTGCAGCAGCAGCACACATATATGTACCTGCTTCAATCTGGTCAGGAATTATGGAATAAGTAATTCCGTGCAAATAATCTACACCACGAATTTTGATAACGTCAGTACCTGCACCACGAATCTGCGCACCCATTGAGTTAAGGAAGTTAGCAAGGTCAACTATATGAGGTTCTCTTGCAGCATTCTCAATAATAGTCTGACCCTCTGCCTTAACAGCAGCAAGCATAATATTCATAGTTGCACCAACAGAAACAACATCAAGGTAAATATGATTACCCTGCAAACGTCTGTCGGACTTAACGTCAATAATAGCACCATTTACAAGTTCGTGACTTGCACCAAGTGCTGCAAAACCCTTAAGATGCTGATCGATAGGACGAGCACCAAAGTTGCAACCACCTGGTAAAGCAACCTTTGCCATATGGCTACGACCCAAAAGAGCACCCAACAGGTAATAAGAAGCACGCATACCTCTTACTAAATCAGAAGTAGCGTTAAATGAATTTATTCCTCTTGGGTCAATATATAATGTTGATTTATCTATTCTTTTAACTTCTGCACCTAATTCCTGCAAAATTCTGCCGATAAGTGCAACGTCGCTGATGTTTGGTATATTTTCAATACGGCATGGTTCATCGCAAAGAATAACAGCAGGGATAATTGCAACTGCAGCATTCTTAGCGCCACTGATGGAAACTTGGCCATCAAGAACTTTACCACCGTTAATTACGAATTTTTCCAACACGGCACACTCCAAATTATAAAAATATGTTTATATGCTTATTGTTTGTTTCTCATTAGGAACTATGCTTTTCAACAATGTAATTCTTTTACCTTCCAATTAGAAAAAGATTACAAAATTGTCACAAAAACACAACCTGTAGTGGTTGTTCATAAAACAAACCACAATTTCATCTGTTAGAATGATACATCATATCAATAATAAAGTCAATACGTTTTTATAAACTGTAACCTTATTTTGCTAAACTTGTTTTTTAATGGTTATAATGCTGTAATATTTGCACATTATGAGGATAAAATTGTTAAAAACTTGTTATTTTTCTTATAAGAAATTAAAATTCTATTTATATTTTCCAAAAAGAATTAAAATATTGAAATATATTTATTTTAAAGAAAAATAAACAAAAACAAAAAAACAGAGCCACATAAAAATATGGCTCTGGTTAATAAAATATTCTATATTTCTTTCCAATATTTTCTATCAAGGCTTCTGTACTGTACTGCTTCCGCTATATGACTAACGCCTATATCCTGACTATTATCAAGGTCTGCAATTGTGCGGGCTACCTTTAATATACGATTGTATGCTCTTGCTGATAATCCCATTTTCTCAAAAGCCTGTTTTAAAAGTTCTGCCCCTTCTTCAGTTACTGAACAATGCTTTTCAAATTCAATGTCGGTTAATTTTGCATTGCAAGTAGTGGTTGAATCTTTAAACCTCTCTGTCTGTATTTTACGCGCTTTGTCAACACGCTTTTTAATCTCTGCTGAACTTTCCTCAATGCTTTTGGAGGATAAGTCCTCATAATCAACAGGTGGAACTTCGATGTGAATGTCAAACCTATCGAGCATAGGGCCAGACACCTTGTTGAGATACTTGGCGATTTGCGCATCTGAACAAGTGCACTTGCGAGTTGGGTGATTAAAATACCCACATGGGCAAGGGTTCATTGCACCGATTACCATAATGTTGCAAGGATAAGTGTATTTGCCACTTGCTCTTGAAACAGTTACCACGCCATCCTCAATGGGCTGACGCAAGGCTTCCATTGTACTTCTGCCAAACTCCGGGAATTCATCCAAAAACAGTACGCCGTTGTTAGCAAGTGAAATCTCACCAGGTTTTACCACTGTGCCACCACCTGTTAGTGCAACTGCCGTTACAGTATGGTGGGGAGAACGGAAGGGTCTCTGCTTAATAAGGGAGGCACCGTTTTTAAGAGTTCCAGCAATGGAATGAATTTTTGTTGTTTCTATTGTTTCGTCAAAAGTCATATCAGGGAGTATACCAGGCATACGTTTAGCAAGCATACTTTTACCTGAACCTGGAGGCCCAATAAGCAAAACATTGTGACCACCTGCCGCTGCAATTTCCAGCGCTCTTTTGACTTCGTACTGACCTTTGACCTGAGCGAAGTCAGGAATAGGCTCCACTATATCTTTATCATCATTTACAGGCTGAGCAGGTATAATTGTGCCTTGACCGTTAAAATAGCGAAATAACTCTACTACTTTCTTGACAGGATACACCTCAATACCTGATACAACTGCTCCCTCTTGAGCGTTATCATAAGGTACAAACAACTTCTTAAAGCCACACTCTTTGGCTTTGATTGCCATTGGCAAAACACCGTTAATGCCTCGCACATCACCTGACAAACTCAACTCGCCCAAAAAAGCACAATCATCAGTGTCAAATGTAATTTTACCTGTTGCTTTAAGTATTGCCATAAAAATAGGCAAATCATAAATAGGACCTTCCTTTTTGATGTCAGCAGGAGCAAGGTTGACGGTAATGCGTGACAACGGAAAATCAAAACCACTGTTTTTGAAGGCATTACGAACTCTGTCCTTACTCTCTTTTACAGCAGTATCTGGTAAACCAACCATATCAAAAGCAGCCATACCACGAGAGATAGAAACTTCAACCTCTACATGATAACTGTCTATACCAAACATACCAAAACTATTGCACTTAAATACCATAATTTTCCCTCCGTTTAAATAGAGTATATCATAAGAACAAATGTTCGTCAATATAAATTTGTAAAATTTAAAAATTAGTAGAATTATATATATTTTTATCAAAATGTGAATAATTTTGTAAGTTTCTTGACAAGATAATATTTTTGTTGTATGATAATTAGTGCATAAGTATGTCAGGTGGTGAATTTTCTGAATAACGCCGAATTTAAAAACTTTGATGATAACACCTTGTGTGTATTGTCAAAGAAAGGCGACGAGCGTGCCTTTGAAGAAATCACTATCAGATACATTAAACTAATCTACTCAATTGCCCAAGGCTACAGTGCCGACGGATATGAAGTGGAAGATTTTGTACAGGAAGGTTTACTTTCTTTTTTATTAGCAAGCAAATCATATGATATAAAGTCTGGGGCTTCCTTCAAAAACTATGCAGTAAAATGTGCTAAGAACAGGTTCTCTGATATCATCAAGAAAACCTACAAAAAAAGCACCGTTCCTTCTTCCAAAATCGTATCTATGGATAATCTTACGGTTAAGGAAGAAAATGACAATTCACAAAATGTTGAAGACTATGTGTTGGAGAGAGAGTACCTCAAAACACTTTTGTCTCATCTTTATTCCCTACTTACAGTACAGGAGAGAGAAATTTTCTCGCTATATGTAAACGGATATTCTTATAGCGATATTGCAGAAAAACTCTCGTCCACTCCAAAAGCTGTAGACAATACCCTGCAAAAAATCAAGCGAAAACTCCGAACTCAATAATTTGCCCTTGCTACAGGGTTTGCGATACAACTCCGTAAAAAGGCTGTTATAAACATTTTCTCAAAGAGAGGTAAACACTATGTACGAAGACAAAACACTGGTTTGTAAAGAATGCGGTAACGAATTCGTTTTTACAGCTGGCGAACAGGAATTTTATGCTGAAAAAGGTTTTGAAAACGAACCACAGCGTTGTAAAGAATGTCGTCAGGCTCGCAAGAATGCTGCAAAGAGCGCTCGTGAACTTCACGAAACAGTATGTGCTGATTGTGGTGGCGTTGCTAAAGTTCCATTTAAACCAATGGAAGGCAAAGATTACTATTGCAGCGAATGTTTTGCTAAAAGAAAAGAAGCAGAAGATGCTGAGTAATACTTAATACAAACTAACACCTGATTTTCAGGTGTTTTTTGTTTTTATAGGGTTTGTATAGATTTTTATTTTAAATTGTGGTACAATATATACATCATTTATTGGAGGTTTTATTATGACAGTTACAAAGACATCTATCATTGGTGACGTACTTGATTTTTGCCCTGATACTGCAGAAGCATTTTTAGAGATGGGTATGCACTGCTTGGGTTGTCCTGCCTCAAGAGGCGAAACAATCGAAGAAGCGTGTATGGTACACGGTGCTGATTGTGATGCATTGGTTGAGCAATTAAACCAGATTATCAATGGATAAAAAAATCTATAGTTTAGATAATCGCCTTATGATGTGTGCAAGTCTTGTTCCCAATGGAGCAAGACTTGCTGACATTGGCACAGACCATGCTTACCTGCCTGTATGGTTAATCAAGAACAATATTATCTCCTATGCTATTGCTTCTGACATAAATAAAGGTCCCCTTGAAAGTGGCAGAGCAACTGCTGAAAAATACCATTGTTCAAACATCGACTTTCGACTTGGCAGTGGACTGCAAACCCTAACCAAAGACGATAACATAGATGCAGTTGTTATTGCCGGAATGGGTGGGGAACTAATTGCAGATTTGTTAGATGCGAGTGACCTTGTTCAAAACAAAAACCTAAGCCTAATACTCCAACCAATGACAAAATCAGAAGTGCTGATTAAATACCTTTACAATAATGGTTTTGAAATTCTATTGCAGGACTGCACGGTATCCTCAAATAAATGTTACACCGTTATGCTTGCAAGATACACAGGTGTAAAAGAAAATGTTAGTGATTACAACTGTTACACAGGCAAACTAGATTTAGCAAATCAATATTGCAAAAGATTTGTAAAGCAACATATTGCAAATCTTGAAAACAAAGCAAAGGGTGATCATACACTTTTACCTTTGCTACAACAACTTAAAGAAAGCATTTGATATAATGACTACTATTAAAGATATTTTAAATTTTACCGAAACCTTTGCCCCACTTGATACTCAAATGGAATTTGATAATAGTGGGCTATTGATAGGTAGCGACCATACGGAAGTTACAAAGGCTATAGTTGCGCTTGATATTACAAATGATGTTGTTAACGAAGCCGTAGCAAATAACGTTCAACTGATTATCAGCCATCATCCTGTTATTTTTGCTCCATTAAAAAACATACCTGCTGATAGCGTTGTATATAACATTATCAAAAACTCCCTATCTGCTTTGTGTTTACATACTAATTTAGACTTAAGTCCTGAATTTGGAGTGAATACCTGCCTTGCAGATGCAGTTGGAGTTAAGGACGGAATGTTTGCTGATGGAGAATGCTTATTTATAGGTGAACTTCAGGCAGAAACTGACATTGAGCAATTTGCTTCAACTGTCAAAACTGCTCTCAACTGCAAAGGCGTAAGATACACCAAACCAAAAGACAAAGTTAAAACCGTTGCAATATGTTCTGGTAGTGGTGGTGACTTGGTAACACTTGCCAAAGATTACAACGCAGACGTACTTCTTACCGGTGAGATTAAACATCACGAAATTTTACTTGCACAATCCCTTGGAATTTCAGTAGTTGACGGTAGTCACTTTGGAACAGAGGATATTGTTATCTCCCCTCTTTGCCATAAATTGAAAGAGCAATTTCCTGATGTTGAATTTATTAAGAGCGAAAGTCACTGTAATGCTCTTAACTTTATTTAGAACTTAAAATCATATTTTAACATCCTGTAAACGAAAATTTACAGGATGTTTTTATTTTTAATGCTTTAAAAGAAATATTATTACAGAATTTTAGAATTTATATTGCTAAATTAGAATTATATTACTCGTTTGTTAAAACTGTAAAATAATAATTGCAAAATTGTTTATTATTTGTTATAATGTTTGATGAATAATTATAAGTAATTTTCTGCAATTTTTAGAGGGTTTACAATGAGAATCAGAAAAAAGAAATGGGCTGAGCCCGAACTTTCTGTTTGCGACTTTTACGTTCCTAATCCGGAAGATTATAAAGGTAAGTGGCAAAGTTTTTTTAACAACGACAAACCTATTATTTTAGAAGTTGGATGTGGCAAAGGTGGCTTTGTGGGACAGATGGCACTTTTACATCCTGAACTTAACTTTGTTGCTGTTGATATCAAGTTGGATATGCTTGGCGTTGGCAGACGTGCTATCGTTAAAATGTTTGAAGAAAACAACCGTCAGGTAGACAATATTGCATTGGTTAGATATAACGTAGAAAACCTGGACAACATTATTGACGCAAGTGACAGTATTCAAAGAATTTACATAAACTTCTGCAACCCTTGGCCAAGAGAAAAACACAAGAAGCGCAGATTAACCTATCCAAAGAAGTTGAGGATGTATCGCAACTTCTTGCCTGATAGTCACGAAATTCACTTCAAGACAGATGACGACAATCTATTTGAAGAAAGCCTTGAGTACTTCAAAAGCGAGGGTTTTGAGTTATACAATGTAACTTATGATTTACACAACAGCGACATCGACCCCACCACTACCCCAATGACAGAACACGAAAAGATGTTCTCAGACGAGGGTATTAAAATCAAGTATTGTATTGCTAAAAAAATATAGGAGGATATAAGTATGAAGTTCAGACACAGTTTACTGTTAATACCTGTAACTGCATCCCTTGTTTTAAGTGGATGTACTATGAGTCTGTCTTCAAATACACTTATACATCCACCCAAAACTGTTGGTAATCAAGCACAGATCGAGCAGCTAATCGAAAAAACTGCTGGTGGTAACTACACCTTAAAATATCCCAAGTCAGGCGAATATCGTTCTGCTATTATTACAATAGACTTAAATAATGACCAAAGTGACGAGGCAATTGCTTTTTATCGTACAGATGATAGTACCCATATGTTAGTTATGTATGATAGTGGTGACAGTTGGACGGTTAGTTATGATTACGAAACCTCCTACTCTGATGTTGACTGTATAGACTTTACTGATTACGACTTTGACGGTTATCTTGAATTTTTCACAGGCTTTGTTACAGATACTCCTGACATCAAGCAACTCACTGTATTTGACTTTGATGCTACAACCAAAGAAACTACTCATATAGATTTCTCTTATCCTTATTCAAAGTTCACTACAGGCAACTATGACAACGATGGAGCCAACGAGGCTATGCTTCTCACTCTTAAAACATCCGAAACAGACGCAAGGGCTACATTAGTAGACTATGACGGTAGCAAACTCTACGCGTTAGCAAGTTGTGCTATCGACTCCACCGTTACCAAATACGAAAACGTTATGTCCGATTTTGTTGACGATAGCAAAGTAGGAGTAATAATTGACGGACTACTAACAAGTGGTTATAACAGTCAGGTTATCATCTACGACACAAACAGTCAGACTTTAATAAACAGCAACGCTTCTTCTGTTAAAACAGAAAGAGCACAAACTATCTATTCTCAAGATATAGACAACGATACTTTTGTAGAAGTTCCTGCAGTTTCACTTTGTAGTATTCCAAAAAACAAGAGTGAAAGTGACGTTGCTTCTATGATTACTTGGTATCGCTTTAACACAGGCAACTATGAGTTGGAATACGACAAAAGTAGCATAGTAAATTTTGAATACAAATACTCTTTCTACTTGCCAAGCAACTTTATTGACACAACAACTACCATTGTAAGCGAAAATAATGCAACTATGAGCATCTATGCTCTTAACAAAAGCAAATTAGGTAAACTCCTTGTTACTTTCAAGGCCTTTGATACAGACAATCTTGAAGAAGGTTACACTTCACTTGGTAGCAACGGTCAGTATACATATGGTTACAAGATAAATCCTGATGAATTACCATTGTATATTGATGACAAAACTGTTCAAGACAATTTTGCACTTTACGAAGCAATTACCCAATAAAAGTGTTTAATAAATTTAGAAGTTAAAAAACGGAGGTTTTTATTATGAAAAAAGTTCTTGTTTGCGAAGACGAAGCCGCTATTCGCGACTTTGTAGTTATCAACTTACAGCGTGCAGGCTATGATGTTGTAGAGGCAGACTGCGGCGAGGACGCCCTCAAAAAATATGAGGAGAACGGCGGCGACTTTGATGTTGCGATTCTTGACGTTATGATGCCAGGCATCGACGGTTTTCAAGTTTGCAAAGAATTAAGAAGCAAAAACGGCAGTCTTGGCATTATTATGCTCTCTGCAAAAACACAAGAAATGGACAAAGTTACAGGTCTTATGCTTGGTGCTGACGACTATGTTACAAAGCCATTCTCTCCATCTGAATTACTTGCTCGTGTTGACTCATTGCACAGAAGAGTTGCTCTTGCACAGTCAAGTGCAGAGAATAACTTTAAAGAGGAGCTTCACTCAGGTGATTTTGTTCTTAACCTACGCAACCGTGCGTTGATGAAAAACGGCAAAATGATTGAACTAACACAGGTTGAGTTCCAAATTATGGAATACTTCTTCTCTAACCCAGGTGAGACTCTTGACAGAACTGACATCTTGAGTCACGTTTGGGGCGACGCTTATGTTGGCGAAGAAAAAATCGTTGACGTTAACATTCGCAGACTTCGTATGAAGGTTGAAGACGAACCATCTAACCCTAAACACATTGTTACTGTATGGGGTCTTGGCTACAAGTGGGATACTGCACAATAATTAACTAATACTATGCAGATTTTGCTCTGAATATTTTGACCAAAGGGGGGTTGGAAATTGTTCAAGGGTATTACCAAGCGCTGGATATTCAGTACAATGCTTGTTATATTTATAATTGACACACTTGTTGTTACAGGTCTTATTTTTGCAATTTCTAACCTTTTTAACAACGAGGTTGAGCAAACCATACATAACGCTACCAACGAACTTACAACTGTATTTGAAAACTACAAGGTAGATAACTCTACCGTATTCTTGACAGAAGCACAAGAGTATGTTGAAGATTTTCAATACAAAGAGCAAATGGAAGTAATGGTTGTCAATTCTTCAGGCAGAGTTGTTCTTACTTCTACAGGTTTTTCTTATCAGGGAGAATCTGATTTTGAGGACTTTAATTCTGCATTGAATAACGCTGACGGATATGCTACTTGGAGTGGCACTTTAGAAACAGGCGAACCTGTAATCAGTTGCACACAGATAATTACCAATTCAGGTAATAATGCAGTTGGTGGTATTCGTTATGTTGTTTCTATGAAAGATGTGAATAATCAAATCTTAATTATTTCACTTATTTTAATTGGTATAGGTTTGCTTATTCTTATTTTGGTATCCCTTTGTGGTACTTACTTTATTCGTTCCATTGTTGCTCCTGTAAGAGAATTAAGCGAAAATGCTCACAAAATCGCTCACGGCGATTTTAGTGGCAAAATCGAAAAGCACTATAATGACGAAATCGGTGAACTCTGCGATGCTTTTGAGGATATGTCAAAGGAACTTGAGAACACTGAACAAATGAAGAACGATTTTATCTCTCGTGTATCTCACGAATTGCGTACTCCTCTTACTGCCATCAAAGGTTGGGCAGAAACCATGCAACTTTCCGGCAAAGGCAAACTTGACAGACGCACCTTTGACAAAGGTATGGATGTAATTATTAAAGAGAGCACACGACTTACAGGTATTGTTGAGGAACTTCTGGACTTCTCTCGTATTCAGAACGACAGAATGGTGCTAATCAATGAAAAGTTAGATATTCTTGCTGAACTTGACGAAACTGTTTATATGCTCAAAGAAAGAGCCGTTAATGAAAGCAAGCACCTTATCTATGACGAGCCGGAGTCTATATTCCCTACCGTTTATGGCGACAGAAACAGACTCAAACAAGTGTTTATTAATGTTATAGACAACGCTCTAAAATACACTCCAGAAAACGGAGTTGTTGCTATCGAAACAAAATATAATCAGGAAGAAACTCCTGATATTATTACAATTACAATTACTGATACAGGTTGTGGCATTTCTGCCGAAGACTTGCCAAAGGTAAAAGAAAAGTTCTACAAAGCCAACCAGACTGTACGAGGTTCAGGTATCGGCTTGGCTGTTGCAGACGAAATTATGCAACTACACAAAGGTAGCCTTGACATTGAATCAGGCGTTGGTGTAGGTACAACAGTAACTCTTACGCTTCCTGTTATGCAGGAAAGTTCAGATAAATAGAAAGGGATATTATGAGTAAAGAACAAAAGAAAATTACTTCAATTGGCGGCAGTGCCCTTATTGAAGGTATTATGATGCGTGGACCCAAAAAAATTACTCTTGCCCTACGCACAGGCGAAAATGAAATTTACACAGAAGAAGTAGAAGCAAAGTCATTAGGCGCAAAGCACAAGTTCTTGCGCTTGCCTCTTATTAGAGGTATCGTAGGTCTTATTGACTCAATGCGATTAAGTTACAAATGCCTTATGATTTCTGCAGACAAAGCAATAGAGTCAGGTCAGATGGAAGAGGAAGAACCTACGAAGTTTGAGAAATGGCTTGACGAAAAATTAGGCGACAAGTTAATGAATATCCTTATGGTAATTGCCTCCGTTTTGGGCGTACTATTAGCAGTAGTATTGTTCTTCTTTTTACCAACTTGGATATATCGATTGGGTCAATGGGGTATAACCTCGTTGTTTCCAAACGCTACCTTGCCTTTTAACCCTGTTATTATTCAGTCTATTGTTGAAGGTCTGCTTAAAATCGCTATTTTCCTAATATATATAGTTGTGTGTTCACAGATGAATGAGATGAAGCGAGTTTTCCAATATCACGGTGCAGAGCACAAGGCGATTTTCTGCTACGAAGCAGATTTAGACCTAACAGTTGAAAACGTTAAAAAGCAACAGCGCTTCCACCCAAGGTGTGGTACAAGTTTTATGCTTTTGATGCTTATTGTAGGTATTATTATAGGCTTGTTTATTCCAAGCAAACCATTTGGTTTATCTTGGTTAAGACCTGTAATTAAAATATTGTTATTACCATTAGCCTGTGGTATTGGTTATGAGTTAATCAAACTTTGTGGCAAATACGATAATAAACTTACAAGATTTATTGCTGCTCCTGGTTTGTGGGCTCAAAGAATTACAACAAAAGAACCTGATGAAAAAATGTGTGAGATTGCTATAGAGGCACTTAAGGCAGTTATTCCTGATGATGGTTCTGACTTAGTTCAAAAATGATGACTATTAAACAATTACAGAAAGAAATTGAACAAATACTTACAAAGGCAGGGGTTGACTCTCCTGCCTTTGATTCTTTGTGCCTTGTGGAGAATGTATGGGGAGTAAATCATTCTTCCCTTATTTCAATGTATAACCAAGAGGCTACTGAAGATAAAATTCAAGCACTCTTTGAATTAGCACAAGAGCGTGCAAGTGGCAAGCCTTTGCAGTATATTTTGGGTAGTTGGGAGTTTTACGGATACAAATTTAATGTTGGCGAGGGTGTGCTTATTCCTCGTGACGATACAGAAGTAGTTTTGTCCTTTGCCTTAGATTACCTCAAAGACAAACCCAACGCCAAAGTTCTTGATTTATGCAGTGGAAGTGGCGCACTTGCTGTTGTAATTCAAAAAGAAACAGGTGCACAGGTTACTGCCGTAGAAAAATCGTCACAGGCTCTGCCCTATCTCTATGAAAACATAGAGATAAACCACGCCAATGTTAATGTAGTTGAGGGTGATATTTTCACTTGTATGGATGAGTTTGAAGACAATTACTTTGACCTAATCATCTCAAACCCACCTTACATTAAAACTGACGATATAAAAGAGTTGCAAAAAGAGGTTCAGTTTGAACCCTCAATGGCACTTGACGGTGGTAATGACGGTTATGACTTTTACAATCATATTATTAAATATTGGACTCCAAAGTTGAAGCCACAAGGTGAACTCACGTTTGAACTTGGCGAGGGGCAATATGACACAGTAAAAAGCCTTATGGAAATCGAAAACTTTAGAAATATTCAAGCAAAATTAGATCTTGGCAATACTCAAAGGGCGATTAAAGGGACATTGTTCGAGAAATAGAAATTTTGTTCGAAAAAACTATTGACTTTTTATGATATAATATTTTATAATTAGAGCGTAATAATTTTAATTTTTTACTGGGAGGTATATGAAATGGCACTTGATAAAAATAAAGCACTTGAAACTGCATTAGGACAGATTGAAAAGCAATTTGGCAAGGGCGCTGTTATGCGTCTTGGTCAAAACCAACATATGAATATTGAGCACATCTCTACAGGTTCATTGTCACTTGATATCGCACTAGGTATTGGTGGTTTGCCACGAGGCAGAATTGTTGAAATATACGGTCCTGAATCATCAGGTAAAACTACACTTTCTCTCCATTGTATTGCAGAAGGTCAAAAGAACGGTGGCAACGTTGCATTTATCGACGTTGAACACGCTCTTGATCCTGGCTATGCTGCAGCATTAGGCGTTGATGTAGATTCCCTATTGGTTTCTCAGCCTGACACTGGTGAAGATGCTCTTGAAATTGCAGAAGCACTTATCCGTAGCGGTGCCATTGACGTTATTGTAATCGACTCTGTTGCTGCTCTCGTACCAAAGACAGAAATCGAGGGTGAAATGGGCGACAGCCACGTTGGTTTACACGCAAGACTTATGTCACAGGCTTTAAGAAAATTAGCCGGCGCTATCAACAAGAGCAACTGCGTTGCTATTTTCATCAACCAACTTCGTGAGAAAGTTGGCGTTATCTACGGCAACCCAGAGGTTACAACAGGTGGTCGTGCACTCAAGTTCTACTCCTCTGTTCGTATTGATGTAAGAAGAGTTGAAACTCTTAAAGTTAACGGCGAGTTGGTTGGTAACAGAACTCGTGCAAAAGTTGTTAAGAATAAAATTGCTCCTCCATTCAAAGAAGCTGAATTTGATATTATGTACGGCGAGGGTATCAGCAGAATTGGTGAATTAGTTGACCTTGCAGTAAAAGCCGATGTTATTCAAAAAGCTGGCGCTTGGTTCAGTTATAACGGCGAGCGTCTTGGTCAAGGTCGTGAGAATGTTAAGTTATTACTTCAGGAAAACACCGAACTTGCTAACACTATCGAAAAGGAACTTTGGGATAACCTTGATAAACTCAACCCAAAGAAAGGCGTTGCAAAAACAAAGGCAGTTTCTGTTAAGCCAGTGTCCTCCCCTGCAGAAAAAACTTCAACCCCAAACATTGATGTATTAGTAGAAGACTAATGGTTATCACAAACATTGTACCCAAACGTCAAAAATTATCTGCCATTTATATTGACGGCGAATTCGCACTTAAAGTTGACACCGAAATTATCATAGCAAGCAAATTTACAATTGGCAGTGAAATTGATGATGATGAATTGAAAGATTTAATAGAACAGTCCAATTTAAAGCGTAGCAAAGAAAAAGCCCTGTGGCTACTGTCCTACCGTGATCACAGTAAGCAAGAGTTGCAAACAAAACTTGCCAAAGACTCCGACTCATTGTCTGCTCAAAAAGCAGTAGAGCGTATGGAAGAACTTGGTCTTATAAATGACGAGAAATACGCTCGTCGCTACGCAGATGAACTGATAAACGTAAAGCACCTTTCCACAAAAGGTGCTTTATATAAACTTACCCAAAAAGGCATCGACAAAAACCTTGCACAAGAGATTTTGAACGAATTTGATGTTGACCCACAGGAACACATTAGAATTATTGTAGATAAAAAATACAAAAAAGATATTCTCACTGACAAAGGCAAGCGAAAAGCAGTTGCAGGATTACAACGAATGGGCTATAATTGGAATGATATTAACTCCGTGTTAAAAGATTATTTTGAGGATGAATATATATGAAACACAAAGTTGGAATTGTGTCACTTGGTTGTTGCAAAAACCGAGTAGACGCAGAAATGCTTTTAGCAACATTAAAAGATGCTGATTTTGATATAGTTGAGGATGTTGCGTTTGCAGATGCTGCAATTATTAACACCTGTGCATTTATTGAGTCAGCAAAACAAGAAAGCATTGAGGAAATACTTGAACTTGCAAAACTTAAAGACGAGGGCCGTATTAAGTGCCTTATTGTTACAGGTTGCCTTGCAGAGCGATACCAGCAAGAAGTTATGGAGCAATTACCGGAGATTGACGCCTGTGTGGGTATTGGCGCAAATGAGCAAATTGCAGACATTATCACAAAGGCTTTAGAGGGTGAAAAGCAAAATGTGTTTCCTCCTAAAGATATGCTCTCACTTGAGGGCAAGCGTATTCAGAGCACTCCACAATACTACGCTTACCTAAAAATTGCAGAGGGTTGTGACAACCATTGTACCTACTGCGCTATCCCTATGATTAGAGGCAAATACCGTAGCCGTAAAATTGAGAACCTTATTGAGGAAGCCCGTTGGCTTGCTGACGGTGGAGTTAAGGAACTTATAGTAATTGCACAAGATACTACATATTACGGCACCGATATCTACGGCAAACCTATGCTTGCTAACTTGCTAAAAGAACTTTGCAAAATAGAAAAACTAAAGTGGATAAGAGTACTATATTGCTACCCTGAACGCATTACTGATGAACTTATTGAAGTAATGGCACGGGAGGACAAAATTGTTAAGTATATTGACCTTCCTCTGCAACATTGCAACGAGAAAGTTCTTAAAACTATGAACAGAAAAGGTAGCAAAGAATATCTAACAAACCTTATAAGCAAATTAAGAACTGCTATTCCTGACATTACTCTGCGTTCTACTTTTATTGCAGGTTTTCCAGGTGAAACTGATGAGCAGTTTGAGGAACTTGCAAAATTTGCAAAAGAAGTTAAGTTCCAGCGTTTGGGTTGCTTTGCATACTCACAAGAAGACAATACCCCTGCTGCAAAACTCCCTAACCAAATTGACGACGAAATAAAAAATCACCGTGCAGAAATCATTATGGAACAACAGCAGTTGATTATGGAAGAATATGCTGAGAATATGATTGGCACAGAAGTTGAAGTTTTGGTAGAAGGCTTTGACAAATACGCAGAGTGCTATTTTGGCAGAACTAAAGGAGATGCTCCTGAAGTTGACGGTAACGTATTCTTTACTGCTTCTGCTATCAAGCCACAGGTAGGTAATTTTGTAAAAGTACGAATTACTGATTTTATTGGTATTGACCCTGTAGGCGAAATGGTATAAAATTAACTTATACCAACTTGGAGGTTTATTATGAACTTACCTAACAAATTAACTCTTTTACGCATTTTTATGGTTCCATTTTTCGTAGCAGCAATGCTCATAGAATTTCCGTTCCATTATTTTGTTGCACTTCTGCTTTTTGTAGTTGCATCTATTACAGATTTAGTTGACGGCAAAATTGCACGAAAGTATAACCTTATTACAAACTTTGGTAAGTTTGCTGACCCACTTGCAGACAAAATTTTGGTAACTGCAGCAATGATTTGCTTGTTACAACAAGGCTTGTGCGACGGTGTACTGATTATAATTGTTCTGTTCCGTGAATTTTGCATATCAGCAATTCGTCTTGTAGCAGCATCAGAGGGTAAAGTTGTGGCTGCCAATATTTGGGGCAAGGTTAAAACCGTTACTCAAATGATTGCGCTTATTACGATTCTTGCACTTCAGTTTGGTATAGAGGTGCTTTCTATAAGCGCATTTGGTGTACCTGCTGATATTATTGCGTTATGTGGCACAATAGTATTTTGGGTAGGGGAAATTCTGCTTTGGATATCCACAATTTTCACAATTATTTCTGGCGTTATCTATGTTTGGGATAACCGTAAATTTATTGCAGATAGATAATTTGCATTTTTTAGCAAAATGTATATAATATAATAGTAGATATACAAAGGCAACGATCAGGAGAAGTAACAAAGAGCTGTCAACAGAGAGGAATACATTTGGTGGAAGTATTCTTGATTTTAACTTTGTGAAATGCACCTGTGAGCCATTGAGGGGAAAACAGTATCCTCAATCGGGTCGCTCCGTTAAAGGCTTTAAGGGTTACTATGTAACTGAACTTGGGTGGAACCACGACAACGTCGTCCCTGTTGGGATGGCGTTTATTTTTTTGAGGTGAAATTATGTTGAAAACTATGTTATCAGACCTTAACGGTTATTTAGAGCGTGACCCTGCCGCACGAAGTAAAGTAGAAGTGTTTTTCTTGTATTCAGGCTACAAAGCGGTCAGGAAACATCGCAGAGCACATTGGTGCTATAATCATAACTTAAAATTCTTGGCTCGTTATCTTTCTCAACGCTGCCGTCACAAAACAGGTATCGAAATTCACCCTGCTGCCAAAATCGGCAAAGGTCTTGTAATTGACCACGGTATGGGTGTTGTAATAGGTGAAACTACCGTAATTGGCGACAACTGTACTATTTATCAGGGTGTAACCCTTGGTGGTACAGGTAAAGATACAGGCAAACGTCACCCTACCTTGGGCAACAATGTTTTGGTTGGTGCCGGTGCTAAGGTACTTGGACCATTTAAAGTTGGCGACAACGCTCGTATTGCTGCCAATGCAGTAGTACTCAGCGAAATCCCAGAAAATTCAACCGCTGTAGGCGTACCTGCTCGAGTGGTTAAGGTCAACGGAATTCGTAGCGAAATGCTTGACCAAATTCATATTTCTGACCCTATTGCACAGGCGCTATGCAAACTGGAATATAGAATTGAAACGCTAAAAAAAGAAATTAAAGCAAAGGAGTAAATTATGATTTTATATAATACACTTGGACAGAAAAAAATGGATTTTGTCCCTCACAACGGCAACAAAGTTAATATGTATACTTGTGGACCTACTGTGTATCATTACGCACACATTGGTAACTTGCGCACATACATTATGGAAGATGTGCTTGAGAGATATCTTCGTTACAGTGGCTATGATGTAAATCGTGTTATGAATATTACTGACGTAGGCCACTTAACTTCTGACGCAGACACAGGCGACGACAAAATGCTTGAGGGTGCAAAGAGAGAGCATAAGACAGTAATGGAAATTGCTCAGTTCTACACAGACGCCTTCTTTGCTGACTGCGAAAAACTAAACATCAAAAAGCCTGATGTTATTGAACCTGCTACAAATTGCATCGATGAATTTATTGAGATGGTATCTGTACTTCTTAACAAAGGCTACGCTTACATTGCAGGTGGCAATGTGTATTTTGATACATCAAAGTTAGACAATTACTATGTATTTGGCAATATGAATGCTGACGACTTGGAGGTTGGCGTTCGTGAGGATGTTGACAACGACACTAATAAGAAAAACAAAACTGACTTTGTTTTGTGGTTTACTAAGTCTAAATTCGAGGACCAAGCCTTAAAGTGGGATAGTCCTTGGGGCGTAGGTTATCCGGGTTGGCATATTGAGTGCTCATCTATAAGTATCAAGCACAATGGTGAGTATCTTGATATCCACTGTGGTGGTGTTGACAATGCATTCCCTCACCACACTAATGAAATTGCACAGAGCGAAGCATATCTTGGTCATAAGTGGTGTAACTATTGGTTCCATGTTCTTCACCTCAACGATGCTCGTGGTAAAATGAGTAAATCAAAGGGCGATTTCTTAACGGTTTCTTTACTTGAAGAAAAAGGCTACAACCCTCTTGTTTACAGAATGTTCTGCTTACAAAGCCACTACCGTAAGCCACTGACTTTCTCTTACGAAAGCCTTGATAATACTGCAAAAGCATACGATAAGTTAGTAAAGAGAGTTTCTGCATTAAACAAAGACGGTCAGGTTGATACAGAAAAAGCAAAGGACCTTGAAGATGCATTCAAGACTGCTTTAGACAACGACCTCAATACATCTTTGGGACTAACTGCTCTTTACGATGTACTTAAAGCTGACCTTAACGATGCTACAAAACTATACTTAATCGCAAAATTTGACCAAGTGTTGTGTCTTGACCTTGTAAAAGAATCTGCCGATACAACTTCTGCAGATTTAGATAGCGAAATCGAAGCGCTAATTCAAAAACGACAAGAAGCAAGAGCAAACAAAGACTGGGCTACTGCTGACGCAATTCGTGATGAATTGGCAGCAAGGCACATTAAACTTATTGATACTCCTGATGGTATCAAATGGGAAATTCAAGAATAAACTAAAAATCCCCCTCATACATTTGTATGGGGGGATTTTTTATGAAATACCACGTACTCACCAAGAGAAACTTAATATCTATTTTAATATGCTTTACCTTGGGGTTATTGGTGTCCGTTATAGGTCTGACTTCAATATCAAAAGCAGTTACTACTGCCACCACAGACCGAGTTATACCTATTTATTGTGTAGATGAAGATGATAAAGTTTGCGCTATTTCCTTTGACGCTGCTTGGGGCAACGAGCAAACCTCCACCTTGCTGGATATATTAGACGAATATAAAATTAAGACCACATTTTTTTTGGTAGGAGAATGGGTGGATAAGTATCCAGACTCTGTTAAGGAAATCGCACAGCGAGGTCACGATGTTGAAAACCACAGCAACACTCACGCCTATATGACACAAATCAGCACAGATAAAATGCAAGAAGAAATCAAATCTTGCAATCAAAAGATCGAAGCCATTACAGGCAACTGCCCTACTCTTTTTCGCCCACCTTACGGTGACTATAACAACGATGTTGTAAACTGCGTCAACGGACTTGATATGTACTGCATACAATGGAACATTGACAGCCTTGACTGGAAAGACCCAAGCGTGGACCAAATTGTTCAAAATTGCGTCAGCAAACTTGAACCAGGTTCAATAATACTCCTACATAACGGAGCAACAAACACACCTGAAGCCCTGCCAAAAGTTATAGAAGCAATACAATCAAAAGGCTACGAAATCGTGCCTATTTCAGAGTTACTCCTTGAGGGTAAATACATCACTGATGTTCAGGGTAAAATGTGCAAAACAGAATAAATTACCAAAGCAAAAAGACTACAACCATTTTGGTTGTAGTCTTATCTTTAGTAAACTATAATTGGCATACCAACATATACCTTTTTGTAAATCTTCTTCATTGCATCAAGTGGAGTATTTACGCAACCGTGAGAACCATTGTTCTTGTAAATGTTACCGCCATATCCTGAGTATCTCCAAGTACTGTCGTGTAGTCCCTGACCGTCATAGGTAAACGCTACCCAGTAATTTACTTCAACATCCCACTGATCATCACCTGCAGCGCCTCTTAAACGAGCATTTGTCTTTTTATTTATAACATAGTGGAAGCCATGAGTAGTATCGTACAAATTATAGTAGCCTGTTACAATAGGAGTGCTTACATAAAGTTTGTCGTTAACATACATATACATCTGCTGAGTTTCGGTACAAACTTCAATGTATGTGCCACTTGCCTTTTTGCCGTAAGCTCCATCTACAATATTAACCTTAACCTTTTTAGTTTTGCCGTAAACCTTTTTACCGTTTACTGTTTTGTACGCCTTAATCTTAAATTTATAAGTTGTATTTTCTTTTAACTTATTAGTAAGGAAAGAATTGTTCTTTGTTGTGCCGTAGTACGTATACTTACCTTTGTTATTCTGTTTGTTAATAACATAGCCGTCAGCGCCGCTTACTTCATCCCAAGTGAACAAACCTCTGCGCATAAGTGACTTAACCTTTACGCCCTTAACCTTTGTTACATTAGCAGCAGTAGTAACTGTAGCAAATTCGCTATATCTCAAAGTTTTATTGGCAACCTTAACGCCTCTTACTTTGTAAATATACCCCTGACCTGAGGTGATGTTCTTATCAATATAATTCAAGTCAGTTGTAGTTTTTATCTTAGTGCTTACGCCTGTGTCAGAGTTGACTCTGTAAATCTCGTACTTTGTAGATCTTGGAATTGCTGCCCACTTAATTTTAATTTTGTTAGTAGTTGCTTTTTTTACCACTAAAGATGAAGATTTTTCAAGTGGTACAAACACGCTTACTTTTGATGCGTCGCCTTTTTTATCTTTTGATTTTTCATAATAACTTGGAACAAGTTTATATTTATAAAATGTACCTGACAAAACACTACTATCTTTGTAGTATGTTTTGGTAGTATTTTTGATTGTAGCGATTAACTGATACTCTCCAATAACACCGTTTGAAATTTCTTTTGCTCTATAAATATAAAAACGGTTTGCGCTACCCTTATATTGTGCCCAAGATAACTTAACAGCTTTTGTAGATTTTTCTGCAACTGCAAAGTTGGCAACTGATGCAGGTTTCAAAATAACAGGTTGAGTAGTTGGTTCTGTAGATTCAACAGTTGGATCCTGAGCAGGGTCTTCAGTTGGCTCTTGTGATGAATCGCCGGTGGACGGCTCTACAGATTCTGACTGTTCAGTTTCTGTTCCCTCTTGTGAACTTCCTGTCACTCCCTGTGAAAACTCAGTAGATTGTTGTGTACCCTCTTCAATTACAATTTGTGTATTTGTTTCTTCTGCAAAAGCACTAAATGGAAATACGGAAAATATTGTAATGATAACGAGTACTGATGAAAGGAACTTTTTCATATTATCATCCTCGTAAAATAGTATTTATACAGTAGATATATTCTACACTATTTATCATAATAAAGAAAGTCTTTTTTATAAATTTTTTCAAAATTGAGTATTTAACTAAAAAGCCCTCGCATCAGCCAAAAATCAAAGCCATAATGCACAAAATCCCCTGTCAAAAGACAGGGGATTTAAGTTTAAAATATTATAAATTAAGCAACCAAGTTAACATATCAGGGAATATTGCTCTCCAATATGCCTCATTATGCTTATAAGCATCCTCAATCACTAAAGTAATCTTATCGCTACTGTAGTTTTTGCTTACCAATCTGTTATACATATTAACTGCATCAACCTTAAGTTCTTGCTCAAGGCTATCACCGTTACCGTTAAAGATATACAAGTTTGGCATATCGCTTGAAGTTAAATTATACTTGCTTAGATAACTGTTCCAAACACTATCACTGAACAACAAGAACGCAGGAGATAATGCGCCTATACCTCCGAACTTATCATTGTTCTCCATACCAATGTAGAACGCCTCAAGACCACCTGAACTTGAACCTGCAATAACATTATCGCAAGCAGCCTTACTTGAGTTGTAATTAGCCTGAACATAAGGCATAACAGTATTTACAACAAAGTTAGAGAAAGCCTCACCCGTTCTATTTGAAAATTCATTTGCGTAACTTGGAATTACATCACCTAAATCAGGAGTAAGTTCACTGTCACGATTTCCGCTACTATTATCAATACCAACAATAATAACACCACGGCCACCGTTAGCCATCATAGACTCAACTGCATCAGTAACTTCCCAACCACCGTATGAATCTTGATGGTCGTCATCAAACAAGTTCTGTCCGTCCATAATATAAATTGTCTTAAATGGCTCATTTGAATTTGTTGAATAATCAGCAGGAGTCCAAATCCAAATTTTCTTGTTATATCCGGATGGATATGCTAAAGTTGTTGTTTTAATTGTACCTGTATCAGCACCACTGTACGCATATGTGCCCACAAGCATACCGGTTGAGTTAGAACTATCAGAAATAAAGAAACCTGAACTTGCTTTATTTACAGGTATATTTGCAGTTTGCTGACCACTACCGTTATTAAAAATAACACGGTCATATTTACTTACATCAACTGTTGAATAGTAGA
The DNA here is from genome assembly GCA_964629465.1 of uncultured Ruminococcus sp. GTDB lineage: Bacteria > Bacillota > Clostridia > Oscillospirales > Acutalibacteraceae > Ruminococcoides. Next base: position 16,307 of record CAZVRE010000012.1, on the reverse strand, counting down.
TGCTTTCGCCGTAATCGTTTGTGTTATAATTAGTGATTTTCTGACCTGGCCAACTTGCTGATGCTGTACCTGTGGCACTATCGTACAAGTAGAAGTAAACATTTGACCAGTTAAGATTATTTGTAAAGTAAACTGTAACTGAACTGCCTATTGTTGAATCAGGAGCAGTTGGAGTTGTGTTGTCAGTTGACGGTTGTGTAGTTGGATCTGTAGCATACTCTGTTTGAGATAAATCTTCAAGTTTAGCCAAATCACGCTGAATAGCAGTAACGTCCATAACATTAACCTCTTCGTCTAAGTTAACATCTGCCAAAATCATCTGAGTACTGTCAAGGGTGCTCAAACCGATAATGTGCTTTTGAATATCTGTGGCATCACGAATAGAAAGATTGCCACTCATATTAACATCACCATTTTGGTAACCTTTGTATGTGTATGCCCCTACAGGAATAATAGAAACTAACATTAAGCATACAAGCAATACTGAAAGCAAACGTTTCACAAGAAATCATCCTCTCTATGTTAATAAAATTATTTTACCAAACTACACCCAATTAAGTCAAATGAAAAAGGCTATTTTTTTGCACAAAAAAACAGCCTCTACTTTGTATATTTTACCGTAAGTTTAACGGCAGCCTTTAATTTATCAAGGTAAGTTGTACCTTTGGGAAATGAGCGAATCTCAAGCCTTTTGGCAGGTATATTACTTGCACCTGGCAAAGTATGCATACGCATATTTATCTCTTGAATTTTTACCAACTCAAATAGTTCGCTGATGCTCTTGCAATTATCAACTGCCTGCAGAAGTTGGTCTTTATTTAACTTTTTTGCATTCATGAGCATCACCCCCACTTCTCCTTATAGAACTATTATAATGTAAAAGATGCTTTTTATCAACAGAATTTTCCACAAAATATTTACTTAAACTCTAATTTGTGATAATATTTCTTTAAGGATGTGATAAAAGTGAAATGCAAATTTTTATCCCTACTTTTATTTTTGATTATCTTTGCTTTAATATTTACAAGTTGCTCTGATAATACTGCAACCGATACAGATGCAACTGAGATAGTTACTCAAAACAAACTTACTGTTACAGTTGTTGACAGTATTAAAGGCACTATGGAAATTGAACCCTATGATAATGTAGCCAAAAGCCCTGTGTGCACTAATTACATTACTGACAACGGGCAGATTAAAGAGTATGATTACAATAATCTTAAATCAAAATTTGGCATTGATGTGTCCTCTTACTGTGGAGATATCAACTGGCAAAAAGTCAAGGACTATGGTATTGAATTTGCTATGATAAGAATTGGTGGCAGAGGTTACGGCGATACCGGTAATATTTATCTTGACCAAAATGCTATCACAAATATTCAGAATGCTCACAACTGCGGAATAGATGTTGGCGTGTACTTTTTTAGTCAAGCAATCACTACTCAAGAAGCAGTTGAAGAAGCCAAGTTTGTTATTGAAAATCTTGATGGAATTGATTTGCAACTACCCGTTGCTTATGACTTTGAATTTATAGACGAAGATACTGCAAGAACTGACAATATTACAGGCGCACAAATGACAGAATTTGCAATAGCGTTTTGTGATACAATAGAAAAAGCAGGATACAAGTCTATGATTTACGGCGAAAGCAACGACTTTTACAGTCAGTATGACCTGTCACAACTTAACAACTCTACTCTGTGGTATGCAGAATATTCAGCAGTTCCTAATTTTTACTATGACTTTAAAATCTGGCAATATTCAAAAGAAGGTCAAATTAACGGCATAGAGGGTAATGTAGATTTGAATATTTTATTTGTTGAAAAATAGGAGAAAAATATGAAGAAAATCACAAGTTTTACAGTTGACCACAACACACTTGATGTTGGTGTTTACATAAGCAGAATTGACGACAACATCACAACCTACGATATGCGATTTATTAAGCCAAACACTCCTCCTTTTTTGCCTAACCCTGTTATGCACACAATAGAGCATCTGTTTGCAACCTACTCTCGCAACAGTTTTCTCTCTAACAAGGTAGTGTATTTTGGCCCAATGGGTTGCCGTACAGGTTTTTACTTTTTGGTTAAAGATATGAACGAAAGCGTTGCTCTGGATTTAATCAAAACTACTATCAAACAATGTTTGGAGCACAAAGGTGATATTCCTGGCAACACTGCCATTGAATGTGGTAACTACTTAGAGCACGATGTGCCAGGTGCTATGGAAGCACTTGCAAAATACTACGATATTATCAAGGACTACACAGTAAAGCAATTAGACTATAACTATTGTAAATAAAAAGGGATATAATATGACTAATTTTAAAAAGCAATTAAAAGATTTAAATTTTTTTAACTTTATAATGTTAACTGTAGCAGGTATAGTTAATGCTTTTGGCGTTACTATTTTTTTGGCTCCGGTAAAGTTATACGATAGTGGTATTTCCGGTACTGCTATGCTTCTTTCTCAGTTAACTCCGTCTTGGTTGAGTTTATCTGTACTTTTACTTACTCTTAACATTCCTTTGTTTTTATTTGGGTTAAAAAAGCAAGGATTAACTTTTACAATTTACTCCGTTTATGCAGTTATTGTATATTCAATATGTGCTTGGTTAATAACTGATATATTGCCAATTGATGTTAGTATGGCATCCCCTTTAGCAGGAGAAGATTTGCTCCTATGCGCATTATTCGGTGGACTTATATCAGGCACAGGTAGCGGTCTTACAATTCGTTACGGTGGAGCAATTGACGGCATAGAGGTTATGGCAGTAAGTTTTGCAAAAAAACTCGGAATAACAGTAGGAACTTTTGTAATGATATATAACATTATGCTGTATATCTTTGCAGGTATCCTATTAAAAAGTTGGATACTTCCGTTATACTCTATTGTAACTTACGGCGCTGCTCTAAAGACCGTGGACTTTATAGTAGAAGGTATCGACCGTTCAAAGTCTGTTATGATAATTACTGACCATCCTGACGAAATCAGTTCTACTTTGATGGAAGAATTTGAAAGTGGTACAACCATAATTTCAGCAACAGGTGGATACTCAGGAATTGACAAAACCGTAATATATTTCGTTGTAAACCGTTTCCAAATTACTCGAATGAAAAAGATTATACACAAAATCGACCCAGCAGCTTATGTAACTATAAGTGAAGTAGCAGATGTAATTAAAGGCACAAAGAAAAAATCTAAATAAACTTACAAGAATGCGTACACACTGAACAGGGAATATAAATTAAAAAAGCAGGTACTATCAACAGGATAGTACCTACTTTTTTACTTAAACATATATTGAGCAGTATCTACTACCTGACCCAATGTCTGCATTGCTTTATTGGCTTTCTTGCGCATTTTAGGTTTGTTGTCCATCATCTTTTTACCTGCATAACCTACTGCCATTCCTGCAAGCATACCTCCTGCAACACCTTTTACTACATTTGACATATTCACCTGTTTTGCCATAATTTGCTTCTCCTCTCTGCAAGTTTTTCTTGCAAAATTATTATTTACGGTTAAAATATATTTAGAGGTGATAACTTTTGGCAACACTTAATATTGTAATGGTAGAACCAGAAATTCCTGCCAACACAGGCAACGTAGCAAGAACTTGTGCTGCAACGGGTGCAAGACTCCATCTTGTAAAGCCACTTGGTTTTTCAGTTGATGATAAACATTTAAAGAGAGCAGGTCTTGATTATTGGAGTATGCTTGATATTACATACTACGAAAATCTTGACGATTTTTTTAAAAAAACAAAAGGTGGTAAATATTACTATTTTTCAACCAAAGCACGTCACAGGCACAGTGATGTCCAATACGAGGACAACTGCTACATAGTGTTTGGTAAAGAAACTGCTGGTTTGCCTGAAGAACTTTTGCTCAAAAATTACGAAACCACCGTGCGTATTCCTATGAAAGAAGACGCTCGCAGTCTTAATTTGTCAAATTCTGTAGCTATTGCTACTTACGAAATCTTGCGTCAATGGGACTATCCAACTTTGCTAGAAAAAGGCGAACTTCACAGACATAATTGGGACGAAAGATTTTAAATTTATATGATTATTTTTCCCCATTAGCAAATTGATTATTAAAATTGAAAAAAATTTTTAAAAAGGGTTATTTTTGTTAAAAAATTAACCCTTTTACTATTGATAAAACAACGCAAATGATATATAATAATTTTGATTGTAAAGACATATTTTACATATTAAATTTTTATATAAGAAAGGACGTAATCAAGATGAAACTTAATAAAGTTACAGTTGATGACATCAATGTAAAAGGTAAAAAGGTTTTAGTTCGTTGCGACTTTAACGTTCCTCTAAAAGATGGCGTTATTACTAACGACAACAGAATTACTGCTGCTCTACCTACAATTAAAAAACTTTTGGCTGACGGTGGCAAGGTTATTCTTTGCTCTCACCTTGGCAAACCAAAGAACGGTCCTGAAGAAAAGTTTTCTTTAGCACCTGTTGCAGTTAGACTTTCTGAACTTTTAGGTCAGGAAGTAGTATTTGCTAATGATGACGAAGTTGTTGGTGCAAATGCAAAGGCTGCTGTTGAAAATATGAAAGACGGCGATGTAGTTCTACTACAGAACACTCGTTTTAGAAAAGAAGAAACAAAGAATCTTGAGCCATTCTCAGAAGAATTAGCATCTTTGGCTGACGTATTTGTAATGGATGCTTTTGGTTCTGCTCATAGAGCACACTGCTCAACTGCAGGTGTTACAAATCACATCAAAGATACTGCTGTTGGTTACTTAATGCAGAAAGAAATCGACTATCTTGGTAATGCAGTAGAAACTCCTGTAAGACCTTTCGTTGCTATTCTTGGTGGCGCAAAAGTTGCTGACAAGTTAAACGTTATCTCCAACCTACTTGAAAAGTGCGATACACTTATCATCGGTGGTGGTATGGCTTACACATTCCTAAAGGCACAGGGCAAAGAGGTTGGTAAATCTCTTGTTGACGATACAAAGATTGACTATTGTAAGGAAATGATGGAAAAGGCTGAAAAGTTAGGCAAGAAGTTACTACTTCCTGTTGATACAACTATCGCAGCCAACTTCCCTGACCCAATCGATGCTCCTATAGAAGTTTCTGTTGTTGATGCTGACAGCATTCCTGCTGATATGGAAGGTCTTGACATTGGCACAAAAACACAGGCTATGTTTGCAGAAGCAGTTAAAACTGCAAAGACTGTTGTTTGGAACGGTCCTATGGGTGTTTTTGAAAACCCAACTCTTGCACAGGGTACTATCTCTGTAGCAGAAGCATTAGCAGAAACTGATGCAACAACAATCATTGGTGGTGGCGACAGTGCTGCTGCAGTTATTCAGTTAGGTTATGCTGACAAGATGAGCCACATTTCAACAGGTGGTGGCGCTTCTCTTGAATATCTTGAAGGCAAAGTTCTTCCTGGTATTGATGTAATCGCTGACAAATAAGCAACGTGACGTTGCATCCAATTCGAGCAGACAGAATGATATAAGTTTAAACATCTGTTCCCGATTGCAAACTCGATTTGAATTTGTAGCGTTATAAAACGTGACGTTGCATCCAATTCGAGCAGACAGAATGATATAAGTTTAAACATCTG
>CAZVRE010000012.1:0-10591 GCA_964629465.1 uncultured Ruminococcus sp. | reverse complement strand
TTCCCGATTGCAAACTCGATTTGAATTTGTGACGTTATAAAACGTGACGTTGCATACACTAATGTAAAAATAATAAAAGGGCGAACCCAATGTTCGCCCTTTTATTGAGAAAGGTAGATAATTATGAACAAAAGTAAAAGACAGGCTATTATTGCCGGTAACTGGAAAATGAACAAAACTCCTGACGAAGCAAAAGTTCTATTGCAGGAAATTGTACCTGTAGCAAAAGACGCTGACTGTCAGGTTATCGCTTGTGTTCCTTATGTTGACCTATCAGTTGCTTTGGAGGTAACAAAAGGCACAAACGTAAAAATCGGTGCTGAAAACTGCCACTGGGCAGAAAGTGGTGCTTTCACAGGTGAAATTTCTGCTAATATGTTAAAAGCAATGGGCATTGAATATGTTATTATCGGTCACTCCGAGAGACGTCAGTACTTTGGCGAAACAGATGTAACTGTTAACCAGAGAGTAAGAGCCGCTCTTAACGCTGGCTTAAATGTTATCCTATGCGTTGGCGAACTTAAAGAAGAAAGAGAGCAGGGCATTACTGCTGAATTAGTTGCTCTACAGACAAAAATCGCTTTGATGGGTGTTACTGCTGACGAAATGAAGAACATCATCATTGCTTACGAACCAGTATGGGCTATCGGCACAGGCTTAACTGCTACTGCTGACCAAGCTGAAGAAGTTTGCGCTATCATCCGTAACGTACTTGCTGATATTTACAGCGAAGAAGTTGCTCAGGCTACTACAATTCAGTACGGTGGTTCTATGAACGATGCTAACGCTGCTGAACTGCTTTCTAAAGAAAACGTTGACGGTGGTCTAATCGGTGGTGCTTCTCTTGTTGCTGAAAAATTCGGCGCAATTATTGATGCTGCAACAAAGGGTTAATTGAGGTATAAAAATGAAAAAACCTTTAATTTTAATGATACTTGACGGTTTTGGTATTGCTCCTGATGAAGGTAATGCTATCAAATCTGCCAACACAAAGAATATTGATTTACTATTCCAGAACTATCCTGTAACTCAAATCGGCGCATCAGGTTTAGACGTAGGTTTACCTGATGGTCAGATGGGTAACAGTGAAGTTGGTCACACAAATATTGGTGCAGGTAGAATTGTATATCAAGAACTTACAAGAATTACAAAAACAATTAACGAAGACAAACTAAAGGACAACGAAGCTATCGTTAAGGCTATGGATAACGCTCTTGCAAAGGGCACAAACCTACACCTTATGGGTCTTATGTCACCTGGTGGTGTTCATAGCCATATGGAGCACCTTTATGGTATCTTGCAACTTGCCAAAAACAAAGGCCTTGACAAAGTATATGTTCACGCTTTCCTTGATGGCCGTGACGTTCCTCCATCATCTGCAAAAGATTATATTCAGGAATGTGTTGACAAGATGGCTGAAATTGGTGTAGGTAAAATTGCTACTATCAGTGGTCGTTACTATGCTATGGACAGAGATAACCGTTGGGAAAGAGTTGTAAAGGCTTACAGCGCAATGGTTTATGGCAAAGGCGTTGAGGCAGAATGCCCAGTTCAGGCAGTTGAAGACAGTTACAAGAACGAAGTTACTGACGAATTTGTACTCCCTGTTGTTGTTAAGGGTGGCGAAACAATCAAGCCTGACGACAGTGTTATTTTCTTTAACTTCCGTCCTGACCGTGCAAGAGAAATCACAAGAACTTTTGTTGACCCTGATTTCGATGGCTTTGAAAGAGAAAACGGTTTCTTCCCTCTTACATTTGTTTGTATGACACAGTACGATGCAACAATGCCAAATGTTGAGGTTGCATTTAAGCCACAGAGTCTTAACAACACTATCGGTGAGTATCTCTCTGACAAGGGTATGACTCAGTTAAGAATTGCTGAGACAGAAAAGTACGCTCACGTAACATTCTTCTTTAACGGTGGCGTTGAAAAGCAGTACGAAGGTGAGGACAGAATACTTGTTAAATCACCTGCTGTTGCTACTTACGATATGAAGCCAGAGATGAGTGCTTACGAAGTTACCGAAAAACTTATCCCTGCTATCAAAAGTGGCAAATATGATATGATCATCCTCAACTACGCTAACTGCGATATGGTAGGTCATACAGGCGTGTTTGATGCCGCAGTAAAAGCAGTTGAAGCAGTTGATGACTGTGTAGGTCAGGTAGTTGACGCTATTACAGAAATGGGTGGCGTTGCTCTTATTACTGCTGACCACGGTAACGCAGACAAAATGGTTGATACAGACGGTGAGCCATTTACTGCTCACACAACTAACCCTGTACCTTTCTGTGTTGTAAACTATGATTGCAAACTTCGTGAGGGTGGCGTGCTTGCTGACATCGCTCCAACAATGCTTGAAATTCTTGGTTTACCACAACCTGAAGAAATGACAGGCACAAGCATTATTGCAAAATAACACCTACAAATAAGCCCCTCTCAAATGAGAGGGGCTATTTTTATAATTACAAATTGACTTTTCCTTCGGCAATTAAATGTTGTAGTTTTACATACAAAAACGGGATACAGAAAATTCTGTATCCCGTTAAATATTTACAAATTAGTCTTCTACGTTTGATTCTGCGATTACTTTTTGAGCAACGTTCATTGGAGCATCTTCATAACGCACAAACTCAAATGTGTAACTGCCTCTGCCCTGAGTGCACTGACGTACATATGTAGCAAAGTCGTCCATTTCTGCCATAGGTACTTCTGCTTCAACAGTCTGCATACCCTTGCCTGCAGGGTTCATACCCATAACTCTACCACGACGCTTGTTAATCTCGCCCATTACGTCACCCATATTATTGTCAGGGATAGTAACTGCAAGACTGCCGATAGGCTCAAGTAATGTAGGCTGAGCCTGTGGCAAACCGTTTTTGTATGCAATAGTTGCAGCCATCTTAAATGACATTTCAGAACTATCTACAGGGTGGTAAGAACCATCGTACAAATTAGCCTTTAAGCCAACTACAGGATAACCTGCAAGAGGGCCCTTCTGAATAGCATCTCTCAAGCCTTTTTCAACTGCTGGGAAGAAGCCCTTTGGAACTGCACCACCAACAACAGACTCTGTAAACTCAAGTGAGTCGCTGTCACAAGGTGAGAACTCAATCCAAACGTCACCAAACTGACCATGACCACCACTCTGCTTTTTGTGACGACCTTGTACCTTAACGGACTTGCGAATAGTCTCACGATAAGCAACCTTTGGAGTTTTCAAAACTGCGTCAACATTATATTTTGACTTAATCTTGGAAACAACAACTTCAAGATGCTGTTCACCCAAGCCGTAAATAATCATTTCATGAGTTTCGTGATTATGGAAGTACTTGATTGATGGGTCTTCCTCCATAATCTTTTTAACTGCCTGTGCAACTTTATCTTCATCGCCCTTTGTCTTTGGCTTGATAGCCATTGAAAAAGCAGCATTTGGATACTTAATAGGCTCAAGTGTAACTTTGCGAAGTGGTGAGCACAATGTGTCACCTGTCTTAACATCTGAAAGTTTTGGAATAGCACCAATATCACCTGCACCGATATAAGCCGCATCTTCTTGCTTTTTACCACGAACTGTGAGCACCTTTGTTATTCTCTCTTGCTCACCTGTACGCATATTCATAACAGGAACATCAGGAGAAATCTTGCCGGAAACAACCTTAACATAAGATAATTTACCAACAAATGGGTCTGCAACAGTTTTGAATACGATACCTGTAGCAGCGCCGTCAGCACTTACTGCGATTTCAACAGGATCACCGTTAATATCAGATGCAAGTTCGCTACGGCTGTCAGCCTTTGGAGCAAGCCATACAAGAGAATTAAGTAGCATATCAATAGCAAATGTGTTGTGAGCATCACCGCAGAACACCGGACAAATGCTACCGTCTTTAACGCCCTGAGATACACCCATAATAATTTCTTCAGGTGTAAACTCCTCACCCTCAAGGAACTTTTCAAGCAATTCCTCAGAAGTCTCTGCAACAGCCTCTTTGATAGCCTCACGCAAGCCCTCAAGACGAGGTCCCATATCAGGCATATCAGTAGGAGTTACTGTACCGTTAGCGTATTTATACGCACGATACTCAAAAATATTAACATAAACTTCAGCCTTACCGTCCTGAATGTAAGGAACAACAACCGGACAAACTGAAGGACCAAATGTAGCCTTTAAATCTTCAAACACTCTATAAAAACGAGCATCTTCATCGCAAATACCGTTTACAAAGAACACCTTTGCGATACCTTCGTTAGTAGCAGCCTCAACTGCCTTTTCAGTGCCAACGCCAACGCCGTCTTTGCCGGAAACAACGATAAGTGCAGAATCTGCAGCGCGCATACCCTCACTTACGCCACCCTCAAAATCAAACAAACCAGGTGTGTCGATAAGGTTAATCTTTGTATTTTTCCATTCCAAAGGAGCAACTGCAGTCATCAAAGATGCCTGACGCTTGATTTCCTCTTGGTCAAAGTCAAGTATAGTATTACCGTCAGCAATAGAGCCTAAACGGTCAGAAGCCTTGCTCAAATATAGCATAGACTCTGCAACTGAAGTTTTACCGCAACCGGAATGACCTGCCAGAGCGATATTTAAGATGTTTTTTGGGTCGTACTGTTTCAATGTGATACAGCCCCTTTCATAAATTTTAGCAATTATTATAAAAAATAATCAAATTACCTTTTAATTATATCATTATTGCATAATTCTTACAATACTTTAGACAAACAAAACGCTCGTTTAGGTTTACAAAATAACGGCTCTTATTTTGTGCATTGTAACAGTTTGTGTAGCAATTTTACCAAAAATAAAAAGCGACTACTAAACAGTAGTCGCTAAATTTATTAAATATGCCTATTATTTTTCAAAAACTGCACCTGTTGAACCTGAAGTTACAAGTTTAGCATAACGCTTAATGTAACCTGATAGTTCCTGTTTAGGAGCAACATAGTTCTTTCTTCTTTCCTCGATAACTTCGTCATCAACGTGGAGAGTAAGTTCACGGTTTGTAATATCAACAGTAATGATATCACCCTCGTTAATCAAACCGATTAAACCACCTGCAGCAGCCTCAGGACTAACATGGCCTACAGCAGCGCCACGAGTAGCTCCACTAAATCTACCGTCAGTAATCAAAGATACTGAGGAGTCAAGTCCCATTCCTGCAAGAGCAGATGTTGGAGCAAGCATTTCTCTCATACCCGGACCACCCTTTGGACCTTCGTAACGAATTACAATAACATCACCTGGGTTAATCTTGCCACCATAAATTGCCTCACAAGCATCTTCTTCGCAGTCAAATACTCGTGCAGGACCTTTGTTCTGCATCATCTCAGGAGCAACTGCACCCTGCTTAACAACAGCGCCGTCAGGAGCAATATTACCGAACAAGATAGCAATACCACCATCTTTTCTATGAGGATTCTCAAGAGTTCTAATAACCTCGCCGTCAGCAGCAGGAGCATCAGCAATACGCTCACCAACTGTACCTTTTACAGTTGTACAGTCAGTGTTAATAACTCCACTTCTAGAAAGTTCCTTCATTACTGCAGAGATACCACCCATATCATTAAGGTCAGTAATAAAAGTCTTACCTGCTGGGTTTAGTTTACAAATCTGTGGGGTAGTTTTACTAATTTCGTTAATTACAGAAATATCAACAGGGACTTCTGCCTCATAAGCAATAGCAAGTAGGTGCAATACAGAGTTTGAAGAACAACCCAATGCCATATCACAACGCAAAGCGTTCTCAAAACTCTCTTTTGTGATAATATCTTTTGGACGAATATCCTGCTTTAATAGTTCCATAACTCTCTCGCCAGCATCTTGTGCCAACTGACGACGAGCAGCAGAAATAGCAGGACGAGTACCGTTACCAGGCAAACCCATACCAATAGCCTCTGTTAAGCAGTTCATTGAGTTTGCAGTATACATACCTGAACAAGAGCCACAAGTAGGACAAGCGTGATCCTCGTAAGCCTTGAGTTCTTCATCAGTAATTTTGCCCATAGCGTGTGAACCTACATACTCAAACATTTCAGAAAGTCCGTATCTTTCGCCCTTATATTCACCAGGCATCATTGGACCACCTGAAACAAATACGCAAGGTAAATTCAACCTGATAGCAGCAAGTAGCATACCAGGTACGATTTTGTCGCAGTTTGGAATAAATACAACTGCATCAAGTGGATGAGCAGTAAGCATAACCTCAATAGAGTCTGCAATAATCTCTCTTGAAGCAAGGCTGTACTTCATACCCTTGTGGTTCATAGCAAGTCCGTCACAAACGCCGATTGTGTTGAACTCAAATGGAACACCTCCTGCGTTACGGATACCGTCCATAACCTTTGCAGAAATATCATTTAAGTGTTTGTGGCCAGGAATATAGTCACTTTTGGAGTTAACAACAGCCACAAAAGGACGCTTAATTTCTTCGTCTGTTAAACCAAGAGCCTTAAGAAGCGAACGGTGAGGTGCACGAGTTGCACCTGATTTCATTAAATCTGATCTCATTTTATTCATCCCTTTATGTATATGAATTTAATTTTATATGTGATTTATCCACAATATACTGTAAAGTATATCACTTATACAACTATTTTTCAAGCCATATATAAAAAACAGCAGAGCGTATTGCCCTGCCGTTTTTATCAGTCGTCAATATCAATATCGTAACTAATTATTTTACCTGTTGATGCAGAAATTTCATAACTATATTCTTTGCCGTCAGCATAAAACTCCACTTCATATTGCAACTGACCACCCTCATAATCTTTTTCCACTATCAAATTACGTGTCTGAGATTCTTGGATACCGGCTTTTTTAAGTGCGATATTCTTGGCCTTTTCTCTACCGATATCGCTTGATGACTCATCTGCATTTACTGACTCTGTGTTAGATTTTGAATTATCAATATCGTAAGATAAAATCTTTCCTGTTTTTGCTGATATCTCGTATTCATATTCCTTATTGTTAACATAGAAGTCTATATGATATTCATGTTGGCCATCGTCATAATCTTGACTAATTTTCAAATTCTTTACCTGGTTTTCCTCAACACCTGCTTTATTAAAAGCAATTTGTTTTGCTCTATTCTCTCCAATATCATCAGATCCATCTGAAGAAGTTTTTGCAGAAGTTGATACTTTTGTATTTGATTTAGTATCTTCAGTACTTATACTCTCTGATGCTGTTTCCTGATTCTCATCGGTGTTGGAATCAGCAGATGTTGTCTTCTGAGTGTTAGCCACACCCTTTGATGAGTTTGTGGAGCAAGCAGTCATACCAACAACAAACATCAAAACTGTTAATAAAGCAATCAGCATTTTAATTGATTTTTTCATAATGATTCCACCTTTCTTAATATATTATTGCCCGATTTATTATTTTATTTCGCAAGTATTTATTTTTTTATAACAATACATCCATTACAAGCATCAAACAAAAGCCTATGAGCAAAGAATATGTTGCCCCTCGTTCGCTACCATGAGCGTGAGTTTCGGGTATCATCTCGTCACTGATAACATACAGCATTGTGCCTCCTGCAAAAGCAAGAGCAAACGGCAGAATTACAGAGGCTATGCTTACTGCCAAATACCCAAGCAAAGTGCCAAAAACTTCTATTAAGCCCGTTATCAAAGCGCACACAAAAGTCTTGCGAGGTGTAACCCCAGCAGCAAGCATTGGAGCAATAATTACCATACCTTCAGGAATATTTTGTATTGCAATACCTACAGCAATAAGTATTGCCTGTGATTCATTGCCAGATCCAAATCCCACACCTGCAGCAATTCCTTCAGGCAAATTATGAATTGCAATAGCAGTTACAAACAATAGCACCTTGCTTAAATTTGCGTTGTGGTGTTCTTCAATATCAGGTCCCACTAATTTATGGAGGTGAGGCACTAATTTGTCAATTAAGTTCAAGCACAAAGCACCTGCAAAAATTCCTGCAACAGTAATAACAAGTCCGTATTTTCCACCGTACCCAAGGGATGGAATTATAAGTCCAAACACAGATGCGGCAAGCATAACACCTGCAGCAAAAGAAAGTACAATGTCAGAAAATCTATGGGATATTTTCTTAAATATAAAGCCCAAAAGAGAGCCAAGCACAGTCGCTGTGCCAACTCCAATAGCAGTAAGCAAAACTAATTTCAAGGTATCCCCTCCTTACTCCCTATGTTACACTATCATTGTATCACAACTTAATAAAAAATGCACCTCCAAAAGTGTCTAACTTTTGGGGTGCATATCATTTTGCAAGGTACATAACAATTTTACATATTGAACTTTAGTTACCACCCAAGTTGATAGTAAAGCCACCACCGTTATTATTACTTCCGTTTGAAGAATCAACTCTCAAGTATGGTGACAAAGCCTGTGCAGTATTGATAACAGGCATAGACTGTATGTAAACTTTACCAGGACCTGTGATTTTAGTATTGAAGAAACCTTCGCCACCAAACAAAGTGTTTTTAATGCCCTTTACAGACTGAATATCCATCTGGCAAGACTCTGTCATTGCAGCAAGATAACCTGTATCTACGATTATGCTCTCACCTACGCCAAGTGTATATTCTTTGCAATAACCGTCAATTTCAAGGAAAACAAGACCGTTACCACTAATCTTCTGCATAATAAAGCCTTCACCACCAAATAAACCTTTGCCAAGTTTCTTTTGGAAGTATACTGAAAGATCAAGTCCTTTTTCCATGGCAAGAAAACTATTCTTTTGAACGATAATGCTGTTACCTGCACTTACCTCATAAGGAATGATAGATCCAGGAAAACTTGATGCAAACGCAATCATACCTGCACCACCTTCAGGTGTATACTCGTTCATAAATATAGACTCACCTGAGAATAATCTGCCGAATGCTTTTTTAACGCCACCACCTGTGTTGGTGTTCATAACCATATTAGGGCTCATCCAACTCATAGCACCACTCTCGGTACAAATTGTCTGATTTGCCTCTGGATAGCAAATTACAACAGGCAAACTTCCACCTTCGATTTCATATTTTAACATAACACTAACCTCCTTTGTTTGTTAATTTAATTATATATTCCACCACACAGTTAACCTTGTGTAATAGAATTATTTAACAAATTAAGTACAAGTGTTTTATCACCGATTTTTCTGGTATCCCAACGGTCGTGTTCACCGTCGCAATGAGGGTAGTTATCTATCCATTCATAAATTGGGAATTTTAGTGTAACGGAGTCATTGCCTACCTGACAACTTACCTCATCATATACTTCTTTGCCACCTTCAACTGCAGGTAATTTATCTGCAATCAACAATTCATCCTGCATATTGTAGAACTCTACTCTACCATCAGCATTTATCAGTGCAACTACATTCTCTTTTTCAAAAAGAATAGTAGTTTCAGATATATAGCCTGATGCCAGATGAAAACTTTTGTTGATATCAACTTCGCTATTAAAAATAATATCAATTTTTCTTTCCAAATTTAGCCCTCCATTCATTTTCATCATTATAACAAGATTTATAATATTTTGCAATTGAAAATTAAAGTTATGATTCCTTCGATAGTTCAACTAAAACAACTTCAGGACGGTTGTTAAAACGAAACGGAAATATACTATTACCAATTCCTCGGCTTACAATCATATTTGTACTATTAAATGTATATAGCCCTGCATCATATTTTGGGAAAAAGCCTTGATTTGGAGCCACTAAACCACCTACAAAAGGCAATCTAAATTGTCCACCGTGTGCATGTCCGCTGAGAACCAAATCAACACCACTTTCTACATAAGTGTCAAACAACTCCGGTCTGTGAGAGAGCAACACTGTGTAGGTGTCGTCTTCGTTCATCAATGTCTGCAGTTTGTTTTTTATTACCGACTCCGCATCACCTAACAAATAATCCACCTGAAAACTCGGATCCTCAACACCCAGTAGAGCAATGGTCTCGCCGTTATTTTCAAACTCGATCCGTTCATTTTCAAGAACAACGACGCCCAACTCCATCATATCTGTCTTCAATTCGTCATACTCAGATACTCTGGCTTCGTGGTTGCCGGTCACATAATAACAAGGTGCGATTTTTACCGCTTCCGCTACAAACTGCAGAGCAATTTCAATATTGGTATTGCGAGAGTCGATCAAATCTCCGGTGATTGCAATTATGTCCGGCTCAGCCTCACGCAACATATCTAAAAGTTTTTCGTTATCATTGCCCATTTCTGCATTGTGCAAATCGGAAACGTGTGCAATACGATAGCCAGAAAAATTCTCCGGAAGTTTCTCGCTTTTTATCGTGTAAGTGTTCAATTCAAGCGCTGTATTACCCCAAGCTGTCCATATAACCAGTGCTAACAAGATAACTGCGAGAACGGTCAGTATAATTATTCTTTTTTTATTTTTTGTAATCATAACAGCCACCTCCAAATTATTTGCACGAATTATCTTAATCTTATGAAACAACCCAAGATATCTGCCGATATTTTGAGTTATTGTAATTTATTTATCTAACTGTTTCATCGTCGGAAACTGCCATTCCAAAGTTCGATAAGTTCCGATAAGTTTGGATTGCGAATCATTTATTGGTTTAATCTACG
>CAZVRE010000011.1:0-57354 GCA_964629465.1 uncultured Ruminococcus sp. | reverse complement strand
GCCGCCCAGAGGCTGCTGAGTAACAAGTGAGTAAGGACCTGTTGAACGAGCATGAATCTTATCGTCAACAAGATGGTGGAGCTTGAGATAATACATATAACCTACTGTTACAGGATTATCGAAGTAATCACCTGTTCTACCGTCTTTAAGACGTGTTTTACATTCAAGTGAGATACCGTTCTGACGAACACATTCACCGAAGTCGATACCTGTGACTTCTTCTCTTGGTGCATAGTCGTCTTTTTTGTACATCATTTCATATGCTTCAAAGATGTCTGCTTCGTGAGCACCGTCAAATACAGGAGTCTGAATTTTCCAGCCTAAAGCCTTTGCAGCATAACCCAAGTGAACTTCAAGAACCTGTCCGATATTCATACGGGAAGGTACGCCCAATGGGTTAAGAACGATGTCAAGTGGAGTACCGTCAGGAAGGAATGGCATATCTTCAACAGGTAAAATACGGGAAACAACACCCTTGTTACCGTGACGACCAGCCATCTTATCGCCTACAGAAATCTTTCTCTTCTGTGCAAGGTAAACTCTTACAACTTTGTTTACGCCAGGCTGTAACTCGTTACGACTGTCCTCACGAGTAAACACCTTAACATCAACTACGATACCACTTTCACCGTGTGGTACACGTAGAGAAGTATCTCTAACTTCTCTTGCTTTTTCGCCGAAGATTGCACGTAAAAGTCTTTCTTCAGCAGTTAGTTCAGTTTCACCCTTTGGTGTAACCTTACCAACAAGAATATCACCTGAGTGAACCTCAGCACCGATATGAATAATACCGTTTTCGTCCAGGTCTTTAAGCATATCGTCGCCAACGTTAGGAATATCACGAGTAATCTCTTCTGGACCTAACTTAGTATCACGAGCCTCTGTGTCATATTCTTCAATATGGATAGATGTATAAACATCTTCTCTAACAATTTTTTCACTGATAAGAACAGCATCCTCGTAGTTATAACCTTCCCAAGTCATAAAGCCTATAAGTGCGTTTTTACCAAGAGCGATTTCACCGTTCTTTGTAGCAGGGCCATCAGCAAGTACTGTGCCCTTTTCAACACGCTGACCTCTTTCAACTACAGGGATCTGGTTGATACAAGTACCTTGGTTACTACGCAAGAACTTAATAACCTGATGGTCTTTAACTGTGCCGTTGTCATACACAACTCTTACGTTGTTAGCATCAACACTTGCAACAACGCCTTCGCCGTCAGCAAGCACACAAACACCTGAGTCTGTACCTGCACGGTATTCCATACCTGTACCTACGATAGGAGATTCTGTTTTGAGTAGTGGAACTGCCTGACGCTGCATGTTGGAACCCATCAATGCACGGTTTGCGTCATCGTTCTCAAGGAAAGGAATCATAGATGTAGCACAAGATACTACCATTCGTGGAGATACATCCATAAAGTCAAAACGGTCAGGAGCATACTCTACAAAGCCGTCTCTGTAACGACCTACAACTCTCTTGTTTACAAAACGACCGTTTTCATCAAGTGGTTCGTTAGCCTGTGCAACTACAAAATCATCTTCCTGATCAGCAGTCATATATATAACTTCGTCAGTAACTACACCTGTTTCCTTATCAATCTTACGGAAAGGTGCTTCAACAAAGCCGTATTCGTTAATTCTTGCAAAAGTAGCAAGGTAAGAAATCAAACCGATGTTTGGACCTTCAGGAGTTTCGATAGGACACATACGACCATAGTGGGTGTAGTGAACGTCTCGAACTTCGAAACCTGCACGGTCACGAGAAAGACCGCCAGGGCCAAGTGCTGAAAGTCTTCTCTTGTGAGTTAATTCAGCAAGAGGGTTGTTCTGGTCCATAAACTGTGAAAGTGGAGAAGAACCAAAGAACTCTCTGATAGCCGCAGTTACAGGACGAATATTGATAAGTGTGTTAGGAGTCATTGTTTCAGCATCCTGATTTTGGAGAGTCATTCTCTCGTGAATAACTCTGTCAAGACGGCTAAAGCCAATTCTAAACTGATTCTGTAATAACTCACCAACGCAACGGATACGACGGTTGCCCAAGTGGTCGATATCGTCAGTAGTACCAATTCCTTCTGCAAGGCAGTTCATATAGTTGATTGTGGCAAAAATATCATCAACTGTAATATGATTAGGAATAAGTTCAGGTTTTCTTGCTATTAACATTTCTTTTAACTGCTCTTGATTTTCTGCAGTATCAAGAATTTCGCACAATACAGAGAAGCAAACCTTTTCGTTAATTTCACATTCTGCATTAGCGTCAAAATCAACATACTTAGAAATATCAACCATACCGTTAGAGATAACTTTGATAGTCTTGTTATCTTTTTCAACGAATGCTACTGATACACCTGCATCTTCAATTTCCATTGCAAGTGTACGGTCAATAACATCGCCACGGTTAGCCATAACTTCGCCTGTACGAGTGTTAATGATAGGCTCTGCAAGTTTTGCACCTGCCAAACGGTTAGAAATACCAAGTTTTTTGTTGTATTTATAACGACCTACTCTTGACATATCATAACGACGTGGGTCAAAGAATAGATTGTTAATGTGAGTCTGCGCACCTTCTACTGTTGAAGGTTCAGAAGGTCTTAATTTCTTGTAAACTTCAATTAAGCCTTCTTCTACTGATTTCGCTGTGTCTTTTTCGATAGTTGCTTTGATTCTTGCATCGTCGCCAAAGAAATCAAGAATCTCTGCGTCTGTGCCCAAACCTAATGCACGAATAAATGTTGTGATAGGAACTTTTCTGTTCTTATCAATGTGAACATAGAAAACATCATTTACGTCGTTTTCATATTCAAGCCAAGCACCACGGTTAGGAATAACAGTTGAAGAAAATAGCTCCTTACCTGTTTTGTCGTGTTCCATCTTGTAGTAAACACCAGGAGAACGAACCAACTGTGATACAATTACACGTTCTGCACCGTTGATTACAAATGTACCACTGTCTGTCATAAGAGGTAAATCACCCATGAAAACATTGTTTTCTTTGATTTCTCCTGTTTCTTTATTGAAAAGTCTTGCCTGTACTCTTAGTGGTGCTGAGTATGTAGCATCACGTTCCTTACATTCAATTACGCTGTAGTTAGGATGTTCTACATCTAACTCATAATCAAGGAAATCAAGTACAAAGTTGCCTGTGTAGTCTGTAATGCCGGAAACATCTCTGAATACTTCCTTTAGACCTTCTTCAAGAAACCATTTGTATGAATTCTTTTGCACCTCAATAAGGTTTGGCATATCGATAACTTCTTCGATTTTGCCAAAACTCATTCGTTCAGTTTTGCCAAGCTGCACGGGTTTAATTACCATAGGCGTATCACTCCTTCTTAAAATTACTATTTAAAGACACAAAATACTGAAAAATTGCTTCCAAAATTTTTATGAAATTAAAACTTGACAACTAAAAAATATTGTGGTAATATTTTTCGTTAATCAAATCAATTTCAAGTAAAAAGCGGAACAATCCCCATTATTATTGATTTTATCATTTTATTACGAATTTGTAAAAAAGTCAAGCAGTTTTTGAAAAAAATGTCACTTTTTTCGCTTTTTATTTTCCTAAAAAGAAAACGAACAAGGAACGCTCGGATAGGTGGGTAAAAAGTTAAGTTCGTTAAATATCTTCACTTCCCTATTACATTTCCAAATAATTACAAATATATTCCAAGCGAAACAAAAGCCAAGATGTAATTTTCCTCTTGGCTTTTATCAAATTTAGTTTAATATTAACATACACTTATATATACACAGAGATTTACAAGTGTATGTTGTGATGATATAATGTAAGTGATACAAATGATCGAGAACAGGGGTCAATTATGAAAACTATACTAAAGGCGTTGCGCAAGATTTCACACAATATAAAACACAACTTAAATAAAATAGCAAGGTATTTTCGCTATATTTCCAAAAGAAAAGAACTACGCAATAAGTCTATGTCAGTTTTTTCATCTAATTGTGTAGGTTGTTGTGTGTTACACGACCTTGGTGTGCGATTCAATTCACCATTTGTTAATTTGTTTTTAGACGCAAAGGACTACATAAAATACCTACATAACCCACAAAAATACAACGATTTGGATTTTGTGGAAGTTGAGTCCGACTTTAATTTTCCTGTGGCAAAACTTGGAGATATTACATTCTACTTTGTTCATTACAAGACTTTGCAAGAAGCGGCACAAGCATTCAAACGCAGATACGAGAGAATTGATTATAACAACTTATTTGTTATTTTTAGTGAGCGTGACGGATGCACTTATGATGATCTTAAGGAATTTGATGCACTCCCATATGAAAACAAAATTGTTTTCACTCATTTACCATATGACGATATACAATCTGCAGTTTACATTGAAGGTTTTGAAAACGAGGACTGCGTGGGCAACTTACTGAGTTGGGATAAAAAACTGGGTAGCAAAGTATATGACCGTTTTGACTTTATAAGTTGGTTTAACAAAAACTCATAAATGCAAACAACAAAAGGCTTGCACAGTGGCAAGCCTTTTGTAGCATTAAAATAAAGTTGTTATCCAATATATTAAACCGTACACCGTACTTGCGAGAGTGCCGTACACAAGTACAGGCCCTGCGATAATAAACATCTTTGCGCCAAGTCCTGTAATAAAGCCCTCACTTTTGAACTCTATGGCAGGTGACGCTATGGAATTGGCAAAGCCGGTAATAGGAACAAGTGTGCCTGCGCCAGCGTGCTTTGCAACATTATCGTACAAATGCACAGCGGTAAAGAACACTCCCAAAAATATAAGGCTTATTGAACACAAAGTTTTGCTTGTTTTTTCATCTATTCCCCAAAACACATACAAATTTGTAAGAGCCTGACCTATTGTGCAGATAAGTCCACCAATTAAAAATGCCTTTATGCAATTCACAAAGCATTTACTGTTTTGTGAATTTTTTTGTACTATCTTTTGATATTCTTTTTCTGTAAACATTCAAATCATCCTTTTATACTATATTTACCTTTTATTTAAGTATTATTATTTAAAATTTATATTTATTTTTGTGCATTTATATAGTATAATAATTGTGTATATATTAGTATCGGAGAGAATCACTTGGAACATTATCTTGACAATAGTGCAACCACTTGGGTTTATCCTCAGGTTGCTGACAAAATTTTGGAATTACTAACCGTAAAATACGGAAACCCAAGTTCTCTGCACACAAAGGGTATGGAAGCAGAGGAAGAGTTGAACACAGCAAGGCATATTATTGCCAAAAGTGTGGGCGCTCAGGACAAAGAAATATACTTTACAAGTGGTGGAACTGAAGCCAATAACCTTGCAATTATGGGTGTTGCAAATGCTATGAAAAGGCGTGGCAACAAAATCGTCACAACTGCGTTTGAGCACAGTTCAGTATATGAAACTATTAAGCAACTTAAAAGCCAAGGCTTTGAGGTTACATATATTCCCCCTGACAGCAACGGTAATATTTGTGCAAATGATTTTGCGCAGGCTATAGATGACAAGACAATTCTTGTATCAATAATGGCTGTTAATAATGAACTGGGCAGTATTTTGCCTGTTGAGGAAGTTGCAAAAATAATCAAAAACATCAAAAGTCCTGCACTTATGCATTGTGATTGCGTACAAGCGTACTGCAAAATCCCCCTAAAATTCAACAAATTGGGTGTTGACCTTGCAACTATAAGTGCTCACAAAATTCACGGACCAAAAGGCGTAGGTGCTCTATACATAAAAAACGGCATAAGAATTTTACCTAATACCTTTGGTGGTGAGCAAGAAAAGAAAATACGACCTGGCACAGAGGCTCTACCTCTAATTGCAGGTTTTGGTAAGTCTGTGGAATTAGCAAATATCGAAAAAGATTTGGAGTATGTTACAGAGTTAAATAATTACGCAAAAGGCAAACTTCTGTCCCTACCTGATATCACTCTCAATTCCCCGTTGGATGCTTTGCCTTAT
Source organism: uncultured Ruminococcus sp. (assembly GCA_964629465.1). Classification (GTDB taxonomy): domain Bacteria; phylum Bacillota; class Clostridia; order Oscillospirales; family Acutalibacteraceae; genus Ruminococcoides. Next base: position 51,394 of record CAZVRE010000011.1, on the reverse strand, counting down.
ATTCTCAACATTTCCGTAAAAGGTATACGTAGCGAAACTATGCTTCATTTTTTGGAAGAAAAAAATATATTTGTATCAAGTGGCAGTGCTTGTGCAAAAGGCAAGGCAAGTCATGTATTATCATCAATGAAACTTGATAAAAACATCTCTGATAGTGCAATACGCATCAGTTTTTCTAACGATAACACCACAGCAGATATTGATGCTTTGTGTGACGGTATTGCCCAAGGATTACAAACTCTAATAAGAAGGTAATGAAAATGAACGAAATTATTTTAATAAAAGACGGCGAAATTGCACTAAAAGGACTTAACCGTCGTCAGTTTGAAGATTGTTTGATTAAAAATATAAGGAAGTCAATTAAGCACTTAGGTGATTTTGAGATTAAATCTGCTCAATCAACTATCTATGTTATTCCTCAAAGTGATGACATCGACCTTGATGATGTATGCGAGCGTGTTTCCAAGGTGTTTGGTATTGCTGCATTTTCACGAGCAGCAGTTTGCCCTGAAAAAACTTTGGAGTCCATTATGGAAACTGCACCAATTTACCTCAAAGAAACTTTACAGAACATCAAAACCTTTAAGGTTGAAGCAAAGCGTAGTGATAAAAAGTTCCAGTATAAAAGTCCTGAAATCTGCAGAGAGACAGGTGGCGCAATTCTGGAAGCATTCCCTCACTTAAAAGTTGATGTGCATAACCCTGACCTTGTTGTAAATGTTGAAGTCCGTGACTATGGCGCATATGTACGAGGCGAAGCAATAAGAGGCGCAGGTGGTATTCCTGTAGGTACAGGTGGTAATGCTGCCATTCTTATTAGTGGTGGTATTGACTCTCCTGTTGCAGCGTATATGATGGCAAAGCGTGGTGTAAGACTAACCGCAATTCACTTTGCAAGTCCTCCATACACAAGTCAACGTGCAGAACAAAAGGTAGTTAAACTCCTCAAGAAGGTTGCTAAGTATAGTGGTGATATGACAATGTACACAGTCCCATTTACAGAAATTCAGGAAACTATAAAGAACAAATGCCCTGAGGAACTGTTTACCATTATTATGCGCAGACTTATGATGGAAATTTCTCAAAGAATTGCAGAAAACAAAAAATGTTCTGCCCTTATTACCGGCGAAAGTTTGGGTCAGGTTGCAAGTCAGACAATTCACGCTATAGCCTGCACAGACAGTGCTACTACTATGCCGGTGTTTAGACCTTTAATCGGTATGGATAAGCAAGAGATTATTGACATCTCGTACAAAATAGATACTTTCGAAACTTCTATCGAACCTTACGAGGACTGTTGCACAGTATTCACTCCAAAGCATCCTCGCACTCGTCCTGTTTTAAAATATGTAGAAAAAGCACAACAAGAGGCAGATTTCGGTCCTATGATTGAAACTGCTCTTAACAATCTTAAAGTTACATTTATCAATCCAAGGGAGGATTAAAAGTGGATATCCAAATTTTATCAGCAAACAAAACCAATGATAAAACTGAATATTCAACCATTTTTGACGGCGAAAGCGTACAATTTGATGTTATCAAAAATTCTGTGGAAAAATCTCTCAAAAAGATAACCTCTGCAGAGGATAAACCTGAATATATTATCATTACTAATGCTCTCAAAAAGAGTTCACAAAAAGAATTCCAAAAGAAATTCACAAAACTAATACATAATTATGAGGATACAATTCAGGAAAAACCTTGGAAGCATCACGACAAAAAGAAAGCAAAATCCAAAGACCTTGCAGAAAAAACCGTAGAATATGTGAAACTTAAAACTCACATCTACCCTATTGAGTTTGATGATGTTAAATGCTTTGCATTTGTGTATAACGGCACAAAGATAATCGCTACACCTGTTGGGTTTGATACTGCTCTTTTGCCTGAACTTGTTGCAAAAACAAAGGAAGTGTTTGCAAACGGCGAAGAACAGTATCCACAAGGTTATGAGCATATACAAAAATCTTATGTTTACCTGACATTCTGGCAAAAACATTTACCACAAAAGTTCGACCCATTCAAAGAAAAACTACGCAAATGCGTTATGATTATTGCTATCGTTGTTTTTCTTGTGGCATTGGGACTACTTGTTCGCAATATTATTGTTTTGCCTCTTAGGAATGCATCTTTACAAAATGAAATTCAGTCAGTATTTTATGAGCAAGAAACCGACCCTACTACGGGGGAAGTAGTAACCACCAAAAACTGGGACAAACTCAAGAAAATTAACAAGGAAATTGTTGGATGGATAAATATTGACCATACAAATATTGACTATCCACTCCTCTACAGCAAGAAAGATACTTCATCAAGTCAGTTCTATCTATACAAAGACTACAAAAAAGATTATTCGGACTTTGGCAGTATATTCCTTGACTATCGTAGCACCAGTGGTATGGATAGCAAAAATGTTATTGTTCACGGTCATAACATTGGCGACGGCAGTATGTTCTCGGATCTTAGCGAATATGCTCCATACTATACAGGAAACCTTGATTTCTACAAAAAATCTCCTACTATTGAAATCAGTACTCCTGACGGAGAAACTTCTACATACAAGATTTTTTCAGTATTCAAAACCAATGTACTGCACACTCAGGGAGAATATTTTGATTTTTACTGCAACGAATTTGAGAGCAACTCTCAGTTCCTAAATTATATCTACAATTTGCAGATACGCTCTCTCATTACTACTCCTGTTAAAGTCAACGAAGACGACCAGTTGCTTACATTAGTTACCTGCTCATACACAATGCACAACTTTAGAATTGTAGTTGTTGCTCGTAAAGTGCGAGAGGGCGAAAGCGAAAAGGTAAATGTAAGCAAAGCATCTATCCCAAAAACTTCTCTATGGCCTCAATATTATTACGACAAATTCAACAGAACTCGCCCAACGGTTTCTACCTTTAAGACAGAGTACGAAAAAGGAAATATAAAATGGTATGACGGCAATTACAAAGAGGACGGTAGCGAAGATTTGCCAAGTTCATATGATGTTGAAATACCTACCACTGCCCCTGCTACCACAAGGAAATATGTGGTTCAGGTTTACAATCGTGATAAGATAATTTTGCAAAAACAAATCAAATCAGGGTCAGGAATTACCCTACCTTCTATTGACAAGACTTACACCGAGGGCAAGTATAAATACACCTTTGAGAGGTGGTCTTACAAAGGCTCTTCTTCTGCAAGCAAAATCACAACTGACACAGTAATTACTGCTGTTTACAAGAAAACAAAAATTCAAGAGAAGGCTACAGAAGCTACTAAAAAGAAAAAGAAAAATAATAACAAAAAATCTACCACGGCAACCACAGAGCCTACAACAGAAAGCCCATCTGCAGAGGCAACTACTGAGCCATCCGAGGTTGTTATGGAACAAGAGGAATAGTTATGAACTGTGATTTAATTTTTTATTTGGCAAGTAAAACAAGTCAATGCGAAAAATCTCTAAAAAAAAGTCTTGAGTCTTTGCGTTTCAGCATTAGAAACGTCCATTTTGCAACAGATTCTGTTACGTTAGGCGAAAACCTTATCAAAGCCTTGCAGACAACTGATTTGGTTTTTATTATAGGGGGTCTGTTTACTACTGAGAGCACAAGCATTGTTAATGTACTGTCAAAAGCGCTTTCCAAACATCAACCTGATAATGTATATAAACTAAAAAACCAGATTTCTCTCCACGACGGTTATATTATAGAAAAAGGTAAACAACTTATAGTTTTACTGCCTGATTCTCCTGACCAAATCAATTCTATGCTCAATGATACTTTCAAATTCTATGTGGAGCAAAAGTGCAACTAACCTCATTGCCAAAAAAATTGACTATTTTTTGTCTACAATTAACATAGAATTTTATATTTATCTTTAGTACAATATAATTGTAATATTAAAACACAAAGGAGTGTTATCATGAAAAAATTTATTTCTATGGCCCTTACAATAGTTATGGTATTATCTATGGTTATTGTAGGTACAACAACTGCTTTTGCAGAAGACACTGCAACTGCTTATTTTGTAAATACTGATGACTGGGCTCAAGTAAACTGTTATGTTTACGGAAGCGGTGGTGGTCAGTTGGCTGCTTGGCCAGGAACTGCTGCTACATTGGTTGATGAGGCAAACGGTGTGTATGCTTTTGAACCAGGAACATACGACAAGTTAATCTGGAACAACGGTAACGGTAACGGCAAACAAACTGCAAACTTAGACACTGCCAATTGCATAGGTGGTTACTACGAACCAAAAACCGAAACAATCTACCCTTCTCTTGAAGAAGCACTTACTGCTGCAGGTTCTGCTATTTCTTACGAATATTATGTAATTGGTAGCGAGGGTTTGTGTGGCATTAACTGGGCAGTTAGTGGACAGAACGGTATGACAAAGGCTGAAGACGGAACTTATACAAAGACTTACGAAAATGTACCTGCAGGTTCTTATACTTTTAAGATTATTGACAATGACGGCACATATCATCCTGACGGTATGGGCAACGATTCTGTTGCTATTGTTGAAGTTGACCAGTCAACTGTCATCGTTACTTATGACACAACAGTTGGCGTAGGCGTTGCAGAGGTTATTGCTCCAACTGTTGACCCAACTCCAAGTGATCCTCCAGAAACTGTTGTAACAACACAAGATTTCTGTGATGCACTCAATGCTTATTTTGAAAGTGTTGGACACACAGATTTAATTAACGGTGGTATATTGACAGTAACAACTGATACTGTACAGAATGAAATAACAGTATTCTCCGAAACAGACGGTTTGGTTATATTCCAAAGAAAAGGTTCTTCTCCTTTACTAGCAGAGCAGATTGTTGGTAAATATAAATTCACCGCTAGTACTTGGTTTAGTGACGGTAACAACCTTTGTGGTTATTGTGTATATCAAGATGGTGTAGTTTATACTATTGCTAATGCAGTTGAACAGGGCATTGTTACCGATGACCAGTTGGCAGAAGTTATCCCTGGTACAACACTTGTTGAAAGCAATCCTGATACTGACGAAACTCGTCCTGTAGTTGAAAATGAACTATATGTTCAGTTTAAATCTAATATCGGTGCTCATAGCGATATAGTACTCAACACAACTACTGCCAAATCACTTAAGGCAACTGTTTCTCTTGAAACTGCATTGTTAATTGTAAACGGTGAAGGTTGTGTTACATATGATCCAAGTTATGTTGCACTTACTAAATTAGAAGTTCTTAACGTTAATAACGCAATAACAAATGTAACAGGCATTCAGTTAGAAACATATAAAGAATCATACTTCAACTTTACCGACCCATCTACTCCTGCAGACTTCTCAACTACTAAGCCAATTGTTGAAATGACTTTTGATGTAGTTAATTATGGTAACACAGAGATTATGTTTAGATTTACCGAACTTAATGCAGAAAATGATGTAGTTCTTGTTGGGGATGAAGGCGCCGCAGATAACTTCAACGCAACAGTTGAACTAACTGCTGTTGAAAACGATTCCCCAAGCGAACCAACAGAAGATCCTGTTGTTCCTTCTGTTGTTCCAACATTAAGCAAAAAGAACATCAGCCTAAAGGCTGCTCAAACTACTAACCTAACAGTAAACAACGCTAACGGTGCAACTGTTAAGTACAGCGTTAAAGATAACTCAATCGCAAAAGTATCCAAGAACGGTAAGGTTACTGCCCTCAAAAAAGGCTCAACAAAAATTACAGTTACTGTTGGCAAAACAAAACTTACTTGTAATGTTAAAGTAACTACTAACCCTAAGCTTGTTAACAACAAGGGCAACAAAGTAACAAAACTTACTATTCCTGCCGGCGCAAAAGCCACAAAAGTTTACATTAGCGGCAAAGTTAAGAGCATTAAGAACTCCTACAGTTCAAACAAAACATCGGTTGCTAAAGTAAGTGGTAGCAAAAAGAAAGACTTTATTAAAGTTACAGGTATCAAGAAAGGTACTGCAAAAATTACTGTTAAGGTAAACGGTGTTAAAAATCTAAAACTAAAGGTAATTGTAAAATAATTCTTCAATAACCTACTTGCACCCCATCAAAAGATGGGGTGCTTTTGTTTGCTGATAATATGCCGATAAACATATAATTGTTGACTTTTCAACAATTATATGTTATATTTTATAATAATACAAATAAAGGAGTGTTATTATGGTAGAAAGATTTGAAGATTTTACATCTTATATTGCGATGGCTTCAAAATATATAATGAAAATCAAGTCTCAAAAAATGAAGACATTTGGTCTTAAGGCTTCTCATGTAATGTGCCTGTATAACTTGGGCAAATCTCCTGACGGCTTAACTTCTGTAGAATTGAGTACAGTTTGTATGGAAGACAAGGCAGCAGTTTCAAAAACAGTTGCAGAGTTAAGAAAAAAGGAACTTATTTCCACTTCTCAATGTGGTGCAAAAATCTACCGTGCAAAGCACATATTAACTCAAAAAGGCAAAGACATTAACGATTATATAACTAATATTGCATCACAAGTAGTCGACAAAGCAGGTCAGGGACTATCTGACGAAGAACGCAAAAATTTTTACAATAGTTTGGAAACAATTACAAACAATTTGAGAGATTTGTGTGATGACCTTGATAGCACTGATGTAATTACAGCATAAAGGAGATATATTATGAGCGTAAAAATTATTGTAGACTCAAGTGCAGATATTCCTGAATCATTAAAAGACAAGTTCGATATTGTGCACCTATCTTTATCTTTTGGTGAGAAAACATATATTGACGGTGTCACAATTGACCGTAATACTTTTTACAATAAACTTGTGTCAAATGATGTGCTTCCTATAACCAGTCAGGCTACCCCTGACCAATGGGACCAAGCATTTAAAAAAGCTACCGAAAACGGTGATAGTGTTGTTGCAATTACTCTTTCATCAACACTTTCAGGCACATATCAAAGTGCTACCATTGCTGCATCTGACTACGAAGGCAAAGTTTTTGTTGTGGATAGTTCAACTGTTGCAATTGGCACTGCTATTCTTGCTGAATATGCCTTAAATTTAGTAGAACAAGGATTTGATGCAAAAACAATCGCAGAGCATATTGAGAAGAAAAAGAATAAAGTTTTAATTGTAGCATACCTCGACACTTTGGAATACCTAAAAAAAGGTGGCAGAATTTCAAAAACTGTTGCTTTTGCAGGTGGGCTTTTAAACTTAAAACCTGTTATAAATGTTGAGAAAGGTAATATAAATACTATAGGCAAAGCACGTGGCATAAAACAAGCAAACACAATGCTTATTGAGGAAATCGAAAAGGCTGGCATTGACCTTGAAAAGCCTGTTTTACTTGGTTATACAGGTAACGATGAAGATGCTTTGCTCAATTTTAGAGAAGAAAGCAAAAAACTCTACAAAACTACTCCGGCATATGAACAAATCGGCAGTATAATTGGAACTCACGCAGGTCCTGGCGCTGTTGCCGCTGCATTTTTTAGTAAGTAAGAAAGCGTGCAAAGCAGAAAACTAAACATACAGTAAAAATCTCTCCTTTTATAGGAGAGATTTTATTTTTCCCTTGATTTTGCAACCAAAATGTGGTATATTTACCTACGTTATATTGCAACCGGGTGTGGCGCAGTTTGGTAGCGCGCTTGAATGGGGTTCAAGAGGCCGGGTGTTCAAGTCACCTCACTCGGACCATAGGACAGTCAGAAAATGGCTGTCCTTTTTCTTTTACACAAAACGCAAGCCTCCTGAAGCAAAAAAACAAAAACCACTGATTTTCATCAGTGGTTTTTGTTTTAATCTTTTTATTTTGTTAAGCCTGCAATATTGCTGACAAGACCCTCGTAACTTGCACTACGAACACTGTTGATAAACAATACTGTGTCGATATCATTTTTTGCTACATACTTTGCCAAGTTCAAATCGCCTGTTGCATAACTTGCATCAATTACGTGAACTTCGCTGTAGTTATATGTTAAGTAAGGAGCAAAAGCATTACCCAAACTATCCTTAACTACTGCAATTTTGCCTTGAGCCTTATCACTCTTTGATGTAAGCACACATAATGGAGTGCTATTATCCTGTAAGAACAGACTGTATGTATAAGCACCCTCTGCTGCACCTGAATAATACAACTCCCCTACTTGACCTGTGCCCTTTACATCTTCGTAAATTGTGTTTGTTACATCATAAGGCAATGTCCAGTAGCATACCATATCAGTAGGAATCTCGGCAGTTACATCTCTGCTTAATGCACCCACATAACCCTCTACTGATTTTTCCTGACAAGTTTTAATATCAAGTTGAGGTAGATTGAGTTTATCTGCAAAAGCCTTGTAGCCGTAGTAGCCACCCAAGCCTGTCCAGTTTCTATCCCCTGCAAAGTACAAGTACTCATTTACATTTTGTGACAAGTAGTTGTAGCAGTTAATACCTGTTACATTGTCGGCAAGATTACTATAAACAGTTGAAATAAACTCAGACTGAATATTTGTTTCAACAGCACCACTTGTAACAAATCTTTCTGGTAGATTTATCTCTGTGCTTGTAGGAACAAGCATATTGTAAACTGTAACGCCCTCTAAGGCATCTGCACAACCATTGATAGTTTTAGCATAATTTTGCGCACTTGAATTGTCGCCATAAAACAACTCAAACACCTGATTGTTCCAGATATAGAGGTTATTTTCAAAGTAGCCATCATCACCCATATCTACAGGTGTGCTTCTCTTATATAACGAATTATCAAGCAAGTCGTCCTGTACAACTTCTTCAGTTGTGCTCTCTGTTGCCTGTATGGTAGCAGGCTCTGTCTGCTGATTATTATTGTCAAAGTTGAGCCACCCTGCAAAGTAAGCGTACACACCCACACCTACGCCAATAACAACAACTGCCAAAATTATAATAAGAGCAATTAGTCCCTTGTGAGATTTCTTTTCGTAAGTGTTGTGATAATCTCTGTATGCACCGTCATCCTCTACATCATAATCATCGTAATAAGATGCATTATCTTCAGGCTCTTCATATGTACTGCTACGGCTATAAATCTCGTTAGTTGAAGCATCTTTTTCTTCTTTAGCAACATTCTCTGCAGATACTGTTGGTGCAGGCTCTGAGTTTTTATACAAACCTAAACCTGCTTTTTGCTTTCTACGTCGTTCTGCAATTTCGTCGTATATAGAGTAATAGTGCTTTTCTTCTTTTGGTTGAGCCACAACATTTGCAGGCTCGCTTGGTTGTTCAACAACAGGTTCAGGAGTTTCTTCCAAAAATTCTTCCGTAACTAACGGCTCGTCATCCAAAATTCCCTCGTAACGCTTGTTTTCCAATTCAATCTCACGGAAAAAATTATCGTCCTCTAATTTCGAATAAATTCCGTTATCGCTTTCACCTTCCATCACCTTGGAAGCATTTCTATAAACATCATAAGGTTTTGGAGAGTAATAATTATCATTATCACGCTTCATATGTACTACCTCACTTAATTTTATTTTCCTAATTAGAATTATAACTTAAAACAAAAAACTTGTCAATAAAATATAAGTTTAAACGAAAATTTGTATATTTCGTATAATTTACACTTATTCTTTCAGTCAAAATCACATATACAATTTTATAAAAGGCTCTTTCGTTTTGCTCGGCGAACTCTGTTTATATGACGCTCAAAGTCGCCGTTATTCAAAAGTTCTGCTAAAACATATTGCTCAAATACAGGAACGGTGCAAGAATAAAAACCCAGTTTATTCTCAAATATTTCAAGCAATTCTTTTGGCAAAACCATATATCCAACACGAAACGAAGGAGCGATAGTTTTGGAAAAAGTATTCAAATAAATCACCCTGCCATTTTGGGACAAAGAAAAAATAGTATCTTCGTTCTTTTTAGATACAGTTAGTTCAGATTCGTAGTTGTCCTCCACAATATAGGCATTTCTTTTTTCTGCCCACTTAAGGTACTCGTATCGCTTGGAAGCAGTAGCAGTTACACCACTTGGGTAACTGTTGAAAGGTGTAATATGCAAAACTGTAGCCTGAGTGGTTTCAAGTTTGTCGGACTTAATACCGTCTTTGCCTAACTTAAGCATATCGCAATAAACACCGTTCGCCTGATACACTCTGTAAATCTTGTCATAGCAAGGCTTTTCCAATGCAAACACACGGTCACTGCCCAAAAGTTGAACAATCAAACTATACAAATACTCTGCACCTGAGCCAATTATAACCTGCTCAGGAGAAACAACCATACCGTTTGTACGTGCAAGATATGTAGAAATTGCAAATCGCAACTGACTGCAACCGTGATTAGGTGATTTTACGAGAATACTATCGCTATAATCAAGCATAACTTTGCGCATTGTTTTGGCAAGTACAGAGTATGGAAACAAACTCTTGACATTGTGTACATTTACCTTCTCTATAGGTATATATTCACTTGAATTTTTACCTGAGAGAAAGTCACTTTCCTTATAAATAACAAAATACCCACTACGCTGACGAGGTTCGATGTAACCCTCGTCACTTAATATTGAGTAGGTATGCTCAACTGTAATAACACTTAGCCCTGTGTTTTCTGCCAACAATCGCTTAGATGGTAATTTGTGATTAAAAGAAAACACGCCATCTACAATATCTTTGCGCAATTGGTCATACAACTGCATATACGCAGGTTTTTTGCTTAATTTATCAATATGATACTTCATCTGGTTATATAAAATTCTCCTAATTTGATTATTTTTATATTATCAGTTTTATTGTACTATAATTCCATAAACTTGTAAAGAAATTTTGTAATTAAACAAGGAGACGGAATATGAAAAGAATTGTTACTATTCAGGATATTTCATGTGTGGGTAAATGCTCGCTTACAGTTGCATTGCCAATTATCTCTGCAACAGGCATTGAAACTGCAATTATTCCTACTGCAGTACTTTCGACTCACACAATGTTTGAAAATTTTACTTGCAAAGATTTAGATGACCAGATTGTTCCTATTGCCAAGCATTGGAAAGAACAAGGCATTAGTTTTGATGCTTTCTACACAGGTTACCTTGCATCAGCAGGTCAAATTCAAAAGGTTATCAACATTATAAACGACCTAAAGACAGAGGGCGATATCACAATTATTGACCCTGCTATGGCTGACAATGGTAAACTGTACCCTGCATTTTCAGAAGACTTCCCACAAGAAATGGCAAAACTCTGCAGTATTGCAGATGTTATACTACCTAACATTACAGAGGCTTGTTTGATGACAGGAACACCTTATCAGGCAGAATACAGCGAAGACTTTGCTAAAGATGTTATGCTCAAACTTGCACAAATGGGCGCTAAAAAAGTTGTGCTTACAGGTGCATCTTTTGACGGCAAGTACGGTGTTATGATGTATGATAGTGAAAACTGCGAATTTTACACTTACTTTCACGATAAACTACCGGTAAGTTACCACGGCACAGGAGATATTTTTAGTTCAACTTTTACAGGCGCATATGTGGGTGGCAAGTCAATTATGGATAGCATCAAGATCGCAGCCGATTATACATCTGAGTGTATTCGCATTACTAACGAAGACAAAAACTCAAATTGGTATGGCGTAGATTTTGAGAGAGCAATTCCATATTTAATTGAAAGACTTTAAATTAACACAAGATTATCTGTGCAAATATTCTCTTGATAATTTGTCATTACAACAAAAAAGAGGTTTCCTGACGGAAACCTCTTTTTATTTTATTAAATAAATTATTTAATTACTCTTACTTTAATTACGCAATCTAATGCTTCTAAAGTAGCAACTGAACTGTCGTCAGCAGCATCAACAATAGCATAACCGTAATCGCCACGAGTTTTAGCCTCAATAGCAACCAAATTAGCAACTGCACCTGTAATAGCACTTACTGCATCATCAGACGCTTTAAACATTACACAGTAACGAACTGCACCTGATTTTGCCATAGTAACTGCAGGGTAGTTAACAGAATTTACAATATTACCGTTTTCCAAAAATTCCTTAATCTGGTCAGCAGCCATAACTGCACAGTTATCTTCACTTTCAGGAGAAGATGCGCCCAAATGAGGCAAACAGATAACACCGTCTTCTGCAAGTACATCGTCTGTAGCAAAATCTGTAACATACTTTGAAATCTTACCGCTCTTAATTGCAACAAGAACATCTGCCGAATTAACCAAACCGTCACGGCTGAAGTTAAGAATACGAGCGCCGTCCTTCATTGTAGCAATTTCCTTAGCGCTAATCATATCTTTAGTAGCAGGAGTTAGTGGAACGTGAATTGTAAGATAATCAGCAGATGCAATAACTTCTGCCATATCATTAACAACCTTAACAGCAGGGTTTAACTTTAGAGCATTGTTTACTGATAGATATGGGTCGCAACCTACAACCTTCATACCCAAAGCAACTGCAGAATTAGCAACCAAAATACCAATAGCGCCTAAGCCAATAACACCCAAAGTTTTACCCATAATTTCTGGACCAACAAACTGACCTTTGCCTTTTTCTGCCATTTTTCCAACCTGATCGCCGTTGCCCTTTAGAGTTTTAGCCCACTCAATACCTTCAACTACCTTACGAGAACTGAGTAGTAAACCTGCCAAAACTAATTCTTTAACAGCGTTTGCATTGGCACCAGGAGTATTGAATACTACAATACCCTTTGCAGCACAATCTGCACTAGGGATGTTGTTAGTACCTGCACCACAACGAGCAATTGCAAGTAGTGATTCAGGCATTTCCATATCGTGCATAGAAGCGGAACGAACCATTACTGCAGCAGGGTTTTCAACAGCATCGCCTACAACATAGTTATCACCCAAACGATTTGTGCCGTTAGGAGAAATTTTATTTAAAGTAAGTACGTTATACATATCTAAACCTTCTTATTACTTATTTTCTGCTTCGAATTTCTTCATAAATTCAACAAGTTTCTCTACACCTTCGATTGGCATAGCATTGTATAAAGACGCTCTCATACCACCAACTGTACGGTGACCTTTTAGGTTTACAAAACCTGCTTCTGTAGCAGCCTTGATGAATTTTGCATCCAAATCAGCATCGCCTGTTACGAAAGGAATGTTCATCAAAGAACGGTCTTTCTTAACAACTGTGCCCTGGAACATTTCGCTCTCGTCCAAGAAATCGTAAAGGATAGCAGCCTTCTTCTCGTTGTGAGCCTTCATAGCCTCAAGACCACCTAATTCCTTAACCCACTTAAAGATTTTGCCACAAATGTAAATATCATAACAAGGTGGTGTGTTGTATAGAGAATCAGCATCAGCCTGAGTCTTATACTTCATCATAGTTGGTGTGCCAGGTAGAACATCATCTGTGATTAAGTCTTCACGAACGATAACAACCTGTAAACCTGCAGGACCTGCATTCTTCTGAACACCAGCATAAATTACGCCATACTTTGTAACATCTACAGGCTCTGAAAGGAAGCAAGAAGATACGTCAGAAACAAGCACCTTGCCCTTTGTGTTTGGAAGTTCGTGGAACTTTGTACCGTAGATTGTATTATTTTCGCAAATATACACATAGTCAGCATCTTCGCTGATAGGTAGGTCTGAACAATCAGGAATGTAAGAGAAAGTCTTATCCTCTGATGTAGCAATCTTATTAGCCTGACCGTAAATCTTTGCTTCTGCAAAAGCCTTCTTAGCCCACTGACCTGTAACGATATAGTCAGCAACCTTGTTCTTCATAAGGTTCATAGGAATAGCCGCAAACTGCAAACTTGCGCCACCCTGCAAGAACAATACCTTGTAATTATCAGGAATGTTCATTAGTTCTCTTAAATCTTTTTCAGCCTCTTTGATGATATCGTCAAACCACTTGGAACGGTGGCTCATTTCCATAACGGACATCCCACTGCCCTTGTAATCTAGCATCTCATCTGCTGCTTCTCTTAGTACAGACTCAGGAATTACTGCTGGGCCTGCTGAAAAGTTATATACTCTCTTCAATTTAGGTCTCCCCTTTTTATAAAATTATAAGTAAATTATACTCTTATGCAATTTATATGTCAATGATTTAGTGTGCTAAAATCATTAGGCATTTCGTGAATAAATTAGTAATTATTCACACTTCATATTGCCTACGACGCTTCTCAAATCTTCTCTCATACGAATAGCCTCAATTCGTGCAGCCTGTGCAAAGTCATCTTCTGTCATACCGTCTTGCTTCTGCCAAGCGCACATAATACCACGGCTTGAGTTTACAATAGCACCAATACCATTTACATCAAAAGCGTATTTTGCATCCTCTGCGCCACCACCCTGTGCACCATAACCTGGTACAAGGAAGAAAGTATGAGGAAGTTTTTGGCGAAGTTCTTTGAGCATTTCAGGATATGTTGCGCCTACAACTGCACCCACGCCACTGTAGCCGTATTTACCCATAAGGCTTTCGCCCCAGTTCTCACACATATTGCCCATCTGCTCATATACAGTTTTGTTGTTATCCAACTTCATATCCTGTAATTCGCCTGAACTTGGGTTTGATGTTTTAACCAAAACAAATATACCTTTGTCCTTGCTGTTACAAACATTAACAAGTGGGTTGATTCCGTCAGAGCCCAAGTAACCGTTAACAGTTAACGCATCTCCACCAAAAGGCTCTACCATTTCTCCAGCGATTTCTGTTTCGCCCAAGTGAGCAGTAGCATAAGCCTCCATAGTAGTGCCAATGTCGTTACGCTTACCATCAGTAATAACATACATACCCTTTGACTTTGCGTATGCAATAGTTTCTGCAAGAGCCTTTACGCCCTGCCAACCGTACATTTCATAATATGCTACCTGTGGCTTAATTGCAGGAACAATATCATAGATTTCATCAATAATAGCCTTGTTGAACATCAAAAGTGCTTCTGCTGCACCCTCTAATGTTTTGCCGTGCTTTTCAAAACACTTATCCTTGATACTCTGTGGAATAAATGCAAGTTTTGGGTCAAGACCTGCAACTGTTGGGTTTTGCATTTCTACGATTTTTTCAATAAGTCTGTCTAATGCCATAAATAACTCTCCTTTTTGTTAGTCCATCTCTAATAATTCTAATCTGAAATTCTTATAATCTGTACGATTTTCCTTTAAGAAAGCAATAGCAGAACGAGGGTGGCTATTGTGCTGACCTGTGAGTAAATACGGAATATCAAATCCCCACTTAACTCCCTGTTCCTTAAGTGGAATCATATGCTTTTGAATCTGGTCAAGAATAGGGTCCATTCTGTACTTTGGATTTTTAAGGAAGCCCATCAATAGTTCAGACTGGCAATTACCTGCGCCTCTGCCCATACCCATAACTGTTACATCAAGAAAACTTACGCCCTCCTGTAAAGCATCAACTGTATTAGCAAAAGCAATACTCTGATTGTTGTGGGCATGAATACCAACTATCTTATTATATTTATCGGCGTATCCCAAATATAACTGTGACAAACGGCGAATTTCCTCAGGATAAAAAGCACCGTAACTGTCAACAATGTTGATAATATCAACGTGAGTCTTACACAAAATATCAAGGGCTGTACACAAATCCTCTGTCCTGCACTTTGAGATAGCCATAATGTTGATAGCAGTTTCGTAACCTAAGTTATGACAATGTTCAATAATGTCACAAGCCTCAGGAATTGTGTTGATATATGTAGCAACACGAACCAAATCAATAGGACTATCTTTTTTAGGTAAGAAGTCACGCTTGTAGTTACAACGACCAACATCAGCCATAACTGCGATCTTCATATCTGTGTCGTTATCTCCTACAATCTTGCGAATATCCTCATCGTTACAGAATTTCCATTTGCCGAACTTGTTAACATCGAATATATCCTTGTCAGCCTTGTAGCCGAACTCCATATAATCGACACCTGCTTTGACATTATTGTGATATAAATCTGTTACAAATTCGTCAGTAAAGAAGAAATCATTGCATAGTCCACCGTCACGGATAGTAGCATCTAATACCCTGACGTCCTCACGAACTGAAAGCAAATCACCTTTTGACATAAATCATTCCTCCAAAAATTAACCTGTATATACAACTTTACCGTTGAGTATAGTGTATTTAACTTTACCTTGTAGAGTAAGTTTTTTGAACGGTGTGTTCTTGCTCTTACCGTGCAATTTATCTACATCTACTGTATAACTTTCGTTAGGGTCAAAAATTACTATATCTGCATTTTTGCCCTGTTGTAATGTACCTGCATCAATATTTATAATTTTGGCAGGGTTTGTGCTCATCTTTTTGATGAGTTCATTTATTGTAATTTTTCCTTTGTTTACAAGATATGTAATACCTACGGACAAGGATGTTTCCATACCTATTGAGCCGTTAGGTGCTTTCTCAAAATCTGCTTTGTCCTGCTCTGTATGAGGAGCGTGGTCAGTAGCAATAGCATCAATAGTGCCATCTTGCAACGCCTCAATAACAGCCTCTACATCCTGCTGTGTGCGCAGAGGAGGGTTCATTCTGTAGTCAGCATCACGTTTTAGAAGTTCCTGCTCTGTTAAAGAGAAGTAATGAGGAGCAGTTTCGCAAGTAACTTTTACGCCTCTTGCCTTGGCATCTCTGATAAGTTTTGTGGAAGCCTTTGTGCTTACGTGACAAATATGAACAGGTACGTCAAGTACATCGGCAACAGTGATTTCACGAAGTGTACCACAGTCCTCGGCAGAGCCAGGGATACCCTTAACTCCTAATTCCTGTGAAACCACACCTTCGTTAATTATTCCACCATCTGCTAAGAACAATGACTCGCAATGAGCAACCACAGCCATATTAAGTTCAGGGGCTTTTTTCATTGCATTTACAAGCATCTGAGTGTCTTCTACAGGGCGTCCGTCGTCAGACAGAGCAATAGCACCTGCATCTCTAACTTCCTGCAAATCTGTTGGTTCTTGACTTTTAAGACCTTTTGTAATACTTGCAGTAACATATACTTTTGCATTGCCATCTTTAGATTTTTCAAGAATATATTTAACCACATCTGCGTTGTCAACTGCAGGGGTTGTGTTAGGCATAGCAAGTAGACTTGTTACACCACCTGCCGCTGCTGCATTACAACCTGTGATTATATCTTCCTTTTGGGTTTGACCAGGGTCACGCAAATGCACGTGGATATCAACCAAACCCGGTGCAGTAACAAGACCTGTACCGTCAATAATCTTGTTGGCATTATCAAATGAGCCTATGCCCTTTATTTTTTCATTCTCCACAAAAACATCAGCCACCATATCGATGTTTTGTGATGGGTCGATAACCCTTGTATTTTTAATTAAAAGTGTCATTAAATCACCTTAATATCTTCTTGAACTATGTGTTGTTCTGCCTGGGCGAGTAGTAGGGCGTCTGTTGTAAGAATCTCTGCTTTGAGTTCTTACCTCTCCCCTTGTACGAACTTTGATGAGGTCATTTTCGCCACGATTTTCATTTTGTGTGCGACGGAGTCGCTCGGCTTCTTGCTGAGCAAGTCTACGCTGACGCTGTCTTTCTTTTCTTTCTTCTTCAAGTTTTTTGCGCTTGCGTTGAGCATTTTTGCGCTTAATCAAGCGATAAACATTAGTAATAAAATATTTGATGTGAATTATAATAAACCACAAACCTATGAATATGAAACGAAAAACATTAAATATGCCCATTCCAATAGCCTTGAGAACTCTTACCACAGGATGTGCAGGGGGCTTTTGCTGTTGCTGTCTGCGACGCTGACGAGCCTGTTCTCTCTTTGCCATACTATAATCATCTACTGCATTATCCACATTAGAGTAAGAGTACATATCCTTTTCCTCTGGCAAAGAGGAGAAGTATTCTGTGCCACCATCAAACTCTGCCTCGTTTTTGACTACCTCGGCTACATCAGCCACCGGCATATTGTTAATTGGAGGCTCATTTACTACGGTAATCTTTCGTCTTACTTTTGATTTTGATGAGCGACGTTTTTTATTGGAAGCACCTTCAGCAACACCAATTTCCTGCAAAGGCTCGTATTCTTTCATAAAGTCATAGTCATCATCAAATGGCTCTTGACTCATAAGATGATATAGTTTTTTGCGAGGGATAATAGTAGTTTTTGAAATTTGATGCTCGTGGGCTAATTCGTGGAGAATAGCCTGATTTTTTCGAGCAGGGTTTCTGAAATATTTGTATAGTACTACCAACAGCACTACAAGTAAAGCCAAAATTATGAGAGTTAAGCCAACTGCCAAAATCACCTCACTGTTCTTGGAAAAGAAACCGTCCTCTTTTATGGTAACAGTTTGCATTATACTATCAAGCAAAGCCTTGTCGTCGGAAGTGAGTTTTTGACCTGGGGTAGCCTTGAGAGAGATTAAATAACTGTCGCCGTTAATAACCGTGTTGTACTGACGAGCACGAACAATCTCGCCGTTAACTTTTGTATTCTCTGTAAGCACAAAATATGTAATTCCGTTACAAACCGTAGTGTTGCAAGATTTATACGTGTCACTTTGACGCAGAGAATTTTGGATGTTACTCAATTCTTCTTCAGTTAGTGTACTGTAAGATTCTATGGCATTACTCTGGTCAGTGGTTGTCATTGACACAGTAAGAGTAAGAGTGCCGTCGGTTTTCATAGCCTCAAAATAAATATCGCTTGTGGTTAGTGTGTTGAGGGTAGCATCGTAATCTAAACCAAAAGTTGAGAAGAACACATCATCTTTAGAGCATTCTCTTGTAATTGCAATCATATCATCAGGTACTTCTATGCTCATTTTGATTTCATCAATTTCATAAGCAGTATTCTCTGCAAAAGCAGTAAACAACGAACCCATTAAAATTAAAAAAGTTGTCAATGTTGCAAGAAGAATTTTACCGCTTTTTTTCATTTTGCAATCCCCCCTGTGATAGATTTTTCAAAATAATCGTATATACTGTAATATTATACTATTTTTTGTATATAAAAGCAAGGCAATATGTATGCAAAAAGAAATTTTTGGTTGTGTTCTTTACGTAATTTGTAATTTGTGGTAGAATTTTGTACGGTGATTAGATGATAGAGAAAGAAATTGCAAGACTTTTGGCAGATGTTAAGGGAAATTTAAAATTAAAAGCAGAATTACTTGCTACCAAAAATTCCACAGACCCTCTAAGGGACTTTTGCGCACTTTGTGAGGAAAATGGCTATAATATCAAGGTAGGCGAACTTGTGGCTTTGGGGCAAACTATGAATGATGCAAAGATGCGTGCTGTAAACGGTGGCGGTGCTTGGGAAATCGAGGGCTGGGACGATGCTTACGAAGACCTTATGATGCAAATTCAATGGCTATAATTATTATCCGTGTTAAGTCACGGAGATTTTTGTCATAAAACAAAACTATCCATCAAAATTTGATGGATAGTTTTGTTTTATTCAGTATATTAAATTACAAAACCACCGTTTACACCAAGAACTTGTCCTGTTATAAACTCTGCTTGTGGAGAAACAAGGAACGCCACTGCGTCAGCAATATTCTTGGGTGTTCCTAACTTTTGCAATGGTGTTTCGTCTTGCAAGACTTGAATGTCCTCCTCGCCAAATGAAGCCATCATATCTGTCATAACAACACCTGGTGCAATGCAGTTTACTCTGATGTTACTTGGTCCAACTTCCTTGGCAAGAGCCTTTGTAAGGCCTATCACTCCTGCTTTTGAGGTACTATAGGCAACTTCACAAGAAGCACCCACCTGCCCCCAAATGGAACTGATGTTAATAATAACCCCCTGCTTTTTGTCAATCATATGAGGTAAAACTTCCTTTGCACAGTAGAACATACCGTCAAGGTTAGTTGCCATCATATTTTTCCAGTCCTCAGCAGTAACCTCTGTAATTAACTTTTGCTCTGCAACTCCTGCGTTATTAACAAGAACATCAATTCCGCCAAAGTCACTGCTAACGGTTTTTACCATCTCCTGTACTTGACTGTAATCAGATACATCAGCCTGAATTGCTAATGCAGGAACTTCGTAACTTTCGGTGATTACTTTGGCAAGGTTTTCTGCTTTTTCTTTACTTTTATTATAATTTATGGCAACAGCGTATCCACGCTGAGCAAGAGCAACGCAAATCGCTGCTCCAATGCCCCTGGCGCCACCTGTGACTAATGCTGATTTCATATTAAACCTCAACAATAACAAAACTCTGTGGGCTCAATGTCATCTTTTCCCAAGACTGAACATACTCGCCTATTGAGTAAATATCCTGCTTGATTTCATACTCGAATTTTACGTCTACAACTCTATCAAGTGGGTTTACAAAAATCACAAAATTATCTCTCTTATATACAAATGGGAATGAATTCTCCTCTGCATACATAACCTCAAAGTTACCGTCATTACCTAACTGAGAGTATTTTTTGCGAAGTTTGATAATATCTTTTACAACTTTGTAGATAGAGTTCTTTTTGCGCTTTTGATTTTCTACAGTTGGAGCATCTTTACGAGGGTCAACAGGAATATAAGTCTGGTCATTTGTGGAGAAGCCAAAGTTCTTTTCGCCGTTCCATTGCATTGGAGAACGGGAACCTGTACGACTGTAGCCACCCTCAACACTTGTAAGCCCTGTTAAATATTCCATACCAATTTCATCGCCGTAGTACAAGAAAGGTACACCAGGCAAAGTGAAAATAGTAGCAATTGCAATTTTCCTTGCGTTCTCGTCAAGATAAGCAGACAAACGAGGAGTGTCGTGATTACAAGTAATAAAACTTATATAACCCTTATCCTTGGTTGCCTCGTAATTAGGTACATATTCATCAACGAAATCTTTGATGTTACCCTTGCCGTTTTTGTTAAAGAACGCTTTGTCGCCCCAATTACCTGCTCTAAACAAAGTGTTGTAACCGTTGCCAATATGGTCAAGGTAGAAATCACTGTGAAAACCACCCTTGTTAATTGCAACCGGAGGATTGCACCATTCAGAAACTAACGCTGCTTCAGGATACTCTTTGTCAAGCATTTCTCTAACTTCTGCCCAAATTGTAGCAGTAGGAAGTTTTGTGTCGTCGTTCTTAACAAGAGAGTCAGCCATATCAACTCTAAAACCGTCTGCACCTTGGTCAAGCCAAAAGCGCATAATGTCCTTGAGCGCCTCAACTGTAGCACGACAATCAGGATGGTCCATTGGCAACTGCCATTCAGGATGAGTAACCTCGGCAAAGCCGTAGTTTAGGGCAGGCTGTGAACTAAAGTAGTTAACCATATAGTTACCGTCACGCTCACACAAACCACACATCATTCTATACTCAGGAGGTGCATCCCAAACTGTTTTTGTGAATATATATCTATTAGTGAACTTATTTTCCTTTGCCTGTTTTGACTGCTTAAACCATACGTGTGTATCACTTGTGTGGCCTGGAACCAAGTCGAGTAACACCCGAATTTTCTTTTTGTGTGCAATCTTAATGAGTTCTGCCAAGTCCTCATTTGTACCGTAACGAGGTGCAACTTTCTTGTAATTCCTTACGTCATAGCCTGCGTCCTTAAAAGGAGAGTCATAAACAGGGTTGAGCCATAATGCATTACAACCCAACTGCTTAACGTAATCTAACTTTTGAATGATGCCTTGAATATCACCAATGCCGTCACCGTTACTATCATAAAAACTCTGTGGATATATCTGATAGAATATAGCGTCTTTTAACCATTTTGGCATATTTATCACTCCAATCTAAAATATTTTATCATATCTTATTAACTTATTGCAATAAAATTTAGTATTTTTTTGTGGTAAAATCTATGTAAATTCTGCATATTTGTTTTCCAACAATAATCACTTGCAAAAGGGATAAAATCCACATAATATGTTATTAGGTGATTTCTATGACAATAGAACAAATTGATGGTAGTAAGGTGTTGATTATTTTAGGCAGTAAAGATATGCAAAACTTCTCTTTGGAATATGATACTCTCACCTTTCAAGACCCTCATTCCAAAAAAATACTGCGCAGACTATTGAGTCTTGCATGCACCAAAGCAGAATTATCAGTACAAAACAAAAAAATGGTTGTGGAGGCATTACCTCACAATAGTGGTTGCCTTATTCTGCTAACCTTAAAACCTAAGGTTAAGCGTAAAATATATACAATAAAAAAACTCCCCCAAGATATATGTTGTACCTTTGAAACTACTGAAAATCTGTTTTCTTTTGCCAGAGCATTCAGTAAAAATATTATTCTTCCCAAAAGCAGTTTGTATTATTATGGCGATAATTACTGTGTTATTATGGAAGATATTAACCACTCAAAATCTTTTGTTTTTAAGACTCGTGAATTTTGTGATAAATACATCTCAAGTAAAATATACAGCGCAAAAGTCAAGGAATATGGGGAGCAAATAATAGCCCATAATGCAATTGAAAAAATAAATGAGTATTTTTGTTGAAAATATCAACAAAAGTGATATAATGTTATTTATAGTTGAAATTGGAGGAATTTATATGAAAGTTAAACTTATTTCTGACAGTACCTGCGATTTATCAAAAGAACTTATTGAAAAATACGATATTGCCATTCTCCCACTTTATATAATGATAGACGATGAGATGCGTAAAGATGGTGTAGATATGACCCCAGAAGATATCTACGATTTTGTAGATAGAAAGGGCGTACTTCCATCAACAAGCGCAGGTAGTATTAGCGATTATACTGACATATTCAATTATTGGAAAGAACAAGGCTACGACGAGATTGTGCATTTCTCATTGAGCAGTGATTTCTCAAGCACTTGCGCTAATGCTCGTATTGCGGCAGAAGAAGTTGGCAATGTTTATGTAGTTGACTCAAGAAACCTCTCTACAGGTCAGGGCCTTGTAGTATTGCACGGTGCAGACTTGCTTGCTCAAGGCAAAAGTGCAAAGGAAATTGCAGAAAGTTGCCGTGCTATTGCAGATAAAGTTGAGGCAAGTTTTGTAGTTGACAGTATCGACTATCTGCACAAAGGTGGTCGTTGTTCTGCCGTTGCTGCTTTGGGCGCTAACTTGTTGAGTCTCAAGCCTTGCATTGAAGTTGAAGACGGCAAGATGAAATCCGGCAAAAAATATCGTGGCAAAATTAGTATGGTAATTAAAAATTACGTTCGTGAGAGATTAGCCAACAGAGATGACATCGACAATCATCGCATATTTATTACTCATACAAAATGCGAACAACAGGATATTCAAAGTGTGTATGATATTATAGCAGAAGTTGCTCCTTACTTTGAGGAAGTATTGGAAACCACAGCAGGGGGAACCGTCACAACTCATTGTGGACCAAACACATTAGGCGTATTGTTTGTGCGCAAATAATTCTACAAAACTAAGCACCCTACGATTTCGTAGGGTGCTTTTCTTTGTTATTTATACAAGTTCCAAAATCATCAACTGAATGTAAGTAGCATCCCTGATGTTAATTGCAAAGTCACCGTTTGCATCTGCTAATTGAAGACTAAGTTCACTCAGAATATCCAAGTGAGCAAGATGTCTCTGCAATGCAGTAACATCCATAATGTTAATATATCCATCGAGGTTAACATCTGCTTTTTGGTAACCACTTGTATCAATAGTGGGTTGATAAGTTACATCTTTAAATTCAATGCCGTTATCTATACAGTAACTTTCTGCAGTTGAACCAGTATATCCAGTTACAGTAAGATTATCACAACCGTCAAACGCCATATATTCTATAGACTCTACACTTGAAGGTACAAAAGCAGTTGCTAAATCTACACAATCTGAAAAGGCGTATGTTGAAATAGTTATAATATTGTCAGGCAAAGATAAATCAGTTAAACCACTATTTTGGAAGCAATAAGCATTTATAGTCGTTAGCCCTGTGCCAAAAGTAACATTCTTAAGGTCAGCACAATTTTTGAATGCACTATCCCCCACTACAGTAACATTGTTAGGCAATTCCAAAGAAGTAAGCCCACTGTTTATAAAGGCAAATGCGCCTATACTCTTGACCGTTCCTGGTATATAAAAATCGGTGAGAGATGTGCATCCGCTGAATGTACCGTTGGCGATTTTTTCTCCCTGCCAAAAATAACTATTGACATTACTTAATACAGTGCACCCCTTAAACGCATACTGCCCAACAGTAGATATATCTGCTGTGAGTTCAAACTCCTCCAAACTTGTGCAACCTGCAAAAGCATAATCACCAATTGCAGTTACAGTAACAGGTAACGAAATATATTTGAGGGTGCTGTTGTTTTCGAAAGCACTTTCGTAAACTTCGGTTATAGTATGACCGTTTATACTCTGAGGTACTTTGACATCTGCATTTGTGCCCGAGTAACCACACACACTATACTCTCCATTTGATTTAACAACATAAGTAAAATCATCAACCGTAACTTTTGTAACAGCATAGGCACTGAAAGAACTGCTGATTATAGAAACTAATAAGATTATAACAAGGAAATAAATGCAATTTTTAAATTTCATATTTATCACCAATTAGATTTTAACATATAGACAAAATATCTTCAAGTGAAACCTTGTAAAATCAGTACAAATGCTGTATAATTACATTGATAATCATAAATAAGGAGATTTTTTATGAAAGATAAAATCTTAAATAACAAAAAGACTATTATTGTAATTGCTGTAGTATTGGTGGCAGTTGTTATTTTTGGATTACTTCTTAATACTTTTGTTTGCAGAAGAACTCAAAAATTAAGCACTCAAGATCAAGGCCAATATATCTATTCATACATTGATACAACTATCACATGCACATCAGATGATAACAACCTTAACAAAAAAGTTAACGAAGATTCCTCACGAGTTTTACAGGGTATCTTTAATAAGATAGTAAAGGTTGAAATGGAAAGCCAATGTAAAGTTTCTGGCGATATTTATGTAACAATTCCAATTAGCGACGAAGAAGTAAAAACTTATTACTTAGCAGATGATGGCTGTAACATTGTTAAATACAACAACGAGTATTACAGAATCTCTGTTTCTGACAGATTTATTGTAAATGATATTTTTGAAAAATACGGTGTTACATTACCTGATTATGATGAAGACACTAATACTGCTCACAATGTTACAATTGTTGAATAATAACTAATAAATTAAACCGTCCATATTGGACGGTTTTTTGTTGCCTATATATACAAAAAGGAGTTGCATCAATGATGCAACTCCTTAAATTTTTATCCCTCGTAATAAGCCACAGATGCAATTACCGGACTCGAAACCGTTGTGCTGTAAGTTTCGCCACCATCAGTTGTATAGACAATATAGGAATAAACCTTGTAGTATCTATAACTTGATGTGGAATAAGTAGTAGTTGGTGCAAATATAAATTTGCCCTTGGTCATATTAGTTTCGCTTGTTTTATAACCAGCAACCTGATATGTACCATCGTTAATAACTACACCCAAACTTGAACTCATACTACCATCAGCATATTTAGCTTCAATGCTTGAAGCCAAATAATCGTCAGGTACGGTTACAGAGTCGTTGGCATCCGTAAAGTAATACACTGCACCTGTCATAAGCACTTCTACACCTTCAGGAACATAGTTTTCGATGAGCATATTCATCTCCATTTTTAGTGTTCCGTTTGAATTTATAAGGTTATATTGTGGCTCATTTATCAATGTTGATACCGAAGCCGTTGGACTAGTAGCAATCATTACGTATAACGTACGGTTCTGAGTTATTCTTAACTGATAGTACTGATTTGTAGAAAGAACAACTTTGTTGCCTTTTGAATCATAATCGTACCAAATATATCCGTAAAGAGCATCGCCTTTAGTATAATCAGCAGCATTAAGAAGATATGTTTTCTGCTGATAATATGAACTAAAGTTTTTCTCTTCTCCGTCAGGGTTTACAACTCTAACGGTATATGCTCTTGCAACATAATCCATTGTGGAAGTCAGTACAAAATCTCCTGTAAAGTCATCAGCGAACGCCTGAATTCCTGTAGCATTTGCAACATACTCAAAGTAATCACTTGTAATATGAGGAGCATATTGTTCGTAAAGTGTCTTTAACTTAACTGTATTGTAAAGAGTTGACTTAGGTACTTTTACGGTAACTTCATAAGTTGTTGGTTCCTCTTTTAGTGATACTTTGTTAGGGTTGTAAGAAACATTATTTGTATCATCGAATTCATAGTACTCATAACTTAATTTTAAGTTTTCTGCAGCACCGTAAGCAAAATTCGCTATACAGTACACAGGAGCAACGTCTGCTGAATTGATGCAGATAGTTTCATTTTCAGAAAGAACCTGACTATTGTTATTAGTCCAGTTCATAAACTCGTACTCGGCACCTTCTTTTACAACTGTAGCATAGAGTTTTACTGATAATGAAGTACTGCCTGGAATTACATAAATCAGTTTGTAATATGAACCGTCAATAGTTACATAACCTGTGGAATCATCTGTATACCTTCCACCTGTTACAGTCGCAAATACAGAAGACTTGTCAATATAACCACCTGCTGAAGAAGCAAAGCGAGTTATACTATGGCTATAACCCATAACATCAGCACAATCACTTGCCACTGCAATTGTTGCAAGTTCCTCACTTCCATATTTTACTGTAATGGTAGTAAATCCTTTACCAACTCCTGTTACAACACCGTCGTTAGTAACTGTTGCAACACCAGTATTAGCAGAAGTAAATGTAAAACCACTCTCGTAAGTGTTGTCGTTAAAAATATATTTCAATTCAATATTTGATGTGCTACCTGGCTCAACCACAACTATATCATTGTCGTTGCCTGTATCAATAGTAAGGCTTTCGCTACAAACTTCAACTTGGCAAGTTACAGAAACAGCGTCGTTGAAAGTTGGAGCAGTAGAAAGTCCTGTTTTGCTTACTGCAGTAATTGTAATGGTTACATCACCATACTTTAGAGCAGTTACCTTACCGTTGCTATCAACTGTAGCAATAGAATTGTCAGATGATTCATAATAAAGTGTACCTGAGTAGTTATTAGGAGTTACTGACACAACCTCATCTACTGTCAAAGTAGCCTTGCTATAATAGTTTGTAATGGAAGGTGCTTGAGTAACATCGTATTTGTACAATGCCAGATATGTATCAGATGAATGGGTACCGTTACAGTAAAATGCCCAACTCTTTGTACCTGCATCAGATCCATAAGTGTTAGCAAATTTGTAAGTTGTAGTACCCAAACTGTTGCTCTCGCTACCTTGTGAGAAGTACATAGCCTTGGTTGTAGCAGGAACATCAGCGTAATAAACTCTACGATTCATATGGTCCACAGTTTCTGTATAAGTCATTTTAACAGGTTCTTCAAATGTCAATGTATCTCCTGTTGTGTTGTAATGCAAATATACATCTTTGCTACCTGTTGCAGCAGCCGTAAATGTGTAACCGTCGTTAGCCCAATATACACGCTTGGTATTAGAATCGATATTTACCAAGCCAGACAATGTTTCGCTACTTATATTATTTACTGTAGCAGTATATGTACCGTTACTTGCTGAATAGTCAGAAGTACTTGACTCAAGCCAAAGTTCACCTGATGATATTATTTTGTTGGAGTCAATTTTGCCTGCTACAGGAAGTTGAATAACATTATCGCCGTTTTGTATCTCTACTTTGTCAATAGCAAAGTAGGTTGCAAAATTATCTGTTCCTGTGTAAGGTACAATAACGCTTGTGTAGTAAATACTGCTTTCTGCTATACGGGACATATGGAAGTAACTGCCGTTATAAGTGTAGTACTCTGAAGTTGATGATACATAAAGTTTTGCACTATCTAATGCATCATCGTAATGAGTATCAATATACACATTAACAGTTTTTCTCTTAACTGTATTGTTGATATAATTATCATATAAGTCAGTAAACTGTCTTGCATATGAGCGCATCTTGAAACTTGTAGCGTTCATTGTACTGTTTACCATATACCATTCACCAAAGTAAACAGGCGCACTACACTGTGTAAATGTAGTCCATAAACTTGTGTCAGCAGGTTCGTTTAAGGCTTCGCTGTTTTCAAATGAGTAATTAAAATCATGAACATTTATAGACTGGGCATATTCTTTGCCGTAACCTAAAACATACTTACCATTTTCCTCGTCATAGAAACCACCACGATCAAGGAACAAGAAGCCACCCTGTTCGTCATCTGCAAGCCAATTTGCCAAATAATCTTCGCCTAATACAGATGTTACAT
Source organism: uncultured Ruminococcus sp. (assembly GCA_964629465.1). GTDB lineage: Bacteria > Bacillota > Clostridia > Oscillospirales > Acutalibacteraceae > Ruminococcoides. Next base: position 23,272 of record CAZVRE010000011.1, on the reverse strand, counting down.
CTGCACCGTTTAGGTCGAAGTAATAAATATTGTCAAAACCTGTTGCAGAATCGAGTTTGTTCATTCGGAAAGCGTATGATGTATTACTACTGTTCCAACAAGAAATCCAAACTTCACGCCATTGTGTAATGGAGTTATCGTAGTAAACAATTGTATTATCTACAACTGAATCAGATACAACATCGTTCCAGTTATCAGGGCGAGATGGATTAATTGCAACATCATATTCACCCCATATACCTACGCTATCTATACTGCTCTTTTCTGCATTACCAGGTTCAACTGTATAGATGTAGCCTTCTTGAACAATAGGATTTGCATAAGCAATGATTTCATTATCGCCTTGTGTAAAGGTGCAACCATACTCTCTTATCGCCTGAATTTCTTTCTCTGTAAAGTAACCCATATACACGCCTTTCTTCTCAGCGTATTGGTCCTCTGGGTCAAGATACATTGTAACATTTTTTCTGTCCCAATGTTCATTAGTAACAGTTACAGGATAAGCATCGCCAATATTCCACTGCTGACCTTCAGGAGCAGTATTCATACAGAAGTATAGTTTGCGATCTGCCTCAATAGGCGTAGCAGCAATATAGCCATTGTATAGCGATGAACTTTCGATAGAAAGTTGATTACCATTTTCGTCATACGCAATTACTACTACGTAGTAATAGGTTTTTGATTGTTCATTAAATGTGATCTCCAAGTCGTAGAAAGTGTTTGCCGATTCTTCTGCATTTTCCATAAGAGGTGTTGCGATTTCCTCAAACTTCAAATCGCTTACAGAAGTAACCTCACTATATGACTTGTAGAATTGATATTTATATGTTACTGCATTAGGGCACTCTTCAACAGTTGCGTTAAAAGTAATTACTTCACCTGAATCTACGATAAATGAAGAATTGTTGTCTTCATATACCACGCCGTCATATGTTGCAGTCAACTTTGTATCAATAACGGCAACCTCATCGTCAGTTACAAAAATCGGCTTTTGGCGTGATACACCCGATATAATAACTGCGCCATCAGCATCTAAGCCTTTTAGTGTAGCCTGAGCATAATAAACACCGTTTTCCAATGTACCGTCATTGGTAAATGTTACAGAATTTGAGCCGTCGTCGGTATATTCTTCTGTGAAGATTATTTCGCCGTCGTACATAACATTAATTATATAAGTATATGTTACAACATTTTCGTCCTCATCTGTTAAGCCTTTGATATCAATAGATTTACCTGCAGTTAATGTAACATTTTGATCAAAAACAACATCTACATCTACAATTCTTGATATTACTGCTTTTACATCTATATCTTTATCTGCAAGAACATAGGTGTATTCTGTGTATTTTTCGCCATTTATTAGGAAGTACTCAAAATCGCAACCACTATCAGTAATTACCTCTAGAGTAATTTCTGTACCGTTACGGGCAAAGTTACTCTCTCCTTCTTTAATAGTGATGTCTTCGCCCTCATTATTGGTGTAACTAACCTTTACTGTTGCCCCCTCAACTTCTGCAACGGTAATCTTATCGATTTTGATAACATCAAGTGTTACATCGCCAGATGATGTAAACAAAGATTCACCTGTAACTGCGTCTTTGATAGATGCAGTTATGCGAGCAGTATGATCACCATATTCTAACGAAGCCCAATGAGAAGGAGTGTTTACTGTTTCAAATGTGCTTAAGTCAGATGGATAAGCAATTGAGTAACTATCTAAATTGCATTGTGCACCTGAATTTACAAAACTACCTGAATATGCAACATCTAACTGGGTTAAGTCATAATTTTCACTCTGATAAATCTCTGTACCATCCGGAACGTTAACTGTAACTGTTAAAGGCACATAATTTGTATAGGTTGATATCCATGTAGAAGATCCACCTTTTGCGGTTCTACAATCTAAATAATATTTACCAAAAGTAAATTCTTCTATAAAAGTAGATGTAATATAACCACTTGGGGAATAAAAAGCAACTTGCTTTGCTGTACCCATATAGTCAATGTAATGAACATAGTAGTTCGTGCCGTTCATTTCAACCTGACCTAAGTTTTTCATATCATAAAAACCCTCTTCGGTTTTTACTGTGCCATCAGCATTTTCAATGCTAAACATTGCATCTACATCAGCAACATCTAACTGAACCGTCGATATATTAGTTGAGGTAACAACATAAAAGCCTGTCTTTCGCTTTGCAGTTTTTAGTGCTTCACTTGCCTGTAGCAATGCTTCGTAAGCCTCTTGATATTTATTGTCAGTGTCGCTTGCCTGAGGTAAATCAGGATTTGCTTCCATAATTTCCTGTGCATTTTTTAACGCATTAGCAAATGTTGTCCATACAGGGCCAAGTCCGTCACCGTCTTCGTAATTTTCTTTTTCTTCACTTAGGCAAGTATTATACAATGTTTGCAAATTCAAGTAACTTTCCTGAACTTCTGTTTTTTGTGCCACAAATCGAATAAATTGTTTATATTCATTTGTAAGTCCTGCTTTTGTTGTATTTGTAATAGTCAATCTAAATATGTTGTTTAGATTTGTTCCGTATCCTAAAGTAAAGGTTTCATCTTCTGCATTATATTCACAAATATTTAATGAGCTCACACGTTCAATGTTTGTTATTTCACCCAATCGAAATTCAGGAATTATCTTGAATGTACTGTTGAAGTATACATTAAGACGTTCTGTATAACCACTAATAGGCGTTGGGTCCGGACTGCCATTTATACCATAACCATCTAAACTTAACCATACAGGAGTTGTTGCTGCATAATTGATAGTGATAGTGTCATCAGTTGTGCCTACTGTGTATGTATAACTACCTGATGCTTTACTCCAAGCAGATATGCTGGTATTGTAAGACGTATCTGTGAAACTTCCTTCCAATATACCTCCCTCTGCACTAATACTGCTGAGAGTGTAGGTTTCATCAGCAACTTCAACTTCTAAGGTAACAATATCACCTGCATAAACTTCTAACTGAGATGGTTCCTTATATACTGTACCATTGAAAGTAACAGTATAATTACCTGCAATTCCATAATCTCCTTCAGTAAAGTTAAGAACAAGAGGTTTTGCAGAAGCAGTAACCATAATATTATAATCAACGCCACTTTCCACATTGAAAGTAACTTGTGTATAATCGCTATTAAAGGTAGCACCATCAGGTAGATTTTTCCAAGAAGATTCAGTTAATGAGAAACCTGCATCTACTGACGCAGTAATGGTAACCTGCGAACCTACTCTCAATTGTGCACCACTAACAAAATCAGATGAAACTCCGTTCAGTGTACTTGTAGCTGATGAAATTGCAACATTATCACCTATTGCAGAATAATCTACAGTCTGTACTTTTGCAAAATTTGCAGTTACAGTACCTGTGCTTGTAGCAGTAACGCTTGTTGTGGCAGAGGTTGCGTCAGCAACATTTGCTCCATCGGTAACTGTCCAACCGTCAAAAACATAGCCGTCATTAGGCGTTGCAATAATAGAGGTTGGGTTAGAACCTGCTTGAATTGTACCTGATGGACTAACAGTACCACCATCGCCTGCAGATACATTTACATCGTACTTAACTGTTGCAACACCAAATTTTGCAACGTAATAAACAATTTCAGTTGAAGTTATATATTCAAATGGATTATCCATTGTAACAAAATCAGAGTCGTTAAGCGCTGCTTTTGCTGCTGTTGCGTTGGCAACTTTGTACCAACCCTGAAATTCGTAACCACTTGCTGGAGTAGCGGTTAGTTTTGCATAAGAACCATTTACTAATCTTAAGTAAGCGTTTGCAGATGATGCTGTACTCAATTTGGTAGATGAACTTGCAACGTGGGTTGAGGATGCCACTGTGCCTTCAACGGTAGTTGTACCAACAGTACCGTCTGAATTTGTACCGTTACTTATATAAGCATAGTTATTATCGGTATATACTGTATAAGCAGTACCTGTAGTAACCGTAATAGAATCACCATTTTGAGATGATGAAGGTGTAATTAAAACTACGTTTGTTGTAAATGCATCTGCAGTAGTGCCTGTGTAGTGCTCAAAAACACTTGCGTCGTCGTTGGTATCACAAGCAACATAAGTAGCCGAAACATCAGAGTATGCCTGTGCAAACGTATGTAAATACATATTTGGCGCTGCGAATTGAGTCATTGAAAGTGTTGTCAAGGAACCGTCACTATGTTCTAAGCATAAATAAAAATCACCTTCCCAGCCAGTCTCGGTACTGTTGAAAAATACACGTTTTCCACTTGAATGGCTGACAGCTCCTACAGGTACAGACACACCTATAAGCATTGTGGAAAGCATCATAATCAAGCATAATATCACCGACAATGCTTTCTTGGTAATTTTTGATAATTTTTTAGTCATAGTAACTCCTCCAATATTGTGAGTTCATAATCATATAATATCTAAAAAAGGGCATAGTACCCCATACTTATTCATAGTTATTTTAGCACAAAATTACTACCCAAACAAATAAATTTGCATATTTTGTATATGTGCACAAAACACCCTAATAATTTTTGACTTATGTCACAAATCAAAACATTTATTAAACTAAAATAAATGTAATTAAACGTAAAATAACACAAAAAAGGCACTTCCAAAGAAGCGCCTTAATTCTTTATTTATCTTTATTTTGTGATTTCTTTGCTTGTTCTTCCTGCTGAATTCTTGCAATAATATCGTTGATGTCTTCTTTCTTTTCTTCTTCAATACCTGTACCTGACACAGCCTTAAAGAATTTGATTATATCATCAATAAACGCAAGTATTATAATACCTATAATTGTGAGCAACCCCCAAGGGGTAAGGAAAAAGTCATACAAGAAGTTAAGCCACGGAATAGTAGTTTCCATTCTACCGTAAAGACTCTCTGCTTTGTTGACAGGATCGTCATTCTTGTTAGCGTCACCCTTAGTATCAAAGTAAAGTTGACCGTTCTCCTCATAAGTGGCTTTGATTACACGGTGAGTAATAATTTTCCCCTCGTATATACCTTCGCCCTGAAAAGTAACAATATCCCCTATCTGCAAATCTTGGGGCTCACATTCTTTTACTAGAATAACATCTCCAACTTCAAGAGTAGGCTCCATACTGCCTGAACTAATTCTATAGATAGAATAGCCCATAAAAGACGGTGTGTTACCGTTGATTCTTGTGATTAAAATAACTGCCACCACCAAAACCAACGCTATCATAATCACCCAAGATATAATAGTTTTAATTTTTTTAAATGTACTTTTTTTAGCCTTTGTTTGTTCCAAAATATTCTCCCAATTACAAGGATATTACTAAACCTGCTGCACTAAATTCTATGGCTTTGTCAGTAGTATTCTTTACAAACCAACACACTTCAACCGTACTGTCTGCTTTAATCTCTAAATTTTCGGCAACAGCAAGGGTACTGGACGAGTTGATTACAGTAACAGTAGTTTCTGCTACGCTTAAGTCATTATATCTACTTCCTATGGAAGTAGTTATTGTGCATGTGCTACCTACTGTGGCGTTTTTATTTATAGTAACTAAGCCGTTGCTATCAACAGTTGCAACATTTGAGTTGCTTGTTTTATAACTTACCTTTGTGCTATATCCTGTATAATCAACATGCTGTTCCAATGCAATAGAAACAGAAGAACCTTTGTCGCCATAAATTTTATTGTAATAATTTAAGATGTTAGTACCAAGGTTGTAGTTATCCGTAGTGTCTGCTAACGCAAAGTGATCTCCAATAGCGTTACCATAAGCAGTGTCACTTGTGCTGGAAGTTAAATAATAAACTACACAACACAAAGAATTCATACCGTCACTTATTACATCCGTCATAGTTTGAGTACGGTCTGAGCCACTTGCGTAGCGATCTTCTTCACGAGAAAAGAACAGTCCTCTAGTATCAATAGGAATATCTGCATAGTATGTAGCATAAGTTGTGCCCATAGAAGCAGATTCATGAGAACCGGCATATGTCATTTTTATTGTTTCATAATTATCGTCAGTTTTGTAGTAAAAAACATAGAAAGTTGAACCACTCCAATAACTACGAGGTTGAAAATACACTCGCATTGTGTTGGTTACTGATTTGGAGGCTGATGCAGAAGGGCTAAACGAACGACGAGTGTAAATTGGGCTTGTTGAACCAATATACACTTGGCTGTTAATAGCATCATCACAAATATTGTTAAGATACAAGCCAGTACTTGCATCAGCGCCTTTGTTGGTAATAATAGTTTTGAAATAAGCAGAATCTCCTGACTCAACAGTTGTTGTTAGGTCAGTAAGTTCCTCGTCGGTTTTGTAAACGATACGGCCGTTAGAAGCAACTGCACCACCGTAAGTTACCATTGAAAGGTCACTATTATAGCCGGACACAGAATAATATTCGTTAAGTTTAATATCTCTTCCTTGAATGGAACCGTCACGGTCATACCATGAGAATGACGGTATTGCAACGCAAAGGCACAAAACCAAAATAAGTACTGTAATAAAAAGTTTTTTAGTTTTCTTCATGGTATCACCACCTTTTATAATAAATAATGATTATTTTACTTCTACTGTAATAGTATCACTTTCATCAGTTAAAATGTAGCCATCGTGAGCACGCAAAGTAACTGTGTAAGTACCCTTTTCTTTTGGTAGCCAATTACTTGAAACATTGTAAGTATTACCATCTTCATCAGTTACATAATATGCAACATATGAGCCAAGACCTGCAATACCTGTGTTTAGAGAACCTGTATAACTTAAAGTTACAGACTCACCTAGAGTAATTGATTTTGCGCTTACTTGTAAAGCCGGAGCAACTTGGACCCCTGAACTTACGTAATTAGGTTTGTTTCCACTAGAACTATACAAATAATATAAATAACCTGTGTCAACAGTACAAGTTAAACCACTGTATCCGTCTCCGTTACTTGTACTTGGAACATATGCACCAGAATTAGAAACCCACTGAATACGGTCAGTATCCTCGTCAAAATCAGACCAGAACAATTTGTATGTTCTGCTTCCGTATGAGAAATCGTCTTTTATCCAATGTATACTTGCATCGTTACTACTAATAGACTTTCCTGCGGCTGACCATTGGTTAATCTTTGATAGCCAGTTTCCCCAAGACGCTTGCAAAGCAACATAAACTCGCTTGTTACCTTCTGCAGGCAAGGTAGGAATCTTATGTACTGTAAGTTTATTTGTGTTCTTATTGAAAATAAATAAGTAAGTTCCTCCGCCTTTTGAGGTCAATTTACAGTCATCAAGACTTTTGTCATTACTCATATCCCAACCATTTGAAGAAGTCGCCAAGGTAGTATCTACGATTTCACCTGTATTGGTGAACCAGTCAACGCCTGCTCTTGTGATTTTAAACTCATGTGTGCCCTCGGCTAAATCTACAGTAGCATATACCTCTGCGCCACCGTCTGCACGAGCGCTATCCTGATAATACATCTGTATACCAGATTCTATACTCCAACCACCCATAGAGTCACCCAGTAAATAGTAACCACTTGAAGCGGTGAATTTGCTCTCGGACCAATGGCCTGCTATGCCACTATTTTCTATACCGTCAATTATATAATATATATCATTACTTCCCTTAACATCACCGTCGTTGGTATAACCTAAAGTTCTGTTAGCATAAGAACACTCCGAACCCTTTACTTCAAAGTCAATGTTAGTAGAAGCAGAACGAACGAAGGTGGTCCACATACCGTAATCACCGGTCTTACACATTATCTGATCCGAAACATAAGATTTATCGTGCAACCAGATATCACCATCATAAGAAGTGTCCCCTGATACTACAAGATAACCTGCGTCCACAAGCCAAATTTGCTCAACTTCTTCCCAAGTACCATTGTTATCTTGGCTTCCTATTGCATAGAAAGTAGCATCAGCAGCACCTGCAGGCAAAGTAGTATCGTCTATCCAATAGTTCCAACATTCTATTCCGTCTACTTCTTTACCTTCATTACCACTATCATATTGACCGTTACATCTTAAGAACGCTATTTCAAGGTCATTGTATGCTGCAGGAATTTCTACATACAATGTGTGATAACCATCGTCAGTAGAATCGTTACTTAGACGAGACATTTCAAAATAAGTGTCTTCGTTTCTAATTTTTAAGAAGAATGCTTCTTTACCGTTAGAAGTAGCCCAGTTGAAACTGGTCGATGCCTTATCGTTTGTACAGTCCTCAAAATAAATAGTACGAGTATAAGCCCAAGAAGATGCAATAATCATATTGAGGTACACTTCTGCATCTGCAAATTTTACATCTGTGCCTGTATATTGGAGCCAAAACTTCATATTAACTCTCTTGGTTTGACCCTTTTTAACTGTAAACAAAACGTTCTCGTAATTTTCGTTATCAGTTTCGTTATGTACATAATTTTTTGCATTATTAACAGTTGTTGGTGTAATGCTACCTTTGCCGTTAACATCTGCAATTTTATAGTAATTGTTTTTGTATGTGGAATAAACCTTTGTGTTACCATCAACCGTTATAGAATAACAAACATTTTCTGCTACCGGATCTTCGCTATTTATTGTTTTAATTGTAGGAACACTATCAAACCAATAGTCAGTTGTTGCATCAGGAGAATATACGTCAAATGTAACGCTGAGATAAGCGGTGTTCTCGTCATCAGCAGTACCCAAACGCCAACTATCTATAGAGGTGCTGTCATCAGAATCACCCGTACTTTGAACTAAATTATTAAAATAAAATAGTTCACCATCACCAGAACAAGCGCTAAGGTGCATATTACCTGACTCATAAAAATACGATCCTAAGTCAATAGCATTTGTTGTATCTTTTGAGATAACAACAGTGCTGTCCAAATCAGAAGCAGTTACAAGAGAAGTATTGCTCTTGGAACTATCGTCAACTTTAATCTGAACAGAAGTGATGTTCTCTATCCAACTGTATGTTGTGCCTGTAACAAGTACAACAACAAGGACAAGTGCCATCAATGAAAGTATTAAATTTTTTCTGCCCATAGTTTTAAACACGTTAAAACATTTTTTCATTGTGACACCTCCTTAATCTAAATTATCCAAATAAATCGTTAAAGATATCGTCAAAGTCCTCAAATTCATCCTTGTCAATATCATTCTCGTCGTCGTTTGTCAACCAGTAACCAGTACATTCATTTGTACTTGCATTGTTAGGAATACTTCCGTCATATGCGTAGTAAACAGTACTTGTTCCTCTGTCTGTAGTGCTCTCGCCTACAGTATCTTTTGCCCATGTTTGTAGCACGTTACCGTTGCTGTCAACACGCTTGAAAACTAATTTGCTTGTAACATTTTCAGGAATATTACAGAACCAACTACCGTCACTATCCTGATACAAAGTAAATGTAGTAGATGAGCCGTCTGCTTTTGTATATTCCAAAATCAAACTTGAACCGTCTTCTTCCATTGCTTCTGTGAGCCACTTGTCTGTGGTATCATCAATGAAAGAAACAGTCTGCTGTGTTTCCCAAGATGATGTAAATGACAAGCAAATATCAAGGTCTTTACCACTAATACTGCTTGTACACAAATCGTCAGTACCTTCTAACCAAACGATTACTGAAATTTTGGTAGATTCACTTGCATCAAGACTTACAATAGGGTTATTTGCAAGTGATGAGAACGCTGCAAAAGAATATGATGTTTGATCTTCCTTATTAGTTACTTTGCCGGTAAAGTTAGAAACATTTTCTACTGCCTGAACTTTACGAGAATAGTCAGAACTACTTGCGTAAGAGTTGAGCACAATAGGGTCACGGTTTCTTTCGTCAAGGAAAGCAACTCGAATAGCACCTGCTCTTTCAGCACTACCACCAACAGTTATGTATGAGTTTTCTGTATCAATAAAAACATCAGTTACATCTGCATCAGCAGTTAATGTAAAGTCTACCTGAATGAAATGCACGTTCTTGTCGCCAACATTGGCACTTCTGAATCGCATCTCATCAGTTACGCTTGAAAATGTACCATCCTGAGGGAAGTACAAATTATATCCGTCTACACTGGAAGCAGGAATCAAAGTTGAATCACCTTTGATAGTAATGGTGTTAGTTTCTTCCTGGCCGTCATTTACACGAAGACCGAGTCCTGCATCTAACTTCATAACACCTGTGCTAACATCTGATTCTGTAAGAGTAAACCATGCCAATGTAGCAGAAATCAATATCATCACAGAAACAACAAGTGAGATAACTGAAGTAATAACCTGCTTTTTGTTTCTCTTAATGTTTTCAGTTGCCTTGGCAACTTTTTCAACTAACCAAAAATGCAGTTTCTCCATTTATCTCACCTCTTTTCTGCTAATAGTCGTAATTTTTTTGTTTGTTTGGGTTATTGTTCACCTGTGTTAAATTTCAAACACAAATTAAACACACCACCATTTAGGGCTCTACGAGCCTCAGCATCTGTACCCTCAATCCAAATGTTTAGGGTATATTTGTAAATATAGTAAGTTTCTTCGCCAATAGTAACGTCACTTGCTACCATTGTAGCATCAGACACCTGGTAATTTTCACCCAACAAAGGAGTGTACCCAGCGTAACTTACTTGTTCTTCTACAACAGATGCTACAGCACCTTCGTAGGTCTTTTCAGTCATTCCGTTGCCTGAAATTGCGTTTGCTTCTGATTCATCAGAAGGATAATAGTAGTTATGCTCATAAGTTGAGCCTTTTTCAAAAGTAATATCAGGAATAATATAGTCTTTTAATACTCCGTCGTATAATGTTAACTCATTGATACCGTCAAGATATAAATCTGGTCGTGGTATCCAAAGGAAATTGCAACTCTTAGCGCCGGTTGTTTCGTCAGTTATACCTGACTGCACCAAAGAAACTCGCATAGCACCAACAATACCATCAGCAGAGAAGTTGCCATATGGACTAACTCTGTCGTAACTGTCGTAATAACTATCATCTTGGCTGGTTGACAATTCCTTTGTCAGCACTTTTGTACTTCCTGCTGCAAGGTAAGAATTTTCTGAAACATAAAGGTTGCTTTTGTTAGAACGAACATAGAAATCAACGGAAACATAGTCCTCGCCATTGATTGCTTTAGTCCAACCCTTGTCATCATCTACAACCTTAAGACCGTTGGAATACTTAAGAGTAGGCAAAAAGAAGTTAAGTCCATCGCTTGTAACATCTTTGTCAAAATAAGCAAAAATATCTGCCAAGCCATCTTCTAACTGCAAATGGTCCACATAAGCCTCATCATCAGCAGGATAACTACCTTCTTCATCAGGCAAAGCAAACTGAACAATTTCAGGTTCCTCTGTCATAATGTTGATGCCGGTTGCTTTGTAGGACTTACGCACTGTAAACCAGGACATTGTAGCAAGAAAAATCACTACCAACAAAACAAGCATAATTATTGAATTTTTAATTATCATATTACGCCTTTGTTGGAGGCTAACTTTTTCTTGCTTCATAATTTATCCCTTGTAAAAATAAATACCTATGGTTGATGCACCCTGCTTTGAGTTCACACCATAAACAGAAACTTCTGCAAAACCAGCATTTACTGACAAGTAATCAGCAAAATCTTCCATAGAATTTCTGTTTGTCTTAGCGTATGTAACATATGCACCTGTTAAATCTGCCCTAGCAAGATATTGAACGATTAAGTCCTTGCAATCGTCAATATCAGCGCCAACTTTGAGATTTTTGATTAAAGTTAAGTCGTTGTGACTGCCAAGATAAAGTGCAGATCTCTTTTTATCCTTAACAAAATACAAAGCAGAGATGTTGTTAGGGTTAGCGACTTTGTTAAGAACCTCGCTTCGAGTGGCTTCTTGTTCAAGCATATTCTCTGCAATGATTGTTCTAACACCAAGAGCACCGTAGAAATAGTCATTTTTGAATAGACTGATGTTGCCCTTTTCACGCTTAAATTCTTCTTTGTACTTGGCTGCTGCCTGATTGAGTTTTTCCTCTGATTTCTTTGACTCTGCTTTTAACTTGTCAATTTCAACCTTGAGTTTTGCATTAGCCTTTTTCTCGGCTTCTCTATCAGCAGCCTTGATGCGGGTTTCGGCATCTTTTCTGATTTTTGCTTTTTCGTTTTCGTGCTTTTTCTCAAACTTTGCAAACAGTGCACTGTGCTCGTTTTTAAGAGAAGCAACTAACTTGCCGTGACCCTTATCTTTATTTTCGAGTTCTTTTTGATGATCAGAAATGAGTTTTGTTCGCTCTGTTTCGAACATATCATTAAGTTTTTGAACATGGTCAAGGTGAGCCTGAACCTCTGCCTCAACATCTTCTTTATGGCTTTCTTTTTCTGCATAAAGTTGATCGTTCAAATCTGCAACATTACTGTTAAGTGACTGAATTTCTGCACTCTGAATTGCGATAGTATCTTCACGCTGTGCAACGGTTTCTGTTAAATCTGCAATATGAGAAGTAGCAGTTGCAAGGTCGGTTTCCAAACCATTGATAGTTTCGGACTGCTGTGCAATTGTGCTTTCGTGAGCCGCTATTGTTGCCTTTTGCTGAGCAGTTTCTGCCTCCAACTCTGCAACTCTTGCTTCCAACAAGCCTTTAATAGCCTCAAGTTCAGCCACATTCTCCTTGAGAGATGCAACTTCGCTCTCAAGTTGTGCCTTAATCTCCTCAAGTTCTGCAATGTATGCTTTCTGGCGAGCAGTTTCGTCCTCTAACTCTGCAACTCTATTTTCAAGAGCCTCTTTAATCTGTTCGAGTTCAGCAACTGCAGCCTCTAATTCTTCAATTCTTGCTTTTTGCTGAGCAACAATTTCTTCAAGTTCAGCAATTCTTGCCTTCTGTTCTTCAATAATTGCTTCCAACTCAGCAACTTTTGCCTGAAGTTGTGCAACCTGAGCCTCAAGTTGAGCCTTGATTTCTTCAAGTTCTGCAACTTTGGCTTCTAACTCGGCAACCTTAGCTTCAAGTTCTGCAACACGTGCTTCAAGTTCTTTGATTCTGTCGTAAGCACGCATAAGTTCAGCCTTAAGAGCCTGAATTTCTTCTTTGAGTTCCTTAATTTCACCCTGAAGTGCTCTAATCTGGCTTTCAAGTTGTTCAATTTTTCTGTCACGAGCTTCAATTTCTCGCTTTAAGTCTTTGATTTCAGTCGCTTGCTTACGGATAGTTTTTTCTCTGTCACGAATTTCAGCAAGACGAATTTTTAGTTCTTCACGACGAACTTTCTCTATAAGTTCAAGTTCTCTACGCTTCTGTTCCTCAAGAGGCAAGTTACCCTGACGCTCATATTCCTCGTTTTCAGCCTGATAACGCTCTTCCAAAAGTTTCTGCAAAGCAGGGTTGGTAGCAATGGTCATCATAAAATGCTGGAAACTCATGGAGAAGTACATAGCGTACTGAACTTCCTCGTCCATCTTACCTGAGTAATCTTTACTAACGATTTCAAAACCATCTTTTTTGTAGGCATTTAGGTAGTTATACAAGTCCAGCGCTGCCTTAAAGTTAGGGTTCTTCATCATAAGGTTAGTATGCAGAATTGGTGGACGAACAGGAACGGAGTTTGCAATTTCCTTCATAAGAGGAGTAGTTAGGAAAATATTTAACTTTTCACGAATACGGCGTACACGGTCAAAGTCGTTTAGCTTTTCGTAGTCTTGTACATCAAGGTCTTTAGCCTTTTCCTCTTTGAATTCGTTACTATATTCAACCTTAAAATTAACCTTTTGGTTGTTAAGAACCAAGTTACGGTCCATTTCAACCTTGTGATAGGTGTCGGTTGGGGCATCTATCATTTTTCTATATTTATCTGTAACGAACAAAAGCGCTTGTCTGATTAAAGTAATCAGAAAACGGTTTTCGTAAATTTCAAAACTTTCTTCTCTTTCAATAGTTAAAATCTTGTTAGGAGTAACCATATCGCCCTCAACTTTAGCAATATAGTTAGTATGCTGTGAAAGATGCTTAACAGAGTCTTTGTTGATGATTTTTGCTTTATCAATTCGATAAACTTCCTGAGTTTCTTTGATAAAACGACGCTGTTCATCAATTGCGTTTTCAATGTATGGGAGAGCATCCTCTATAGCCTTAACCCAGTCCATATCGATGACTTTCTCGTTGGTACGGCCAGTGAGAATATCCTCGCCCTTGTCTGCGTCAGCAAGATTTTGTCTTATGTAGTTGTGGGTATAGTCAGAATGCAACATCTGTCGCATATATTTGTAGGATCGATAAAACTTATCTAAATTCTCCAAATCTTGCTCACCTCGTTGTTTACCTTTACTTAATCAGTTCAATTATAGAACCATATAAAAACACTTTGTGGGACGCCGAGAACGGCGTCCCCAAGTATGATAATTGTTGAATATGTAAAATTATACCAGTTTCTTAAGCATAAGTAGGTATTCTTTACACTCGCCCATATTCTCCTCGCCGAACAACTCGTCAAGATAAGCAACCAAGCCGTCGATTTCATCACGAATATAGGCAAGGTTGAGTGCCTCAAACTTACGGAATACCTTACGAGCAAGCACGTAATCTAAACCGTCAAGTTCAGTACCACCTGTACCAACATAAGCAGGGATATAGTCCTTCATCTGCTTCATAATACGGTTACCAAATGCTATACGGAAATGAGCGATTACATAGTCGTCAAGTACCGCAACCTTCTTGAGTGTATCTTCAGAAACAGGGTTTTCTGCCTTTGCTTTGTTAAGAATATCTTCAAAATGATGATAGTTGATTGTTACAGGCTCTGTGTCAGGAGCATCAAATGGAGTACCTTTGGTATCAATATTGATGGTCATAGCACGGTCGTAAACCTTATCAGTAATAGCAAATGTAGAGTCGTCGTTGTTCGCTGTACCAACGTACCACATATTAGGTGGAATTGTCAGCTGACCACCTGCAAGATGCTTAGGGTCGTTAGCCCATACGTTAGGAACGATATCAACTATCCATTCCTCACGAAGTGGCATTTCAAGAATAGAAAGCATTTCTGCAAAGTAATATTCTACACGGGCGATGTTCATTTCGTCCAAGATTACCAAGTAAACGTTTTCGTTGTAAGATGCTTCGTACATAGCACGAAGTAGGTCAGTTTCGTTATATTTCTTTGTAAATTCGTTGAAGTAACCAAACAACTCTGAACGGTCACGCCAAGAAGGCTGAACAGGAGTAATAACTGATGGGTTACATACAAACTTACCAAATGCGTAAGCAAGTGAAGTTTTACCTGTACCGGAAATACCCTGTAGGATAATCAAACGAGTTGATGCAAAAGAAGCAACGAATAATCTGATTAGTTTTAGTTCATAGTAAAGACCGAGTCTTGAACAAGCAAATAGTCTAAATCTTTCGCAGAATTCAGGCAATGTAATGTCATTGTCATATACAGGTGGCTGATAATCTGCCCAAAGTTCGTCAATTTCTGCAAGTTTGAAGAATCGAGGTTCACCAGTTGCTTCCTGATCATTGAGAGTCTCAAGTTCTTCACCTGTAAGTTCAGAAATCTCGTTAGGGTTAAGACCAATTTGGCTAACCTTCATAGAAAGTATTTTGTCTTTTTCAAGATTTAATCGCATAACCTCACGGTTGAGGGCGTTAACCTCATCAACAAGAGATGCTGTATCTTTTCTTCTGCGATGTGAACGGATAAACTTTTTTACAGCGACGATAATTAACCATACAAACAACGCCAAAACCGCTGCCAATAAAACGATAGCAACAATAGCGACAAACCACGCCAAGCCACCTAATTCAGTTGTATAATCGCGTATAATATCCACATATGCAGGGAAGTTGAACGCTCCTCCTATGGCTGTGAAAATTCCAGCAATACCTGACCACAATGAGCCAAAGAACTGCCCAAGGAAGTTAAAGAGAAAACTAAATATTGTATCCACGGTTTTCGTCTCCTTAAAAAAATCTACCTTTAAATAAGAAAGCGTGTGAGCTTTCTCTCTCCCATTTCGATTGCATCAAGTGCGCAACTGAATGGGAATAAAAATAACATAATATTACTTTTCCGCTTAATGCGGAAAAGTAATATAACCGTTACATAAAAATCCAACACATAGTGTTTGGGACAAAATTGAGTAAAATACTCATTTACAGAATCAGCAGGTGTTTAATACTGATTCTTACTCTTTTAAGACTCAGCAGGTGAATCCTGTGGGTCTTCTGACACTACAGGTTCTTCCTCTGCCTCTTGCTGAGGTTCATCAGGAGTTTCCTGTGAGTCTTGTGTGGAATCAGATGGTGTTTGGTCTGATTCCGGAGTTTCATTGTTTTGTGCATTCAGCGTTGCCAAATACTCGGCAATAGCCTTCTGCTTTTGCTCCTCTGTGAGTTCTGCGTTTGCAACTGCATCCATAGCGGCGGACACAGCCTTCTCTTTGTTATATGCAACTACATTGATAACAACTCGAACTGCCTCGTAAATAAAGAACAGAATCATTGGAAGTAAAATGCAGATGAAGAAGCCCATAGATGAAGTAATAAATGTAAAAACATTACCCAAACCGGATACTTTGCGTGTTTCGGTGCACTTTGCAACGAAATCAACCTCTGTTTTAACATCATCATCTATTGGAGCAAGAGCATTATCACCCTTTGTTTGATAATATCTTTTTCCGTCTCGTTCTTCTACTTCAACAATACGGTGAGTGTTGAGAGATATTTGTCCGTTAATTTCCTGCTGGAAAGTAACAATATCGCCAACCTCAAATGTATCGCCGGGTTCTACAACTTCACCAATGATTAAATCGCCAACTTCATATGTAGGTTCCATTGAGTCTGAGATTACAGTCATAGGAGCATAACCAAATAAGTTAGGGACTCCCTGTGATTTAGTTGTTAATGTAACTGACAATACGAATACGGATATTACGAATATCATTACAATTAAAATATTAACAATAATATTCAATACCTTTGTTAATTTCTTTTTCATAGGGAGTCTCCGTTTCCTTACTAATTAGTTAGTTAATTTATACCCTCTTATGTAATATTGGCTATAAATTAAGCAGCTGTTGATGATGTATCACAAGATACTGCGATTGTAACGTTAGGAACTTCGCTACCACGGTTTGTATCGATACAATCTGCGTCTGTACCTTCGAACCATACATATAGGCTGTATTCCTTAGTTGCAGCAGCAGCCATTGAGCCGATTTCGATAACTGTAGCCTCGTCGCCAGCTTCAACTTCTGTCCATGTTGCGCCATCATATAGTGCTACACGAGCATACTGACCACCAGCGTTTTCTTCGTCAAACTGAATTGAAACTTCAACGCCTGTGATTGTTTCTGTACCGTTGTTCTTAATCTTTAGAGAATCAGCGAAAACATAACCGTCTAAATCGTCTTCATCAATAGCAGTTGTTTCTGCATCAACATCAGCATCTGTGCTGTCTTCTGAGTAAGCGAATACCCAGTTAGCGCCTTCGTCATCAGTATGAGCAGGGTTTAAGATTAAATCTTCAACATCGTAAGAGATATCGTCGCTTGTGTAATCTGTTGTATCATTTGCGATCTGAAGATCAGCAGCCTTAGCAGTCTTAACGTTGATACCGTCAGCTGTTAATGTTGTTCTTGTTGTGAACCAAGCGTATGTTGCTGTGCTTAGTGCGAACAATGCTACTAATAACATAGCGATTGAAGACACTAATAATTTTTTTCTTGTGTTTTTCATTGAGAAATTCCTCCTAAAATAATTTTTTGTCCCTAAAACACCACAGGGATTTTTGTTTTTATATTAGTGCATAGCACTTAATACCTTAATAATTTAAATGTTTATTGTATAAAGTTGCAAATTAAGCAGCGGTTGATGATGTATCACAAGATACTGCGATTGAAACATTAGGAACTTCGCTACCACGGTTAATATCAGTACAATCTGCGTCTGTACCTTCAAACCATACATATAGTACATAGTTCTTTTCTGTACCAGCAGCCATATTACCGATTGTGATTTCATTACCTGAATCTTCAACTGCATAAGTGTTCCAAGTATTGCCATCAACTAATGCTACACGAGCGTACTGTCCTTCAGCACCAGTTTCTTCAAATGTAACAGACACCTTAACTCCTGTGATAGTTTCGTCACCGTTGTTTTTGATGTTTAGTTCATCAGCAAAAACATAACCGTCTAAATCGTCTTCACCAATAGCAGTTGTTGTTGCGCCAGCCTGAGCATCTGTACTGTCGTCTGAGTTAGCAGTAACCCAACCATTGCTGTAGGATGCAGGATCTAAAATTTTACCATCAACTGCGTAGTTGATATCTTCGCTTGCATAGGCTCTGCTACTGTCAGCGATCTGAAGATCAGCAGCTTTAGCAGTCTTAACATTGATACCATCGGCTGTCAATGTTGTTCTTACTGTGAACCAAGCGTATGTTGCTGTGCTCAAAATCAGCAATGAAGCCACTAACATAGCAATGGAAGACACTGATAATTTTTTTGTGATTCTCATTGAGAAATCCCTCCTATAAAATATTTTGTCCCTGAATATTACAGAGAATTTTGTTTTATACCAGTGCAAAGCACTTAATACCGTGATTATTACTCTACCCTCACTCAATGTAGGGGCGGATATTATCCGCCCACATATCCCACAATAAGGATAGCGGTTGCGGGCGGATTATATCCGCCCCTACATGTGAAGCATTTAATATCCATCGTCACTATCCCATTTTAAGGGATTGTTGTCAATATACTCCCATGCGTTTTTAAAGTCAATATCATTACGAATTATATGGTCATAAAATGATTTTTGCCATACGGTTTTTCCTATAGATTTGGAAACAAACCTTTTGAACTGACCTATAATCGTAGATAAATCTTTTGTTTGCAATTTAAATATTTTATCTTTACCTATTTCATATTTATTGATCGACAATAAAATATGAATATGATTTGGCATTACTACAAAATGTTCTAATGTTACATATTTGTATTTTTGAGGAATATTTAAAATACTTTCGTAAACAATTTTGCCATAATCTGATAACAAATTACAATCAAAATATAATGCCGGTTGCGGGCGGATGATATCCGCCCCTACGGGAATTTGCCAAAATATTTTATCTTTGTTCTTTGTGCAAACAGTTACGAAATACATACCGTTTTCGGAATAATCGTACTCCTGCAAACGAACTTGCGCTCTCGTGATGAGATTACTCATCTTCCTCGATAACTTCGAAGAACATTCTCATACGAACGTGGCCACCACGAATATCATCGATACATTCAGGGTCGTTGCCTTCCATCCATATAACAATAGTGTACTTGTCTACCTGTCCAGGTTCAAATGCCTCGGTGGTAGTTGTCATAACAACGTCGTCCTCAACAAATGCAGTACAGTCTGTCTCTGCAGTTGAACGGTCGTTGTATTTACTCTTACCGTAGATAGACTCCTCACCGTTTTTGTAAACCATTACTCGTACTGCTTCGTCTGCTGACTTGGCAACACCGGTAACATTAAGAGTAGCATTGTAATCTAAAACTTCATCGCCCTCGTTACGGCAATAGAAAGTATAGGCTACATAATTATCTCCGTTGTGGGAACCATCCTGAACTGTGTCGAGATCAGTCGGTAACCAATCATATGTATAATGAGTAACATCCTCAACCTGCAATGCAGCAAGTTCTACACTCTTAACTGCAAAGTCCTCAGTCTCACTCAAAATAATACCTTTACGAGCAGAGGCTCTGTCTATACTTATAATAAGGTCGCCCCACTGGGTAAGCAACATAGAAATAATAAACAATACAAGTAGTACAAACACTCCAGCAGAAAGTACAATACTCAATATCTTTTTGCGCTTTTTGTACTTAACAATTTCTGTTGAATCGGTTTTAACATGGAAACGTTCAATAGTACGGTCCTTGGCAATACTTTTGTCTATATGCTTACTAACCTCTTCGGGAGTAAGGTTCTGATTTATTTGATTTTTCTTTTTACCAAACATTGGAATCACTCCCTAAGTAATAGTATATAAATTATGCTATAGGGTTGTTATTTTCATCACAACCAATAAAGCCAAGTTGAATTGATAAATCAGCATCCTGAACATCATCGTCACACTGAGTATCTTCACCGTCTATCCAAATACGAATTGTAACCAAAGTAGGCTCCAGTTCGTTAAGATGGAATAAAGTATTATCGTCTGAATATGTCATAGTACCTGACGGCAAATCAAAAGTTGCAAGTGGAGTTTCCTGACCTGCTTTGTTAGGCTCATAAACCGCTATGCTATCCCCTGATTCAAAGCCCACACGAGTACAGGAAACAACCTCGGCTTTTGGCATTTCGTCAGCAGAGGAGATAATCGTGCCACCACTACCGTCTGTTTCTACCGAAGTGTCCTCTGTAGTAAGGTGCACCCACATATCTTTGGTTGCAATAAAATAACACTCAAATTCAAGGTAAGAACGTCTGTTAGCCTCACGAACTACGCCGTCCTGGTTAGTAAAAACTATACCATCTGAAGATGTAACAGGAGCAAGGACAGTATCCTCAAGACTTGTGCCCTGAGTTGCAAGATACTCGTTAATCATCTCAGGAGTAATTTCCTTTTGGTACTTATCAATGTCAGAGCCATTATCTTGCATACTTGCTCGTAATTCTTCGCCTAAACTAATATATATATCCAAATCTGTTACGCCTGCAAAAGTACTGACTACAAACCACGCATAAGAAGCAGTAGCCAAACCTAATATTGCCAACAAACTCAAAAGAGTTATAAGTCTTTTTCTTTTCTTAAGTGTAAAATTTCTTACCTTAGCCATAAAAGACTTACTCCTCCTTTCGCAATATACGGTTGCACGCACAGACACTTATAGACAATACTCTGTTATACTATTTTATTATATTTGCAATAAAAAATCAATATTGCATTTGCCAAATTCATCTAATTTGTGAAAATTTGTGCAACTTTTTAAATTTGGTCACAATGTGCACAAATTACAACTTTGTAATTTGTGCACAATAGCCATTGATTTTTAATGATTTTAAAGAAATATTGGTTTTCTCTTATTTTCTTTTGTGAATTTTAATATTTCAAAAAACTACAAGATGCACAAAGCCACCTATTACTCAAAAAAAGCAAGAAAAATGAACAAAACACCCCACCAATTAAGATGGGGTGTTTATTCAACTATTTAGTTATTAAGGTTAATTTGATTATTTAACAGTTACTTTTAACTTAATCTTCTTAGCGCCGTTAACCTTAATAGATACTGTAGCCTTACCAGCCTTCAAGCCCTTAACCTTAACAAAGGCCTTCTGCTTGCCACCGGTAACTGTTGCTACCTTGTTATTAGTTGTAGTGTATGCTGAGTTTCTTAACTTAGCAGCCTTACCGCTAATTAGTACCTTAGTAGTTTTACCTGCCTGAACAGTAACCTTAGTAACTTTCTTGCCGTTAGCGTTTGTAAACTTAGGGTTAGTTGTTACCTTAACCTTGCAGGTTAACTTTGTGCTACCTACTTTAGCAGTAATTGTTGCAGTACCCTTGCTACGAGCAGTTACCTTACCCTTCTTAGATACCTTAACAATACTTGTATCATCAGTACTGAATGTAACCTTTTCACCCTTTACATTATCCATAACCTTTAGTTTTACAACATCGCCTGCTTTTACGGAAACGCTTGTTTTATCCAAGTATGGTTTCTTAGCAGCAGTTGTTGGCTGTGTAGTAGGTGTTGTTGGAGTTGGCTCACTCTGACTTGGTGTAGTTGACTCACTTGGAGTTGTTGGTGCTGTTGTATCATCAGGATTTGATGATGGAGTAGTTGGTGCTGTTGTATCATCTGGATTTGATGATGGAACAGTAGGTGCTGTTGTATCATCTGGATTTGATGATGGAACAGTTGGTGCTGTTGTATCATCTGGATTTGATGATGGAACGGTTGGTGCTGTTGTATCATCTGGATTTGATGATGGGGTTGTGTCATCACCTTCAACTGTGTATGAAAGTGTTAGAGTGCCATCAGCGTTTTCAACAAGTGTAAATGTTACTGTACCAGCTGGAACATATAATTTGTCAAATTTTGCAATACTTGTATCAGCAGTACTGTAAAGAGTTGCTTCTGTTACTTCGCCTAACCAACCGTCTGTCATATACCAGTTAGCGTCGTCAGTTGTCTTTACATATACATAACTTTCTTTTGCGAATGTTACAGTTACCTGACCGTCAACAAAGATATATGGGTCATTCTGCCAGTCATCGTTAAAGCCTACATCTGCGCCATCAATATTTCCAATTAGTGTATATTCTTTTGCAGGAGCAGGTGTTGTATCGCTTGATGGTTCTGAAGAACTGCTTGGCTGTGATGAACTGCTTGGATCTGTTGGATCTGAAGTTACAGGAGGAACAGGTGTCCAAGTACCTGTAGCCTTTTTGCCGTTTTCGTCATTACCCCATGGGTCTGTAACGATAAACAAGTTGCTACCATCTGTTGGAATATCCATATCTACTGTCTGGTTCCAAACATTTTCGCCCCATGTATCAAATGGACCTTCAGGGCTCATTCTGCAGAATAGAATTTCTGTATATTTTGTGTTGATCTGACCGGAGTAGATACCGTCGCCGTCTTCGTCAGTCATAACAACCCAATCGAAGCCGAGTTCGTCATCCCAAGGATGAGCTACAAATACAGCATCGTCAGATTTCCAACCAGAATCTGGCTGAATATAAATTGTTATGTAAGTATCTGCAGGATCAGTTGGCGCTGTTGTGTCATCTGGATCTGATGATGGAGTAGTTGGTGCTGTTGTATCATCTGGATTTGATGATGGGGTTGTGTCATCACCTTCAACTGTGTATGAAAGTGTTAGAGTGCCATCAGCGTTTTCAACAAGTGTAAATGTTACTGTACCAGCTGGAACATATAATTTGTCAAATTTTGCAATACTTGTATCAGCAGTACTGTAAAGAGTTGCTTCTGTTACTTCGCCTAACCAACCGTCTGTCATATACCAGTTAGCGTCGTCAGTTGTCTTTACATATACATAACTTTCTTTTGCGAATGTTACAGTTACCTGACCGTCAACAAAGATATATGGGTCATTCTGCCAGTCATCGTTAAAGCCTACATCTGCGCCATCAATATTTCCAATTAGTGTATATTCTTTTGCAGGAGTTGGAACTTCACTTGTATCCTGAGTTGGAGCAGTTGTATCATCTGGATCTGATGATGGATCTGTTTCATCAGGGTTTGATGATGGATCTGTTTCATCAGGGTCTGATGATTCACTTGGATTTGAGTATATGTATGTGCCTACAATCTTACCATCAGCATCATTCC
>CAZVRE010000010.1:0-59150 GCA_964629465.1 uncultured Ruminococcus sp. | reverse complement strand
GCCTGAGCTTTAGCCTTTGAGCAGTAGAAACCTGTGCACTCAAGAACAACGTCTACGCCGATTTCACCCCAAGGTAGTTCAGCAGCATTAGCCTGTGCATAAATTGTGATCTCTTTACCATCAACGATGATAGAATTGTCTGTAGCTTCAACCTTATCAGCAAGAGCATATTTACCCTGAGCTGAATCATACTTTAATAGGTGAGCAAGCATTTTTGGGTTTGTTAAGTCGTTGATAGCAACAACTTCGTAACCTTCAGCACCAAACATCTGTCTGAATGCTAGACGGCCGATACGACCGAAACCATTAATAGCAACTTTTACTGACATAATAAAAATTCCTCCTATATTTTGATTGCTTACATTATATTGCATTTTTTAACTTATTTCAAGAGTTTGAGAAAATTTTAACAAAAAATTTGCTAATTATACAAATTTTCACTATAAACAACATAATATACAGTATAATTAACAGTTATAATTCTAATATATAATTATTTTTTCATAAAATAGAGGGGATTATTCTTGACAATGTGAACAAATTGATATAGTATATTATTGTGCTATATTAAAGTGGTACAGAATGGGTTTATGGAACCATTCTTATTTTTAATCCGACTCGTTTCGAGCCGTTAGTTATAGATATTTTTGTATTAACATTGTAAGTGCTTTTGAGTACTTTCATCATATTTATTTGTTTTGCGTTGCGCAAAACTTCAATAAATTTCCGTTTTAAACGTTTATATAAAAATATGTTAAAATTTAATATCTTGCTTAACGGCACCGGGAGTTGAATTTGATAAACGAACTTAAAGTTTTAGGAACATCAAATCACAGGGAGGTGTCAAAATGCCCGATCTTATTTCAATAATTATTGGCGTTGCAGCGTTAGTTGTAGGTATTATTGTTGGTATTATCATTGGTATCTCATACAGAAAGGCTGTAGCGGAAAAAGAGATTGGCAGTGCTGAACAAGAGGCTAACAAGATTATTTCTGAGGCTATGAAAACAGCCGAAGCAAAGAAAAAAGAAGCCATTCTTGAAGGTAAAGATGAAGTTCATCGCTTACGTAATGAGAGCGAAAAAGAACTTTCTGAGAGAAGAAAAGAAGTACAGCGTCAAGAAAGACGTATTCAGCAGAAAGAAGAAAATCTTGACAAAAAGGTTAACAACCTTGAACTAAAAGAAGAAAAGGTTGCTAAAAAGTTAAGAGAAGCTGAAGAAAAGGTAGCAGAAGTAGAGCAGGTTAAGAGAAGCCAGTTCGAAATGCTCGAGAGAATTTCAGGTTATACTGTTGAACAAGCAAAGGCGTAT
This sequence comes from uncultured Ruminococcus sp., assembly GCA_964629465.1. Classification (GTDB taxonomy): domain Bacteria; phylum Bacillota; class Clostridia; order Oscillospirales; family Acutalibacteraceae; genus Ruminococcoides. The sequence continues at coordinate 57,837 of CAZVRE010000010.1, read as the reverse complement.
TTGCTACAACAGTTAGATCAGGAACTATCTCACGAAAAGTCAGTTAAAATTTTGGCTTATGAGGAGCAATTGAAAGAAGAATCAGACAAGATTGCTCGAAATATGATTTCTCTGTCAATTCAGCGTTTGGCTGCAGAACAGGTATCTGAAGCGACAGTTTCTGTAGTTGCTTTGCCTAACGATGAAATGAAGGGCAGAATCATTGGCCGTGAAGGTCGAAACATTCGTGCTATTGAAAATGCAACAGGTGTTGACTTAATTATTGACGATACTCCTGAAGCAATTACACTTTCAAGTTTTGAACCTGTAAGACGTGAGGTTGCAAGGGTAGCACTTGAAAAACTGATTGCAGATGGTCGTATTCATCCTGCAAGAATTGAAGAAACTATTGACAAGGCAAGACGTGAAGTTGATGCAAAAATCAAGCAGAGTGGCGAACGTGCAGTGCTTGATACAGGTGTTAACGGTATTCACCCTGAACTTGTTAAGTTACTTGGTAAGTTACGTTATCGTACGAGTTACGGACAGAACGTACTTGACCACTCATTGGAAGTTGCATATATTTCTGGTATGATTGCTTCAGAGTTGGGCTTAGATCCAACTGTTGCAAAGCGTGCAGGCTTGTTGCATGACATTGGTAAGGCTCTTGACCACGAAATGGAAGGTAGCCATATTGAGTTAGGTGTAGAAGTTGCTCGTAAGTACAAAGAAAGCGATGCAGTTATCCACGCTATTCACGCTCACCACGGCGATGTAGAGGCAAAGACAGTTGTTGCTTGTATCGTACAGGCAGCAGACGCCATCTCTGCAGCAAGACCTGGTGCAAGACGTGAAAATCTTGAAAATTACATCAAGCGTTTGCAGAAATTAGAAGAAGTTGCTTCTTCATTTGAGGGCGTTGATAGTTCATTTGCTATTCAGGCTGGCCGTGAGGTTCGTATTATGGTTAAACCTGAAGTAGTAGGTGACGAAAGAATGGTTGCTCTTGCTCGTGACATTTGCAAGAAAATTGAAGAAGACCTTGAATATCCTGGTCAGATTAAAGTTAATATCATTAGAGAATCAAGAGCAGTTGATTTTGCAAAATAAAATTTAGGCACAGTGAATTTTCACTGTGCCTTTTTTATGCTTTGATTTAATAATTCCAGTTTGGTACATACTTTTTACTTGCCGAATTTAAATCTTGGACAAAGCCGTCAAATCCCGTTTTAAATAGGTAATCTTTAACCTTATTGTACTCTCTTTGAGTTATTTTTCGATTAAGTTTTTCGTATTTATCTGCTTTACCTAACGGTACATATTGTCCCATAAGGCTTACCAAAAATTCTCCATCAATATTTTTTAAAATATCAAGTACTCCAATGCTGTTTTTTGTGTGATTAGGCAGTACAAGGTGACGTATGATGGTGCCTTTTTGCATAATGCCGTTGTTGTCAAAAACTATATTTTGGGTTTGGTTAACCATTTCTTGTATCGCTTTAGTGGCAGTTTCTACATAATTTTTAGCAGATGAGTATTTTAGGGATAATTCGTCATCGCTATATTTAAAATCAGGTAAATAAATATCAATGTAACCGTTGAGTCTTTTCAGAGTATCAACACTTTCGTAACCACTGCAATTGTATATAATCGGAATTTTAGGTTTATAAATTGAAAAGGCTTCCAAAATAGCCTCAACATATGGTGTAGGAGATACCAAGTTAATATTGTGTGCGCCTTGTTCTTCAAGTGTTTTGATTTCATTAGCAATTTCTTTTACAGTAATTATCCTGCCTTTGTTTTTTGCAGAAATTTCGTAATTTTGGCAGAACACACATCTCAAAGTGCAACCACTAAAAAACACTGCACCACTGCCATTAGTACCGCTTATGCAAGGTTCTTCCCACATATAAGGTGCGATTCTTGCCACTTTTGGCAAAGCACCCATTTGGCAGAAACCCTTACCTGATTTTTCCTCTCTCAAGGCGTTGCATTGCCTTGGACACAAATTGCATATCATAAATATCACCGTCAAAATTATAACACAATATTATGAAAGCAACAATTAAAAACTCTCCAAATCTCCCAAAAAGTTTTCTAACACATCCTCAAAGTGTTCATAGTCCAATTCGTTTTTGTTGCAAATATTAACAAAATTTTGAATCATTTCAAGGTTTGAAGTTATGTCGTGAATGCACTTTTCTTTAATAACCCGTATGCCATAATGTTTTCCCTTTTTATTTTCAAAAATTATACTATAGTGAATCATATACGCCCTCGTTAGTGAATATAATTCACACTATCATTTTTCAATGTTATAGTCAACTTTTCTTACATTACTGTAAAGTTTAATAATAATATTGTAACTTGTTTTTTATCATTGAAGATAAAAATAATTATTTTTCTTAAGTATTGTGGCACTTTATTTTTCTATATCTAATATGCACAAAAACTGTACTGAAAATTCGTCATTTCAACAACTTTATAATTCTTTATTAGAATATTTTTCATACCAATGTTTGGTACAATATGAAATGAATAATACACAGGTATTGTGTAACATTTTAGGAGTGAAAATTATGAGAATGAAAAGATTGGTTTCTTTGCTTCTTGCTGTAATCTTGGTAGCATCCACAGCAATTATGTCTGTTGGCGCTGTTACTACTGACGAAGCTGGCACTGGAGCATTCTACAATCAGGGCAAGTATTCCAGTCAGACTTATGATGGCGACGACTTAGGCGCTACATATACTCCGACTGCTACAACTTGGAAGGTTTGGTCACCTGCTGCAACTGCTGTTCAGTTGAAGTTGTACAAGACAGGTACTGACCGTGAAAATGGCGCAGGTGTAATTGGCACATACGACCTAAGTAAAGATGCAAGTTTTTCAACTAACGGTCTATGGAAAATCACATTACAGGGCGACTACAAAAATGTTTATTACACATATATGGTAACTGCTGCTGATACAAGTGGTACTGTTGTTACTAACGAAACACAGGACATCTACTCACAGGCTGTTGGTGCAAACGGCGACCGTAGTATGGTTGTTGACCTTGATTCAACAGATCCAGAGGGCTGGGAAGATGACCAGCATGTATTGTTTGATGATATGACTCAGACTTATGTTTGGGAAATTCACATTCGTGACTTCTCTTGTGACCCTGAGTCAGGTATCAGTGCAGAAAATCAGGGTAACTACCTTGCTTTCACAGAGGGTGGTACAACTCTACAGTCAGATTTATCTGACGAGTCTATCTCTACAGGTATTGACTACTTAGTAGAGCAGGGTATCAACTGTGTACAGTTAATGCCATTCGCTGATTACGATCAGGTTGATGAAATCGCTGGCGATTCATCTACAAGACGTAACTGGGGTTACAACCCTAAGAACTACAACGTTCCTGACGGTGCTTATTCATCTAACCCTTATGACGGTAATGTAAGAATTACTGAAGTTAAAAAGATGGTTCAGGCTCTTCACGACAGAGGCATCTCTGTAATTATGGACGTTGTTTACAACCATACAGCAGGTTACGAAGCATCTTGCTTCACAAAGACTGTTCCTGGTTATTACTACAGAATGAGTAGTTCAGTTGCTTATGTTGACGGTTCAGGCCAAGGTTGTGAACTTGCTTCTGAAAACGCAATGGTACGTAACTACATCGTTCAGTCTTTATTATATTGGGTTGAAGAATATCACATTGACGGTTTCCGTTTTGACCTTATGGCTTGTATCGACTGCGATACTTTGAATAAGGCTCGTGCTGAAATCAACAAGTTATTCACAGGCGCAGACAAGATTCCTATGTACGGTGAACCTTGGGCAGGTGGTACAACTGCATGTACAAACCCTGCAACAGAATTGAACATTGCAGCTTTGAATTCAGGTGTTGGTGTGTTCTCTGCTGAGATGCGTGACGCTGCAACTACTATCGAAGCAAAAACAAACGTAAGTGGTTCTTCTTGGGTTGAAGGTAACACAGGTTCAACAGGCACAGTTGTTGCTGGTATCTTAGCAAACAACGTATCAAGTGACAATACACAGACTGTTAACTATGCTGAATGTCACGATAACTATGCATTGTGGGATAAGATCACAGGTGCATCCACATCAAAGGGTGAAGGTAAAGCGACTACTTCTTCTGCTCCTAATGCTGATAGCACCGATGAAGTTTATCTTGATAGATTACAACTTGCTGGTGCATTGTTTGCAACATCACAGGGTATTACTTTTATGCAGTTAGGTACTGAATTTGCTCGTACAAAGCAAGGTCAGTTCAACTCATACAACTCAAGTGACGAAATCAACCAGTTAGACTGGTCAAGACTTGTTAACTATGATAGTGTTGTTCAGTACTACAGAGGTTTGAACAAGATTCATGATGTTTACTCCGCATTTAGTGATGATACTGGTGCTATCGAAAGCAAATACAACTGGATTTCAAATTCTGGTTCTTTAATTGCTTATACAATAAATAACTCTGCTTCCGGTGAATGGGGCAAAGTTGCAGTTTTACTCAACAACGCTAGTTCTTCACAGACTGTAAGTCTTGGTGAATCAGGCTGGGTAGTAGTTGCTAACGGCACAAAGGCTGGCGTTGCTGCTCTTGAAACAATCTCAGGTTCATCTGCTACAGTTGAAGCACGTTCTGCTATGATTCTTGTTGACGATGCTTCTTACATCGACTTCAGTTCAAATTATACATACGGAACTCTTACAACTAACCATTATGTAAATGGTCAGTTAGAAAAGACAACAACTGCTAAGTATCAGGTTGGTGACAAGTACCACGCTCTTAAAGATGAGGAATTGTTAGTATCTAATAATGTAACATCAACAACAGGTGCTGCAAGTGGTACATTTACAGGCGATACAACTGTTAACTACTACTATGAGTCCAACGGTAAAGATATGGGTACACTTACAGTTCAGTATGTTGACCTTAACGGCCGTAAAGTAACTCCTGATATGGAATATACTTTAGAAAATGGTGATGAATATAACATCCCTGTATGTTCAGTTGAAGGTTATCAGTTGAATACTGATGCTTATCCAGAGAACACAACAGGTACATTTGATGGAAACAAGACTATCGTATTTAACTACAAACCTCTTGACTCTTCAACTGTTACAATTCACTACTATAATACACGTTCTAACTGGTCTAAGGTTCTCTGTTATGCTTACACAGAAGACGGCGAAGAACCTCTTGGTGCTTGGAACGCAAGTGCAAGAAATACACAAGCGATGATGACCAGTGAAGGTAACAACTGGTTTACAATCGAAGTTCCAATTGCTTCCTGTAAGGTTATGTTCTATACAACAACTTCAAGTGGTGGTCAGGAACCTGGTCAGAACGAACCTGGTTATGCTGTAGCCGGCGAATGTTGGGTACAGAACAAGGTTGTTACATACAACGCAACACAGGTTGTATCTTGCATTAACATTGAAACAGGTAAAAAGGTTAAAGAAGATACTGTTACAACAGAACAGAGAAAGAGTACAGAAACATACTCAACAACTGCTCCTGTAGTTGACGGTGCAACATTAGTTGCTTCTCCTGCTAACGCAGCAGGCTTCTATCAGCCAGGTGTTACTAACATCGTTTACCTATACACAGGTGGTACTGCTATTGATGAACCAACAACAAAGTACACACTACCTGAAGGCAAGTTAATTCTTGGCGATGCTAACTTTGATGGTTATGTAAATGTAATGGATGTTACTTATATCCAGCAGAACATTGTTCATCTTGTAATCTTTAGCGAAGAAGAAACATTTGCTGCTGACGTTGACGGTAACGGCAAGGTTAATATCAAAGATGCTTCTTACATCCAGAGATACCTTGTAAATATGAATGTTTCATATTCAATTGGTTATATGTTTAATATTGAAGATTTGAGACCAACTGAAGCACCTGATAATGTAGAAGTAACTCAGACTGTTCTATTTACAAATAACTATTCATGGCAGGGCACAATCTACTGCTACTACTGGACAGACGAAGCAGGCGAGGCTGCTACTTGGCCAGGTGTTGAAATGACTTACATCGGTACTAACGATTATGGTGAACCACAGTGGTCAATTGACATTCCTGTTGGTTGCAACTTTATTATTACTAATAACAGTTACCAGACAGAAAACTTAGTATTCAGCGGCGAAACCGGTTTCTACATCTCAGGTGATAGCAACGGTGACGGCAAGTACGATTGTGGTTCTTGGTAATAATTTAATATAATTTATGTGGTTTAAGTAATCACTTATAGTTAAAGAAAAGGGCCATCAAATATTGATGGCCCTTTTTTGAAAAGAGGATATTTATGAAGAAAATGAGTAAAAGAATTACCTCTATTTTGTTAGTGTTAATAATGTTGGTTTCTGCATTGTGTTTTTCTACTGTTACTTTTAATGCAGTTACAGGGTCATTAACATACGAGTTTAGTGGAGTTAACAGTCAAGATAGAGGTTATGCTGAAGGTACAATGACATTGTCAGCATCTGATGGTACATATTGGTTATATTGGGCTGATGATAACGGTGCTTTAGAGGGCTATAGCGAACTTGCAAAACTTACAGTTTCAGGCTCTGCTACCCATTCAATGTATGCTCAAACGGCAATTCCTGTAAGTGCTACAAAGGTTATTGCTATTGAGTCAACAAGTGAACCTACTGATAAATCTATTAATGATGATACAATCGTTTGCGATATTCCTGCATCAAAACAATGGGGAGTTAGCGAAAACGATAAGAACTATAGATTTGCTTCATATTCCGATATTCATATGGACTATGCAGGATCTGCTTATGCATATGATGATGAACACTGGGCTGCGGCTCTGGATACAGCAGCAAAAAGGGATGTAGACTTTATCATCACATCTGGTGACGGAGTAAATAATAATGAGGGCTTTGGCGATATTTATATTAAAGAATGGCAAACTTACTCCAAAATTTTGGCAGATTCAGATTACTGCAATCCAATTTACGAGGCGATTGGTAATCACGAAATCTGGCAGGGTGTAGAAAATGGTACACAGGCTTTTATAAATGCAACAGGCTTAAGTGGATCAGATAATACATCAACAAAAGCGTATTTTGCCAAGGATATTATGGATGACCATTTTATTTTTATGTCTCTTGAGGGTGGTTTTTATCCTAATTTGGTTGAAGAATTTTCTGATGAACAACTTGATTGGTTAGAAGGTTTGCTAAAAGAGTATTCAGGTGACGGAAAGAATATTTACATTGTTGAACATTCTTTATTCTACAATTATGGCGCTGGCGATAAAACAGACGGCTCACCTTATTACGATATTCCTTTGGGTGACAATCTGCAGTCTACACAAAGATTTAAGGCATTGTTACAAGAATATAAGGATACTATCTTTGTTTCAGGTCACACACATATTTCTTTTGATGCACAGTTAAACTATTCTACAAATAACGATACCTCCGCACAGATGGTACACAATAGTTCCGTAGGTGGTATTCGCAAGGTAGTTGACGATGCCCTTGACAGAAATTATCTTCTTGATGAATCAGAGGGTTACATCGTAGATGTTTATGATGATGCTATCATATTTAACGGTGCTAATTTGTACTATAACGAATACAATGCAAACTGCTGTTACATTGTTAATACATCGCAGCAGGCATACGAAAGTATGACATCTACTGATCCAACAACTGCTACTACAACTGCCGCTACAACATATTCTATTGCTGAAACTACCGACCAGACAAGTATGTATTACTTAAAGGGTAGTTTCAACAGTTGGGGAACATCTGACCCATTGTATTTCACAACCGAAAGCAATGTGTTCCAGAAAACCATTTACTTAAGCCCAGGTACTTATACATTCAAGATAAATTATAACTCAAGTTGGTATGGTAACTCAGGCACAATTCAGGATACAACTAAGAAAACATCCAACGGTGGTTGGGTAATGTCTACAAGTGAAGGGGATTGCACATTAGTTGCATCAGGTGGTTATTATACATTTAACTATAATAATTCAAATAGCAAGTTAAATGTATTTTATTCAACAACTGACCCAACAGTTACAGAGCCACCTGAAACAACTCCAAGTGAAACTGAATCTACTGCTTCAAGCGAAACTGAGTCATCCTCTTCAAGTGAGAATAATTCAACTCCAGGTGAGGATACATACACATTAGGCGATGTTAATGAAGACGGCAGAATCAGCATCAAAGACGCTACACTAATTCAAATGTACCTTATTGGTATGGTTGACTCATTAACCAATGCTCAACTAACTGCAGCTGATGTAAATGCTGATTCCAACGTTAACATTGAGGATGTTACACTTATTCAGAAGTACCTTGCTAAGTTAGTATCTGAGTTTGGTGCTCAGGCAAAATCAACTGTATATTCTGCAGGTGCTGATGCTGATATTTTAACAACAGTAAAAGATAACCTTGACCTCTACTATAGATACAGTTCATATGACTGTTACCAAGCACTCAAGAAAGAATACTACAGTGTAAGCGAGGGTACAGTAACAGATGAAAATACTGCAACTCTTACATCACTATTAAATGATTTACTTTCAGTGGTAGATACTGATAATGTTGATAGCGAAAGCAACACAATTACATTGTATTTTGAGAACAATATGAACTGGTCAACTGTAAATGCTTATTGTTGGGGTTCAAAAACTAACGCTTCATGGCCAGGTGTAAGTTGCACATATGTTGGCACAAACGCCTCAAACGGTAACAAGATTTATAGTTACACTTTGGATAAAACAGCATACAAGTATATCATCTTTAACGACGGCTCAACCCAGACTATTGATACAGTAATTGCAGATGGTGGTATTTGCTATTATCTTGATACTTTATCAAATGGTAAATATAAAATGGGCAGATATAAAATTAAAGATGCAACTATTAATTAAACCCATAACAAAACCCCTGCAATGCATTGCATTGCAGGGGTTATATTTTTGTTATCAATAATTGTAAATGTTATATCCTGAATTTTCGTAATTGGTTGCAAGTCCTGAGTTTGGAGTGTATTCTTCAAGCACCATCTCAATAGTACCACGCTGACCACTTCTGTAAACACTGAATTTTACTGAATCTCCAACCTTGCAGGTGTCAATTATTTGATTGACTTCAGTAGTCGAAGTAACTTCTTGACCGTTAATTTCGTAGATTATATCGCCTGCTCTAAAACCTGCTTCTGCAGCGTTACTGTTGTAGTTAACACTTGTAACATATACACCTGTTGTATTTACACCGTACATCCAAGCGCTTGCAGTATTACTAATATTTGAAAGTGACATACCCAAATCAATTTGACCCTTTACATAACCAAATTTCTTAAGGTCACCAAGTATATCCTGAACATCATTTATTGGAATTGCAAAGCCTAAACCTTCGGCTTCTTCAGTGCTTGATTTTGCATTTACAATGCCTATCAATTCGCCGTTACCGTTGAACAAACCACCACCTGAGTTGCCAGGACTGATCTCTGCGTTTGTTTGTAATAGGTTCATTGTTTCGTCATCAATTGTTACCTCACGGTCCAGCGCACTTATAATACCATCAGTTACTGTGCCACCCAACTGACCAAGAGGGTTGCCTATTGCAACAGCGTAGTCACCAACTTTGAGGTTATCAGAGTTACCAAAAGTAACAGCAGTAAGTTCAGTGTCAGTATTAATTTTTAATAGTGCGATGTCACCTTCTTCGTAGGTGCCAATAACTTCAGTATCATCATATACAGTGCCATCTCTTAGCGTAATTGTAATGTGAGTTGAACCTTCAATTACATGATAGTTAGTTACGATATATCCGTCAGTTGAGATAATAACGCCTGAGCCTGCACCTTCTTGAATGTATTGCTGTGAAAAAGCACTTGTAACAACAGATTCAGTTGTAATTTCAACTACAGAATCTGCAGATTTTTCAACAATTTCAGCAGTAGATAGGGTAGCGTTACTTGCTTTGTAACTTGAACTTGAATTGTCTGACTTAGTGATTACCAACCCACCGTCAGTTTCTATAATTTTGTTCTTACCCACAAGGTAACCTGCGACTGCACCAAATATACAAGAAAACAAAATACATACTACAACAACTATTGCCAATGTTTTTTGTGTTATAGGTTTACTTGCCTTTTTAGATTTAACAGGTTTTACTTGATAGTTATATGGGTTGTAGGCATTGTTGGAGCCTGTGTTTGAATTATATGATGTATTACCGTAAAAAGTTGAACTTGATGAAGAAACATAAGGGTTAGAGTATGAATTCTCGTTTGTTGTTTGAGCATTTGATGAATTTACTGGTTCGCTTACTGTTTCAGTTTCAAGAGGTTCATCTTTTTGTGCTTCTTTTTCACCTGAATAAAAAACCTCGCCGTATTTTGCGTAATTTTCAGCAGAGTTTTGAGGGTCTGCAAAATTGTTTTTATAATACTCGTCAGGAGTAAAATCAGGAGTTATATTGTCGTTGTTATTGTTTTCTAAAGGATTGTAGTCCATATTGACTCCTCCATATTATTTATTTTATGTAATATATACTAAATGTCAAAAGTGACAAGTATATGAAATGCATATGAATTTATTATGAGAGTTTATTGTTAGTATATCATATATTTTTGTTTTATAAAAGCACAAAAAGAAAAACGCAGTTGTAAAAACTGCGTTTTTTATAAAAAGTAGTTTATCCAAACATACTCATTATGTTTGCAACCAGCAAGCCACCACCGGTACCTATTACATAACCCAATAGAGCCATAACAATGCCAACGGATACTAACGCACTGCTGTATGAACCTGCCAGAACAGGGGCAGAAGCAGTACCACCGATATTTGCAAGAGAAGCAACTGCACAAGTGAAGATATCTAACTTGAGGACTTTTGCAAGAATAATCATAATAGAAACGTGGATAATCAAAATCAAGAATCCTGCCAATAGCCAGATTGGAGCATCGCCAACTGCACTCAAGTCTGCACGAGAAGCGATAAGTGCAACTACTACATACAGGAGCACGTTAGAAACTTCTTCTGTACCCTTTAGTTTGCCTAATGGAGTTAAAGCAAAAATTACGCCTAACAATGTAATAAGCAATACAGTCCATGTTGCTTTGTCAAAGAAAGGCATCAAAGTGTTCAGGTAAGTACCGACATACTGTGAAATCGCTGACACCAAAAGACCTGAGCCTAATAGAATAGCAATATTCTGCCAAGCAAGTGGTTTTGTGTTAGCTTTTGCTTCCTCAGTAAGTGAAGCACCAACTTCGTCCAATGCTTTTGTGTTTGATTTTGTCCATTTGTTAAATTTCTGGGAAAATCCAATTGCCCACAATAGGAACATAATGTAAACTGTTGCGCAAATTGAATCCATAACCAATGCGTACGCCATATCGCCTTCACTTACGTTGAGAGCGTTCTGAATAGCAAGCATATTACCTGTGCCACCCATCCAGCTACCACACAATGCACCTAAAGACTTCCAAGCACCTTCACCTAAAGCACCGTGGAAGATTGCATAAGATATTACAAAGCCAAGTCCAATTGAAACCGTTGCAGAGAAAAAGCCTATTAACATTTTTGGACCTAATTTAATAATCTTTTTCATATCGCATCTTAGGAGCATAATAAACAGCATTGCATACAAAATTGGGTTTTTGAGTGCACTGTATGTAGGCTGAGTTGCTTCCAAGTCCCACAAATTAACACTGCAAAGTATCATTAAGCCTAAATAAATTAAAACAATAGGAGGCGCAAATTCAAAGATTTTTGAAGCGACTTTATTGTTTTTGAACATTTTTGGTAAGCATACCAAAATGCCCATGATAAAGATTAAAGTGGCAATATACAAAAAGCCATCTTTAATAGGGATATATTCGCTGATAAACGACATCCTTAAATACCTTCTTTCTTTTTATTTGCATTGTTCAATTACTTTAAGTAAGTAATTGAAGCATCTTTCTGCTGATTCAACATTCATTCTCTCTTTGGTAGTATGAACATTATGGATATCCGGCCCAAGGGAAACCATATCAGCATCAAAAATTTTGCTTGATAATATACCACATTCAAGCCCTGCGTGTAATGCAGTAACAATAGGTTCTTCGCCGTACATTTCTTCATATACTTCAACCATAGTGTTACGCAAAGATGAATTAGTCTTGAACTCCCATACAGGGTAGTCAGATAAAATTTCAAACTTACCTTTTAAGAAACTTACAAAAGAAGTTAGTTTTTGCACTGTGAACTGTTTTCCTGTAGAAGCATTACTTCGTACAAGGAAAGTCATTTTTAGTGCATTTTCTTCTAATATTAAATCTCCGTAATTAAGAGAAGTTTGAACCATATTAGGTATGTCAGGGCTCATTGTCTGAACGCCTTTTGGAACTTGCAAAAGTGTAAAGATTATTGTTTTGGTGCTTTCTGTATCACATACCTTTTGCATATCTTCCCAGCAGGTGTATTCTATCTCCAGGTTAGGTTCTGTTGTAGAATACTCCTTTTTAACTGTTGAAGCAAATTCTTTTATAGTTTTTTCCAATACTGGAATGTCGTTATGGCTAACACATACAACTGCGTTACATCTGTTAGGTATAGCGTTAACTTTGTTGTTGCAAGAGATGTCTGCTATTTGTACGTCTAAATGGTGTGATAACAGTTGAAGTAGACGTACCATAATAACGGTGGCGTTTTGCCTGTGTTTGTTAATATCAATACCTGAGTGACCACCCTGTAGCCCTTTAACATCAATTTTATATGTTAAATAGCCAGCAGTTTTATCAGTATATTTAATAGGGATGCTGCATTTAATTCTAACACCACCAGCGCAACTCACTGTAAGTACGCCTTCTTCTTCGGAGTCGATGTTAATAAGACGCTTCCCTTTTAGAAGTGTTGCGTCCAAATGAGTAGCGCCTATCATACCGATTTCTTCATCAACTGTCAGCAGTGCTTCTATAGGAGGGTGAGATATGTCATTTGAATCCAATATTGCCTGAATATATGCAAGTGCAATACCGTTGTCTGCCCCTAATGTGCTTCCTTTAGCCCAAATAAACTCACCGTCAGTACACATCTCTATTTTATTTGAACTATAATTTGCATCAGTGTCCCAAACCATATCCAGATGTCCTTGCAAAATCAAAGGTGAGCTATCTTCATAACTCTTTGTGCCCTCTTTGTATATGACTACATTGCCAATCTCGTCTTTAACGGCTCTTAAATTTTTCTTTTCAGCAAAATCTAAAAAGTATTGAGCAATAGCCTCTGTTTTGCCTGAACCTCGTGGAATATTTGTGATTTTGCTAAAAAACTCAAAAACATTTGTGGGCTTTAATTCAGTAATCTTAATATTAAAACCTCCTTCATAAGTAGTATTAACAAATTACATATAAATATTTAACCTTGTATTGATGCTTGAATATAATATATTGAAGGATAATCTTCAATATATTCAAGGGAGTGTGCGTTATGCATATGATTGACATAGCAATGACTGATTACGGCATTGCTCCATTACCAAACGACCCCCAATTAGCCATGGCATATATTCCATTCCAACAATATAATTCCAAAGTATATTCACCAATGCAAGCCCTTGAGGCAGGTACGGTGTACCCAGATTTAGACAAGCCTTTTTATGGCAGAAGGTGCGGTGTTTAATATGACAGAACGTGATATTCTACTAAAAAAACTCTCGTCATATCAGTTTATGATAGATGACCTCAAGTTGTATCTTGACACTCACCCAAGAGATGAGCAGACAATTGCCAAAGTAGTAGATTACAAAAATCAACTTGTACCAATTCGTGAAAAGTACGAAAAACTCTACGGTCCTCTAATGGCAGATGCTACTGGATCAAATAAATGGAAATGGATAAAATCTCCGTGGCCATGGGAAACACAGGAGGATGACTGATGTTTGTATATGAAAAGAAATTACAGTATCCTGTAAATATCAAAACAACTAACCCAAAACTTGCAAAAATTATAATAACTCAATACGGTGGCCCTGATGGAGAGTTAGGCGCATCGTTAAGATATTTGAGTCAACGTTTTACAATGCCTTTACCAGAACTTAAGGCAACTCTAACAGATATTGGCACAGAAGAACTTGGTCACTTGGAGATGATAGGAACTATAGTATATCAACTTACCAAGGACCTTACAGAAAAAGAGGTAAAAGAAGCAGGCTTTGAGGACTACTTTGTAGACCATACAACAGGTATTTATCCTCAAAGTGCAGGGGGAAGTCCTTGGACTGCAGCATCAATGCAGTCAAAAGGCGACCCTATAACTGACTTGCACGAGGATCTGGCAGCAGAGCAAAAGGCAAGAACTACCTACGACAATATTCTTCGTTTCTGCGATGATTATGATGTAAAAGATGTCATCAGATTTTTGCGCCAAAGGGAAGTAGTTCACTATCAACGCTTCGGCGAAAATCTACGTATCTTAACTGATAAGTTAGATTCAAAGAACTTCTACGCATTCAACCCATCATTCGATAAAAAATGCTTTAAAAATCAAATGAAGAAAAATTGACTCACCACGAGATTATACCCTGATTTTATATAAAATGCAAGTATAATTTGCTAATTGCTAAATATTTTTTGTTTATTTTCCATAATTTGGAAAAGTTATTTACAAATAAAGTAAGCACCTCCTTGTTAGGAGGTGCTTTGTGTTACAAATATAGGGAATAATTCAAAATTTATAATATTTTTTATGTTAATTTTTACACAATTTTCTGGTGTTTGTTAATTAGTTTTGTGAGGGCAAACAGAATTTGTTAAAACCGTCAAATATAACTTGCCATAATCAAAGTAAAAATGTAGAATAATAATGTAATACTATTATTTATAGGAGAGTTTACAATGGGCGGTTTATTTGGCGTAGTTTCTCACGAGGACTGTATGTTTGATTTGTACTTTGGCACAGATTATCATTCACACTTAGGTACTCGCAGAGGCGGTTTGGTTGTATATGATGAACAGAAAGGCTTTGATCGTTCTATTCATAATATCGAGAATGCCCCTTTCCGTACAAAATTCGATAAAGATTTCCACGAAATGCACGGCACAATGGGTATAGGTAGTATCTCTGACTATGAGCCTCAGCCTTTGATTGTTCGTTCTCATCACGGTACATATGCTATCACAACAGTTAGTAAGATCAATAATACTGACGAAATTGTGAAAAAAATATTCGGCAAAGGACATACTCATTTTCTTGAAATGAGTGGTGGCGATATAAACCCAACAGAGTTAGTGGCTGCAATTATTAACCAAAAGGATAATTTCATTGAGGGTATCAACTATGCCTTGGAGTTAATCGACGGATCGCTTACAATGTTAATCTTAACATCAAAGGGTGTGTATGCTGCTCGTGATAAGCAGGGTAGAACACCACTTAAAATAGGTCATAAAGACGGTAGTTATTGCCTTACATTTGAAGATTTTGCTTATAGAAATTTAGGTTACGAAGATTACAAGGAATTAGGCGTTGGCGAAGTTGTTGTAGTTACACCTGAGGGTGTCAAAACTTTGGTAGCTCCTGGCAAGGATATGAAAATCTGTTCATTCCTTTGGGTTTACTTTGGTTATCCTGCAAGTGCTTACGAGGGAGTAAGTGTTGAGCAGATGCGTTATAATTCAGGTGCATATATTGCCAAGAGAGATAACGGCGAAGTAGACGTAGATACCGTTGCAGGCGTTCCTGACTCAGGTTTGGCAGCAGCTATCGGATATTCAAATGAATCAGGAGTTCCTTTCTCAAGACCATTTATTAAGTACACACCAACTTGGCCTCGTTCTTTTATGCCAACTATTCAGAGCAAGCGTAACTTAATCGCCAAGATGAAGTTGTTGCCTGTTCACGAGTTAATCGACGGCAAGAATTTGTTGCTTATTGATGACTCTATCGTTCGTGGTACTCAGTTGAGAGAAACTACTGACTTCTTGTATCAAAGTGGTGCAAGAGAAGTTCATGTTCGTCCTGCTTGCCCACCTATTTTGTATGCTTGTAAGTACTTAAACTTCTCTCGTTCTACTTCTGTTATGGACTTAATTACTCGCAAAATCATTGTAAAACTTGAGGGTACAGAGGATGTTACTCCTGAAGTATTGCAGGAATATGCAAACCCAGAGACAGAAAGATATACCAAGATGGAAGAAGCAATTTGCAAAGAACTTAACTTTACATCTTTAAAATATCTACGTCTTGATGATATGATTAAATCTATTGGACTACCAAAAGAAAAAATCTGCACCTACTGCTGGGACGGTCAAGAATAATAAATATTTGTAATCCACCTTTGATATATTCAAGGGTGGACTTTTTTATGCAATAAATATATTAATTAGTTTGTAAGCCAAAATATTGTTGACAGAAATTAACTTGTATGATATTGTTGTTTTGTACAATACAACTATATTGTACATAGAAATTTTGTTGCAACATATTTCGAAAGAATAATTGTAAAAGGTGATTTTATATTATTAAACAAAAATTTAATGTATTTATCAAAGTGGTGATAACAGTTTTATTTTGCATTTGCGCACTTTTGCCTGTGGCAATAGTCGGAGTAAGTGCGGCAACTGTAACATCTACTCATACCGTAAGTCTTTCGAGTGTTGTAGGGGATGCCACATCTTATTGGATAACTATGACTTCTAAGGCAAAATGTACTGAAAATTTTTCAAGTTATCCCACTATTTATAATGGTTATACTTACTCTAAGAATAAGGCTCGTGCTGAGTATGAAGACGGTGAAACTTTAAAAGCATATAAAAGTTTTACTTTGCAGGATGATTATCCGGCACCGGTAACAGTAACTTACGGTAATTTAAAAAAAGGTGATTGGCTTCTTTATTATAAGCACACCGCTGATGGTGGGTTCAGTTGTAAGGTAACTACTCTTAAGTGGTACGAATAAGTTATGTTATCTTATTTAGCAACCTTATAAATAATTATCAATAGGCTTGGGGGTTATACAATGAAGATAAAAGATGTAGTGTTTTTAGGTAATGCAAATATTAAAGGCAATAAAAAGAGTTCAACAATAATAGCCTTGATCTGGCTTTTGGTTATATCCATATCTTTAATATCTTCCTTTGCAGTTACATTGTCAAATGCTGTAAATGAATATAAAGAAGACTTTAGAGCACGTACATTAGAGGTGGACCCTTGGAATGTAAAACTCACTTCCAATGTCATAGAGAATATTAAACAAGTGGATCATGTAGAAAAAATATATATGCTTCAAGGAATGAGAGAACAACTGTTTGATGTTGTTAGCATAAAAAATGAAAATGGCACAGTCCAAGAATTTGAACAAAGTTCCATTGGAGATAATACGGTGACGGCATGGTCTCTTATTGGCGATGAAACAAGTAATGTGATTTATGGCGAAACCCTAGAAGAAAGTCCAACCTTTAGTTGTATAATCCCAAGCCTTTTTTATCCCTTTGATTTTGAGGGTACTTCGCCCATAGACCTTGATTATATAGATGGCAAAAGCCTTATAGGAAATACTATTACGGTTACTGCTGAAGAAGGGTTTGAATTATTGTATAATTATAATCGCATAGTAGGTGGGGGTAACGAATATTTATATTTACCACCTATGGAATTTAATCTAAAAATTGTAGGTGTATATTATGCTTCACCTGTAGGTACCGGTTATTACGATCATATTTTTGTTTCTGAGGAAACAGGAAGACTGATTGTTGAACAAGAACTGAAGGCAGGAGGAGTAGATATTGACTCAGGGACTTCTGTTGTAGCTGAATGGTGGAATACTCCAAGTCTGCGTACTCATTATTTGTTGGTGGATGATTATGACAACATAGACTATGTATATAATCAATTAACTGAAATGGGGATAGACTGTGCCGATAGACCTGAAGCAGGAATAAAGGGTGGCGTAATGACAATTTCAAGCTTATTAACTGTTGTAGGGGCTTTCCTTGTTATAGCAACATTAATTTTAAGTATAATTAACCTGATACAGTCATCAACAGATTCTATCAATAGTCGTAAGGGTGAAATAGGGTTGCTAAAGGCTATAGGCTATACTGATAGGCAAATATTCGGTTGTTTGTACTATGAACAGTTGAATCTTACCGTCAAAGGCTTTTTTATGGGAGCAATTTTTTCTTTTGTATTCATTTTAATTGCTAATATTATAAATAGTCACAGAAAATTTGCTGATCGTTTATACATAGTAGATTGGTCAGCTTTCCTGATATTCTTAAGTATAGCGTTATTATTTGTAATTATTATTCCGTTGATTTGCCAAATTATCACACTAAAGAAACTAAATAAAATACAGCCTCGTGAAGCAATGAATTAGGGTAGGAGAGATTATTATGAATACTATTCAGTTAAAGGATGTTACTAAAATATATAGGAATGGTGTAAAAGCACTTTGTGATGTTTCGCTTACTATTAACGCAGGAGAATTCGTAGTTGTAAGAGGTCAATCTGGTAGTGGAAAAAGTACGCTACTGCAGATTGCTGGTTTGCTTGATGTTTGCACCTCAGGTACTGTAATGATAAATGGCAAGGATGTAACACAACTTGATGCAAATTCCCTAGCAGATGTAAGAATGAAATCCTTGGGTTTTGTGTTTCAGTCATTTCATTTAAATACTCATTTAAAGGCATATCAAAATGTAATGCTCCCTATGTTAATAAATAAACAGTTTAAGAATAGGGCAGAAATGGAATCAAAATCTTTTGAACTTATGGACAGGGTAGGGCTTTCTCACAGAAAAGAACATTACCCCTCAGAACTTTCAGGTGGTGAGCAACAGCGTGTTGCTATTGCCAGATCTTTAGCAAATGACCCTGACTTTATTTTAGCGGATGAACCCACAGGAAATCTTGATAGTAAAAATGAAATAATGATTTTTGAGGAACTTAAAAAATTAGCAGTTTTAGGCAAAGGGATTTTCGTCGTTAGTCATAACGATGCTGCATTAGATTTTGCAGATAAAGTATATGTGATGAAAGATGGTGTTTTAGAGGAAGCGTAATATGAAAATTAGAAATATGGATATGATTATTAAGGCATCAATTCCATGGCAAAAGTTGAATATTACCTTTTTTGTTCTGTTTGTTACCTTGTCAACGGTATTTGTGCAGATGTTGGTAGGCTTGATTTTTCCGTTAGGTAGTACTATGGAAAACAAAATCAATAACCATGTGTACAACAGAGAACTTACATTGATGTATAGTGATACGGCGACACAGGAGAGAATTGAAAACGATATTACAGAAATCAAAAAAATAGAGAATGTGGTTGACGTGTATTATCAACCTAACGTTATACAGCGAGTTGTTACCTCAAATGGATTACAGGGTGAATATGCTCTTAATTTTATACATAATGGATATATACCTAAAATAACTTTGGGTAGAAACATTGAGGAAAATGAAACCAATGTAGGTTTATTACCTGAAACCATTAAATGCTATGATGAATCAAGTGGTATGATGTGTGAAATTAAAGGTGAAGATTATCTAGGTAAAACATTGGAGTTAGATTATTCTTGTGATGAACCGTATAAAGTCAAAATTGTAGGTGTTTATGACTTAAGTGACCCTATCTTTACCGGTAATGAAATTTTAATTCCACGAGAAGATTTGGCACAATGCAAATATAATCAAAATACTATAAGGGAAAAAGTATCAGATGAATCATATTACATTGTGTTAATAGATAATTACAAAAATGTTCAAGACGCACAAAAGGAAATTTCTCAAATAAAATACGCTTATCAAATTCAGTCGCTTCCAATAGATACAGATTCTTATAACACAGCATTTATTGTTTTAATTTTATTGTTTATATTGCTAATAATTTTGGTTATAAGTGGATTATTTATGATCTTACAAAGCAATATTAGAAAACAAACCAATGAACTTGCGTTGTATCGTTCGTTGGGTTACAAATCTTTAGATTTATTTAAAATATTATTTTTGGAATATTTGGTATTTGGTGTTTTATCCATTGCTTTAGGAATAGTAATTGCATGGATATTAAATCTGTTTATTGTGACTCCATATATAGTTAAGTTAGTGGGTGGAACAATAATGGAAATGACTCCAAACATTACATTTGCTTCAATCGTTTGCTTTGTTGCGTTTTTTATAATCATACTTAGTACGGTATGTAGATTTGCTGTAAAACGTTCAGAAAAAATAGACTTAACAATTTTATTAAGAGAAAAATAAACAACAAAATCCCCTATGATTTTTCATAGGGGATTTAACTTTTTGCAATTTTATTGCATAGATTTTAATTTGTTAAGAATCATATTTGCGCACATATATACGTTGCCTCCACCCATTGTCAGTATTAGGTCACCAGGCTGTGCATTTGTGGATACATATTCAGTGATTTCTTCAAAGGTATCAAGACACACTGAGTTTGGAACTTTTGCCCCCAAATCTGTGCTGTAAATTCCGTAGGTGTTGGTTTCACGCACAGGCAAAATCTCTGAGATTATTGCCACATCAGGAATTTTGAGTGATTCTGCAAAGTCGTCAAGAAGCATTGCAGTTCTTGAGAAAGTATGGGGTTGGAACACTGCCCATACCTTGTTAAATCCCATTTTCATTGCTGCATTTAATGTTGCAGTAAGTTCTGTTGGATGATGAGCAAAGTCGTCTGCCACAGTAATGTCGTGAGGTGTGCCCAAAATTTCAAATCTTCTGTGAACACCACCGAATTTTTGCAAATTCTCTGCAATATCCTCAGGAGAAGCACCAAGATAATGCGCAGTAGCCGCTGCAGCCAAAGCGTTATAAATGTTGTGTTTACCAGGAACTATAAGGTTAATGGTACAGAGTTTTTCGCCTTTGTGCATCAGGTCAAATGTTTCGTGCACACCTTTGTTGGCACTTATGTTGTCTGCATAGTAGTCATTTGTTTTATTAAAGCCATATGTGATTTTATCTAAATCAATGTCCTTGATGGCGTCCATAGTGTTGATGTCGTCGCCGTTAAGTACAAGCAGACCTGTAGTCTGCTTTGCAAACTGATTAAATGAACGCTTGATATGGTCAAGATCCTTAAAATAATCAAGATGGTCAGCATCAATGTTGAGTATAATAGAGATAAATGGTGTAAGTTCTAAGAAAGTATCAACATATTCACAAGCCTCGCACACGATAATATCGCTTTCGCCAACATAACTGTTGCCACCGATAAATGGCAATTTACCACCAATAATCGCAGATGGATCAAAGCCACTTCCAATAAGAACTTGGGTTATCATACCTGTTGTACTTGTTTTGCCGTGAGTACCTGCTACTGCCACACTACGGTTGTATCTTCGTGTAACAATGCCAAGCATTACACTGCGTTCAATGCAAGGAATATTATTTTCCATAGCCGCTGCACGTTCTGGATTATCCTCTTTGACAGCAGCAGAGTAAACAACAAGTTCAGCGCCTTCTATGTTTTCTGCACGGTGTCCCATATACACAGGAATTCCGTATCCCTTGATTTTATCAAGAGTTTCGCCTTCGTTCATATCAGAACCTGAAATCTCAAACCCTTCGCTCATAAGTATTTCAGCAATAGGGCACATACCACTACCGCCGATGCCAATAAAATGTATTCTTTTAATATTATCCAAAAGATGGTCGCAATTCATAAATTCACACCCAATCGTAAAATATCCTTAAAACATATATATTATATTGCTAAATGACAAAAAAATAAATAGTTTTTTGAAAATTACAACATTTTTATTAGTATTGCTAAATAAATCAAAAAATGTTACAATGCATTTGTATTGTATTTGGAAGGTTATTTATGGATTTAAAAAAGAATGATATTATCAAACTTAATATAACCTCAATGACTGCTCAAGGCAGTGGCGTAGGCAAAACAGATGACGGCGTGGTGGTGTTTGTTCCTTTGACGGCTATAGGTGATTTGTTAGAGGTGCGAATTCTCAAGGTCAAAAAAACATATGCCTACGGTAAAATCGAGAACATCATTACTCCCTCCCAAAGTAGGGTACAAGTTGATTGCCCTTGCTTTGCAAAGTGTGGTGGCTGTGTATATCGACATATAGGTTATAATTCTGAATTAGAAATAAAATACAATAGAGTTTATGATGCAATTACTCGCATTGGTGGTTTTACTGATGTCAAAATAAATTCAGTCGTAGCCAATGATATGGTAGACCGATACCGCAACAAAGCGCAGTTTCCTGTTCAGCAGGGTAGCAGAGGCATTGAGGCTGGCTTTTATGCTAACCATACACACAGACTCATTCCTTGTGGTGACTGTTTGCTTCAGCCTGAATTGTTCAAAAAAGTTGTGGATATCACTCTTGATTTTATGACTTCTACTAACCAACAAGCATATGACGAAAGAACTCATAAAGGCAAACTTCGTCATATTTATATACGCTATGGTGAGAGTAGTGGCGAGTTGATGGTCTGCTATGTTGTAAACGGTAACGGCCTCAAGCAAGAGGACTTGTTGATTTCAATGCTTAAAAACCAGTTACCTGAACTTAAAAGTGTTATTTTTAATTCTAATAGAGAAAAAACGAATGTAGTCTTGGGTAGCAAAAACCGTACTGCTTATGGTAGTGATTATATTACTGATGAGTTGTGTGGACTTAAGTTCAAATTGTCACCTCTTTCGTTCTATCAGGTAAATCGCAAACAGGCAGAAAAACTTTACAATATCGCTCAGACCTATGCAAACTTACAGGGTGACGAAACCTTGATAGATTTATACTGTGGCACAGGTACAATAGGACTCTCAATGGCAGATAAGTGCAAGAGTGTAATAGGTGTTGAAATTGTAGAGGACGCAATCAAAGATGCAAAAGAAAACGCAAAAATAAACAACATTACAAACGCACGGTTTATTTGTGGAGATGCAAGTGCAGGAGCCAAAATTTTAAAAGATGAAGGCATAAGACCTGATGTTGTTATTATTGACCCTCCTCGTAAGGGTTGCGACAATGCGCTAATTGATACTATATGCCAGATGAACCCAAGCAGAGTGGTGTATGTGTCTTGTGACAGCGAAACTCTTGCAAGAGATTTGAGAATATTTGATGACAACAATTATTCTCTAAAAGAAATAACACCTGTTGATTTGTTCAGCAGAACTGCTCACGTAGAGAATGTGGCATTACTAACTAAAGTTTGATTTTAAACAAATATAAAAGTGGAGTACAAAAATGGAAAAGAAAAAAAGTACCTTCAGTGGTTCATTTGGTTTTATTATGGCTGCTGCAGCAAGTGCAGTTGGTTTAGGAAACCTCTGGCGTTTTCCTAACTTAGCGGCTAAAAACGGTGGTGGTTTATTCTTAATCATGTACCTTATTTTGGCGCTAACATTTGGTTTTACCTTATTAACAACTGAATTGGCTATTGGTAGAAAACTAAAACAGCACCCACTTCGTGCATATGGTACTATAGGTAAAAAATGGAACTTTATGGGCGTTTTAACTTTTATTGTTCCTGTTTTAATCAGTACATACTATTCAGTAGTAGGTGGTTGGATTTTAAAATACTTAGTAGTTTATTCCAACGAAAGTGCACTTGAGGCGGCTTCAAAGGGATACTTTACTGATTTTACTCATTCCTACGTATCACCAATTTGCTTTATGCTTTTGTTTATGGGTATTTCAGCATTTATTGTTTATTGTGGTGTTGAAAAGGGAATAGAAAAATTCTCCAAAGTTGTTATGCCAATACTGCTTGTAATGATTTTGGGCATTGCTGTTTTTACGCTAACACTTTCTTATACTGATGCAAGTGGTGATACTCGCACAGGCCTTGACGGTTTGTGGGTTTATATTATACCTAATTTTGAGGGATTGACTTTCAGCAGATTCCTTGAAATTCTTATGGATGCTATGGGGCAGTTGTTTTACTCATTGAGTGTTGCTATGGGTATTATGATTACTTATGGTGCATATGTTAAGGATGATGTTAACTTAGGTAAATCTATTAACAGAATTGAATTATTTGATACATTAGTTGCGTTCTTGGCAGGTTTGATGGTTGTGCCGGCAGTTGTAATTTTCCAGGGTGCAGATGTAATGCAGGAGAGCGCAGGCGCAGGATTGATGTTTGTTCAGTTGCCAAAAGTGTTCCAACAGATGCCTGGTGGAACATTTATTGCAGTACTATTCTTTATCTTGGTTGCTTTTGCAGCATTAACATCAAATGTTTCAATCCTCGAAACAATTGTTGCCAGCATTTCGGAAAAATTCGACAAACCTCGTAAGAAAATTACTTTGTTTGTTGCCTTAGTATCTACTATTGGCGCAGTAGTTATTTGTTTGGGATACAATGTATTCTTTTTTGAGGTTGACTTGCCTAACGGCGCTACAGATCAACAGCTGTTGGATGTAGTTGACTATATTGCAAATAATTTGATTATGCCAATTATCGCTTTGATAACTTGCATAATAATTGGTTGGGTTGTAAAACCAAAATGGGTTATCGAAGAAGTAGAAAAGGGTGGTCATAAATTTAGACGCAAGGGTTTATACACAGTTATGGTTAAGTTTATTGCACCAATTTTCTTGATATTGTTATTCTTAAAGGCTATCGGCGTTTATGATCTTATTGCAAACGCTATTATGGGTTAATACGGATATATGAAATATTATAAACTTGTTTTAAATGCAGAAAACCCCAAAGGCTTTTGGGGCAAAATGATGATTAAAAGTATGAACAAAAATCACTACAATGTTACTGGGTGGGGACTTTCTCATTATGATTTTAAGTCCAGTGATATAGCCCTTGACATAGGTTGTGGCGGTGGCAGAACGGTCAACCGAATAAGCCGAGAAGTTTGCAAAACTTACGGAATCGATTACTCTCCGTTAGCAGTTAAAAGATCACGAAAATTTAACAGGAAAGAAATCAAAAGAGGACAGGTAGAGATTTTACAGGCGAGTGTTTCGTCTTTACCTTTTGATAGTGATATTTTTGATGTAGTTACTGCAGTGGAAACTTATTACTTCTGGCCTGACAAAGTCAATGACCTTGTGGAAGTTAAGCGAGTTCTAAAAAGTGGAGGAATCTTGCTTATGATTTTTGAGATGTGCAAGGAAGAATCAGACCCTGATAAATGGGCAGAAGTAGAAAATCTAATCGGCATCAAGGCTCCAACAGAGAAAGAAATTGTTGATATTTTGAGCCAAGCAGGTTATGTAAACATAAAGTCAGACAAAGTTACCGAAAATTCTTGGCTTGCAGTTACTGCACAAAAGCCCTGATTAAATTATATGTAAAAACTTAATATAGGTTACAAAAAGGCGTTATCTCAACGAGATAACGCCTTTGCTTTTGTTTTATTTGTATGTTTAATATGCTGCCATTAGTGGGTTGATGTCGGTTTTGATGTTCTTTTCAACTTCGTTGATATAGTCAATGGCTTTGCCACAACCGTTGATTACGCAATCTTCAGGGGTGTCGGCAACTGTAACTTTTAACTCTGTGTTGTTTGTGATAAGTTGGTCAAAACCACTTATCTTTGCAAGTCCACCCGTTAGAACAATACCATCAGTATAAATGTCAGATACTAATTCAGGAGGGGCTTTTTCAAGCACTTCTTTAATTACACCCACAATTTCCATAGCAGTAGGCATAATTACATCCATAATTTCACTTGCAGTTACATCAACGTATCTTGGTAAGCCTGACATAGCATCTCTACCTTTAACTCTAAATGCAACTTCTTCAACCGGAGTGATTAAGCAACCGATAGTGTTCTTGCATTTTTCAGCCATTGAGTTGCCAATAATCAAACCGTGCTCTTGCTTCATATATTTAACGATGTCATTATCCATTTGTTCGCCACCAACTTTGACTGACTTGCTTGTGGAAATGCCACCCAAAGAAAGCACACCCACATTGGTAGTGCCTGAGCCTAAGTCAGCAACAATAGTGCCGTGAGGCCCCATAATATCACAACCTGCGCCCATAGCGGCAGCCTTTGTGCTTTCAATAAGATATACTCGTCGTACACCAAAACTGCTGATAGCGTTAACTACAGCACGTTTTTCAACTTCAGTTACATCACCCGGTATGCCTGCCACAACTCTTGGCATAACCATTTTGCTCGTGCAAACGTGCTTTAGTAGGATATTAACCATATCTTCAATCAAGTTTGATTCGGCAATAACACCTTGGCTGATCGGTCTTACTGCATTGATGCTGTCAGGAGTTTTGCCAAGCATTGCAGATGCTTCGTCACCAACTGCAATAATTTGATTATTGATTACGTTGTATGCAGCAACTGATGCTTCGTCAAGAATTTTACCTCTTTTGTCTGCAAATATCCTTGTTCTGCTACTTCCTAAATCTATTGCTATATCCATATTTTCACAACCTTTCAATAATTTAATTATATTGTATATAGAGTTGTTTTGCAAGTGAATTAAATATTATTTTTACTACACAGTGTGGCGCAGTATATGTACTTTGCTTTTCCTTTGTAGAGCACTCTGCAACATTCACCCAAAGTATTGCCTGTGGTAATAATATCGTCGATTATCAGTATGTTTTTATCTTTTATTTTTTCAGGACTTATTACCTTATACACCCCTTTTACATTAGATACCCTTTCGTTACCTTTGCAGTGGTGTTGAGGTTTGTTTTCTTTGTGCTTAATGAGCAACTCCGTACAAGGGATATTCAATATTTTACTTACTTCATTTGCTAACAGTTGTGCTTGATTGTATCCTCGCTCATTTAGTCCTTTCTTGTGCATTGGAACATATGTAATGTAATCGTAATTAACTTTGTCAGCATACTTTGTGATTGAATTTGCAAGAGGAATAGCAAGAGGCTTTGCAAATTGAGTGTAGTCTTTAAATTTTAGCAGTTTAACAGAGTCTTTGAACTTACCTTGATAAAAGAAAGGGGAGATGCACGCCACTCCGCCTTTGGCAAAGGACTTTATTGCAAATTGAGGGAACTCTTTTTCGCATTTCTTACAGTAATTTAATTCAGGCTCCAAAACTTTGTTGCAAAAAGGGCAACGGTTAGGTAGAAATGCTGCAATAATATTTTTAATAATATTCATTTTGTTCCTCAGTCAAAAAATATTTTAGCCCACTATATCGCTTTGTGCGCTTATTGTTTTGCACCATAGATGAGATAATAGTAGGGTCACCAACTATTATCAACATTTTCTTTGCTCTTGTAATTGCAGTGTATAGTAAATTTCTGTAATGAAGTTGAGGTGCACCTCTAAACAAAGGAATAATAACTGCATCAAACTCATTACCTTGACTTTTGTGCACAGTGGTAGCGTAGGCAAGGTCCAAATCGTTAGCATAATCAATATCATAATGACATAGCTTGTCATCAAAACGAATGTTGATTTTTTTATTTTTCTTGTTTATGCTGTCAATTATTCCTATTTCGCCGTTAAATATGCCTTCGCCGTTTTCTCCGTCATCTTTAAACCATAGTAAGTCGTAGTTGTTTTTGGTTTGCATAACTTTGTCGCCTGTGCGTAAAATTCGCTCGCCAATAGTTACTTGCTCTTTGTCGTCACTTGGAGGGTTTATGATGTTTTGCAGTTTTTTGTTCAACTCCGTAACACCAAGGTCACCTTTTCTGCCAGGGCAAAGTATCTGGATATTTTTGTATATGTCGTAACCGTAAGTGCTTGGTAGCCTACGGTTGCACAGGTCAATTACGGTATCTTCCACAACATTTTTATTGTTGGAATTCATAAAGAAAAAGTCTTTGTCTTTAACGTTCAGTTCAGGCATAATTCCGTTAACGATTTTGTGAGCGTTTGTAACTATGAGGCTCTCCATAGACTGACGGAAAATCTCAGTTAATGCTACAACAGGTATAACCTGTGACTCAACTAAATCTTCAAGAATATTGCCAGGACCAACTGATGGGAGTTGGTTGCTATCACCTACAAGAATAAGGCGACATCCCATAGGCAAAGCCCTCATAACACTCTCAAATAGTTGCACATCTACCATACTGACTTCGTCCATAATTAAAGCGTCACACTTGAGCATATTACGTTCGTTTTTTTTAAATTCAGGCTTGTCACTTTTGTTCCAACTTACCTCTAACAAGCGATGGATAGTTTTGGCTTCGTTGCCTGTAACTTCACTCATTCGTTGGGCTGCTCTGCCTGTTGGCGCGCATAGTAACACCTTTTGTCCGTTGTTTTCCAGTATCTTTATAATAGCGTTGAGGGTGGTAGTTTTGCCTGTGCCTGGTCCTCCTGTAAGTACAAGTAAACCCTTAGACAGAGCCTTTTCAATTGCTTCTCTTTGTAGATTTGCGTACTTAATCCCTTTGTGTGTTTCAATAGCGTTAATGTGATTTTCTATGCTTGGAATTTCCACAGCAGGGAAACGCATCATCATCTTTAGCCTTGCAGATATATAAGTTTCTGATTCGTACATATCTTTTAAAAATATAAAATCTCTATCTGCAATAGTTTGAGATATAAGAGTACTGTCATCAATCATTTTTTGCAGGGCAAATTCTGCAGTTTCTTTTTCAATATGTAGAAAGTTGCAAGTTGTGCTGATGAGACTATCAGCAGGTAGGCAGGTGTGACCGTTGCCGGTGTTGTGAGTCAAAACATACGTAAGACCTGCACGTACTCGCACTTCTTCGTCATAAGGGCGTTGCTGTAAGGTTGCAATTCTATCTGCAGTTTCAAAACTGATGTTAAAATCTCCACTGACTAATACAAATGGGTTGCGCTTAATTTCATCAATAGCGTGAGAGCCAAACGCCTTGTAAATTTTTATTGCACTTATTGCGCCAATGTTATACTCTGCAAGGTATAGCATCAATTGACGAATACCAACATTAAGTTTTAATTGTTCGCTAAATGAATTGGCTTTTTCTGTTGTTATTCCTTTGATTCTTGCAACACGTTCAGGTTGATTTTCCATAACATCAAGAGAAGCGGAACCGAATTCCTTGACAATTTTTCCTGCAATAGCAGGTCCAATACCTTTGATTGCACCTGAACTTAAATATTTTAATATGCCTATGGCATCTGACGGCATAGTTTTTTCGTATGTTGTAACAGAAAATTGCATACCATAATTAGGGTGAGGTTTAAATTTACCTATTAGGCGCACTTCTTCTCCGGAATTTACATCAGGCATAATGCCCACTGCGGTTATTTCTTCGTCACCTGAAAGTTCAATGACGGTATATCCGTTTTGTTCGTTTCTGAATATGACAGTTTCTATAGTACCTGTTAATTCAAGTAACTCATTGTTTTGCATAAATGCTCCTATAAAAATTATTGATAAATCAAATTGTATGTGATATATTAATTAGGTAATGTTTTACATATTGGAGGACAAATATGGAATTTATATCAAATGAAGGTAAAAACGTTGAAATAGAAGTTAATGGCACGGTTTATATGCGCCATGCAATAAAAACTCACTTTGTAAAACAAGGCGAAAGTTACATCGATATATTTAATCAGTATGTTACACCAATATATCAGGACGGCGATATTGTATCATCAAGCGAAAAGATTATCTCACTTTGCCAGAACAGAGTTGTTAAAAGAGAAGATTTAAAAATCGGCTTTTGGGCAAAGTTTTTGTCAAAATTTGCTTCCAAAAACAGTGCAGGCATAGGTGTTGGTGAACCTATCAAAATGCAGTATGCTATTAAAAAAGCAGGACTTCTCAAGGTTATCTGGGCAAGTTTTGCAGGTGGTGTTGCCAAGTTGTTTGGCAAACGTGGGGTATTTTACGAGATAGTTGGTCAGGAAGTCGCTGGCCTTGATGGTTTTTACGACCATATATGGAGTGAGTACGGTGATATTGGTATCGAAAACCCAGAAAATCCATCAGGTGTTTGTGACGATATCAAAGAAAAACTTGGCATCAGTTGTATGATAGTTGATGCAAACGATTTGGGCCAGGAAATTTTGGGATATTCTTCTGACATTACCTTAACTCAAGAGGAACTTTTGGGATTGATTAGAGATAATCCTTGTGGTCAAGGGCAAGAAACTACACCGTTAATTTTAATTCGTAAAAAGACAAACTAATTATACATTATTTTTTGCTTTTATACAAGACAAATGCTCCCACCAATATAGGTGAGAGCATTTTTGTTTGATTAAGATAGTATGTTTAATGTGTCCATCATTTCTTCTCGTGTGCAAAGTTCAATAAACGGATATTCTCTGCACACCATTTCGCAGAGTTTTCGAGTTTCGCTGTCCATATTACAGTCAAGGCAAATTACCCTGTCAGGTGCGTATTTGCCCATCCATTTTACTTTTTGGGCAGCACTCCTCAGCAAATACTCTGCGTCTTCTTGTTTTTGGAAAATTGGCTCAATAAGTATAATTCCGTTTTCGCTTTTGCTTCGTGTTATAGTTTTTATTATTCCCTTACAAAATTCACAAACTCCTATTACTGCAAAAAATGCAAGTATAAATATCCACAAGTAAACCATAAAGACACCTCACGATATTTTATTTTTATAAAAAATTTTCGTGCAGAATATTTGTATCTCAAATGTAAATAATATTGTTGCGGTAATTCCGTAAAAATTTATGAGGTGAATAAAATGACAGACAATTCTTATGCAAATCAGAGTATTCGTTGCACAGTTACAAACTGCAAAAACCACAATGCAACAAAGAACTATTGCTCACTTAATTCTATTACAGTAGGTACACACGAAGCAAACCCAACAGAAATCGCTTGTACAGACTGTGAAAACTTTGAGTTAAAATCATCTTGCTCAAATTGTTAATAGAAAACAATTTGAAAAGCAGGCAGTATAAACTGTCTGCTTTTTGCTTTTCACCTATATAAACAAACTACATAATATATCATATAAATCGAAAAAGGTGTTTTATATGATAGAAAAAACTGTTGCATTTTTAGGTGGAGACAAACGTCAACTCTTTGCCGCAAAAACTTTTGTAGATTTAGGATACAGAGTGTATCTTGCAGGTTTTGACAAACTACAAAGCCTTGGTAAATTAACTATTACAGATATCAATACTGCCATAGATAAGTCAAGTATTGTGATT
Organism: uncultured Ruminococcus sp.; assembly: GCA_964629465.1. Classification (GTDB taxonomy): domain Bacteria; phylum Bacillota; class Clostridia; order Oscillospirales; family Acutalibacteraceae; genus Ruminococcoides. Next base: position 26,779 of record CAZVRE010000010.1, on the reverse strand, counting down.
TTTCCTGTTATTGGAGTAAAAGGTAATACAATTCCAACTTATTTTTCTAATACGGAATTAAAACTAACTGAATATATCTTAAATAAATTAGAGGGAAAGATCGTTTTTTCAGGCAAAGCTATCTCCCTCAAAACCCTCAACCCTAACATTATTGTGTATGATTATTTGGAGAGGGAAGAGTTTGCAGTAGCCAATGCTCTGCCAACTGCAGAGGGCGCAATTCAAATCGCTATGGAAAACTACGAGGGCATTATTAGTGGTAGTAATTGCCTTGTTATCGGCTATGGCAGAATAGGCAAAATCTTGTCCAAATCTCTTAAAGGCCTTAACGCAAATGTTACGGTATCTGCTCGTAAGTCAGAACACTATGAATATATAAAAGCAGACGGTAATGTTCCTATCAAAACTAATGAAATAATAGGACTCAAAGGTTATGACATTGTATTTAATACTGTACCAAAACTTGTGATTTATAATTCTATATTAGAAAATACAGACCCTGATACAATTATTATAGATTTAGCATCGTTACCTGGAGGGGTTGACTTTGCCAAAGCAGAACAACTAAATATTACCACTATACAAGCGTTGTCACTACCTGGTAAGTGTTCCCCTAAAACTGCAGGTGAGATTATATCAAACACCATTCTTAATATACTTAAGGAGGAATACAGGTGGCAAAAACTAATATAGGCTTTGCGTTGTGTGGTTCTTACTGCACTTTCTCAAAAGCCATACCTCAAATAGAAAAACTTGTTGATAATGATTATAATGTTATTCCTATAATGTCAGACAATGCTTACAAAACCGATACTCGTTTTGGCAAGGCAGAGGAATTTGTAGAAAAAATCAAAAAAATTACGTCAAAGGATGTTTTGCACACAATATGCGATACAGAACCTTTAGGACCCAAAAAAATGTGTGACTTGTTGGTGGTTGCTCCTTGCACAGGTAATACTCTTGCCAAACTTGCCAACGGTGTTACTGACACATCAGTAACTATGGCTATCAAATCTCATTTGCGAATTCAACGTCCAGTTTTGATTTGCCTTGCAACTAATGATGGGCTTGGAGCAGCGGCACAAAATATTGGCAAATTACTTAATACAAAGAATATTTATTTTGTGCCAATGAGTCAGGATGATTACACCAATAAACCTAATTCTCTTGTGGCCCATTTTGAATTGATACCAAGTTGTGTAGGGCAGGTTTTGCAGGGTAATCAACCACAACCAATATTTGGATAAACGGAGAGTGGTGCTTGCCACTCTCTTTCTAGTTTAATAGTAAACTTCTATTTTCCGTTAAGTTGTGCATTACACGCACAGGAGTAATGGGTAAGCAAAATCGTACACACTGTGTGTACGATTTCTTGCTTTATTTACTTGAAAAATTTATGCTATTTTGTTATAATGTCAGTATTAAAAGGGGGAGTAGTATATGAAGTACTGTCCAAAATGCAAAAAGTTATATACACAGGAAGATACACGAATGTGTGATACTTGCAAAAAATCAAAATTAATAAGCGAAATCAAAGGTGGCGATGCAGTTCGTTTGTGCCAAGTAAACGCTGCCCAAAGAGAATATATTATACGGGTATTAAAAGAGAACGAAGTCCCTTGTTCATACGAAAATGTAAATCAAAATTTAGGTATGGGTTTTGAGGAATTTAATATATTTGTTCCTTATAAATACGCAAAAGTAGCGTATGATATTTGTAGAGAAAATGGCTTAATGGCTGTTGATGAAGTTTTTGAAGCACTTGAGGAAATTGATGTTTCCCAAATAGAGATTGAACCATCAGAATTTGAGCAAATGTCACCTGCAAAGCGTACAACCGTAAGAATTTTATCTGCCATATTATTTATTTTAGTAGTTTGCCTCGTGGTTTTTGGGGTAGATTTTGTAATGGAGATAATTTTAAATTTGTTTAAGTAATTTGGAGGAATCAAAATGAAATTTGAGACAAAATGTATTCAGTCAGGCTATACACCTGAAAACGGACAACCAAGAGTAGTACCTATTGTACAGAGCACTACTTTTAAATATGAAACTTCTGACGAAATGGGCAAGTTGTTTGACCTTGAGGCTGACGGCTTTTTCTACACTCGTCTTGCAAACCCAACTCTTGATGCTGTTGAAAAGAAAATTGCAGACCTCGAGGGTGGCGTAGGTGCAATGCTTACTTCATCAGGTCAGGCTGCCTCACTTACAACTGTAGTCAACATTTGTAAAACAGGCGATCATATTATCTGCTCAAGCGCAGTGTATGGTGGTACTTTTAACTTATTTAACAAGACTTTGAGAGAGTTAGGCATAGATTGCACTTTTGTACCTGTTGATGTTACAGAGGAAGAATTAAATAATTCTTTTAAAGAAAATACAAAGTTAGTATTCACAGAGTCTGTAACAAACCCATCTCTTGATGTTGCAGATGTTGAGATGTTTGCAAAGTGCGCTCATGCTCACGATGTACCTCTTGTCATTGATAACACATTCCCAACACCTTACAACTTCAGACCTTTTGAGTGGGGCGCTGATATTATCATTCATTCCACATCTAAGTATATGGACGGTCACGCAGTTGCTTTGGGTGGAGTTATTGTTGATAGTGGTAACTTTAACTGGAACAACGGCAAATTCCCAATGCTAAGCGAAGCAGACGAAACTTACCACGGTGTAGTTTATACAGAACATTTTGGCAAAGCAGCATTTATTGCAAAAGCAAGAGTTCATATAATGAGAGATATGGGCCCTCAGCAGTCACCAATGAACGCATTTTTGCTTAATATCGGTCTTGAAACTTTGGCTTTGCGTATGGAACGCCATTGCTCTAATGCTCTCAAGGTGGCAGAGTTCCTTGAAAATAACGATAAAATTGAATGGGTAAATTATCCATCACTAAAAAGCAGTAAGTATTACGAGAGAGTACAGAAGTATATGCCAAATGGTACTTGTGGTGTAGTATCATTCTGTGTGAAGGGTGGTCGTGCTGCTGCAGAAAAGTTAATGGCTAATTTAAGGTTGGCTGCTATCGTAACTCACGTTGCAGATGCTCGTACTTGTTGCTTGCATCCTGCTTCTGCAACTCATCGTCAAATGACTGATGAACAACTTGAGGCTGCAGGTATTTCACCAAGTATGATTAGATTTTCTGTTGGTATTGAAAATGTTGATGATATTATAGCTGACTTACAACAGGCTATAGATAAGGTGTAATATGAAAAAATTTGTTACTGCAATAATAGTAGCTGCAGGTAATTCCTCAAGAATGGGACTTCCTATGAGTAAGCAGTTTATCCCTTTGCTTGAGCAACCTGCCATCAAATATACTTTGGACGCTTTTCAACGTTCATACATAATCGACTCAGTTGTAGTTGTGTGCCGTCCACAGGACGAATTTGCTATCAAAACTATTGTCGACAACAATGATTTTACTAAAGTTGATGCAGTAGTTTATGGTGGTGCAACACGAGGTGAAAGTGTAAGCAACGGTATAGGTGCTTCTTCTTCCGATACAACTCATTTTGCTATTCACGACGGTGCAAGACCTCTTATTGTTTTGGAGGATATTGAGAAAGTTGTTAAGGCTTCATTTGAGACAAATGCAGCCACCTTGGGTACGTTTGTAACTGATACAATTAAAGTTGTTGACGAGGAGGGATATGTAGTTTCTACTCCTGTTCGTAGCAAACTTCGTGCAGTTCAAACCCCTCAGGTTTTTGAGAAAAACTTATATTTAAAGGCTCTTGAAAACGCAAAGGAAAACAACCTTGATTTTACAGACGACTGTCAACTTATTGAGAGTGTAGGAGAGAAAGTCAAGGTAGTAATGGGTAGTACCACAAATATAAAATTAACAACACAAACAGATATTATTCTTGCAGAAAACTTTTTAAAAGGAAAGCAGTTTTGATTATGAGAATAGGTCACGGATATGATGTTCACAAACTGGTAGAAAATCGTAAACTTATCCTTGGTGGAGTTGATATCCCTTACGATAAGGGGTTACTCGGCCATAGTGATGCAGATGTGCTTTTGCACGCAATTATGGATGCTATGCTTGGCGCAATGGCGCTGGGGGATATAGGTAAACTTTTCCCTGATACTGATCCTGATTTTCTTGATGCCGATAGTATGAAACTTTTTGAAAAAGTTTATCAGGTTATCAATGAAAACGGCTACAAACTCGGCAATCTTGATGCAACGGTTATTGCTCAAAAGCCAAAACTTATGAACTATATTCCTCAAATGAGAGAGAATATTGCACGTGTTTGTAAGGTTGATATTTCTCAGATTAGTGTAAAAGCAACCACAGAGGAAAAGTTAGGTTTTACAGGTAGTGGTGAAGGAATTTCTGCCCATGCAGTTTGTTTGTTAGAAAACATTTAAAATAAAGTTATACACAAAACACCTTGTTCATATTTATGAACGAGGTGTTTTTTATGTTTAAGCGTATTATTTGCGTTGTATTATGTTTTGGAATATTAGCATTGTTGCCTTTGTCAGCAGGTGCAATCAGTGAGGAAGAAATTACTGCCCCTGCAGGAATATTGATGGAAGCATCTACAGGCAAAATTCTTTTTGAGAAAAATAGCCATGAGCAGAGAGCCTGTGCATCTATTACAAAAGTTATGACTTTGTTGCTTGCTATGGAGGCAATAGAGAACGGAGTTTTAAAATACGACGATATGCTCACGGCTTCTGCTCACGCTGCATCAATGGGTGGCTCTGATATTTGGCTGGAAGAAGGCGAGCAGATGTCCGTAGACGATTTAATCAAGGCAACTGCAGTAGCGTCAGCCAACGATGCGGCAGTAGTACTTGCCGAGGCTATTGCAGGTAGCGAGGACAGTTTTGTAGAGCAGATGAACAGCAGAGCAAAGGAACTTGGTATGAAAGATACTGTGTTCAAAAACTGTAATGGACTTGATGAAGATGGTCACTTAACATCTGCTTATGATGTGGCAGTTATGTCTAAAGAGCTGATAAAGCACGAAAAAATCTTTGACTATACTTCCATTTGGCTCGATTATCTCCGTGATGGTGAAACTCAGATTGTAAATACAAACAAACTTCTGAAAACTTACACAGGCATTACAGGTCTTAAGACTGGTACAACTGACGATGCAGGTTGTTGTATGAGTGCAACTGCTACTCGTGACGGCATCACAGTTATTGCCGTTGTGCTTGGTTGCGATACAGGTACATCTCGCTTTGCCGATTGTGCAACTCTTATGGACTATGGTTTTGCCAATTACAAAACACAAAAATTAACATTACCAGAAGAATCTCTCAATTCTGTACAAGTAAAAGACGGTATGATAGGTCAGGTTGAGGTTGAATGTCAGGAACCTGGCACAGTAGTATTAACCAAAAAAGAAAACGGCGAAGTTCAAGCAAAATACACCTACAAAGAGGATATAACTGCCCCTATTACCAAAGGCGATGTGCTGGGTGAGGTTACATATTATATGGGGGACGAGGAGGTAAAAAAGATTCAGATTACAGCAAAAACAAATGTTGAAAAAATAACTTTCAGTTCAGTTTTCAACTCTGTTTTAAATACCCTCATTTCTTTGTGATTTTTTATAAATTTAATCTTGCATAGGTAGACGTTTTGTGTTATTATATATAATAATAAAATGTATATTTTATTGGAGGAGTCAAAATGTCTACAAAATTAAATGACAAATATCTTAACGGTTTTCTATGTAATGAGGAATACAAAGGCATCGAAGCACAGGTAAAGGCTGCACATACAGCATTGCACAACGGCACAGGCCTTGGTAATGATTTTATTGGCTGGGTAGATTTACCAACTAACTATGATAAAGAAGAATTTGCACGCATTAAAAAGGCTGCAGAAAAAATCAAGAAAGATACAGATATATTTATCGTAATCGGTATTGGTGGTTCATATCTTGGTGCAAGAGCCGCAATTGAGTTTTTGGTATCACCTAACTACAACGCACTTGCAAAAGACACACCACAGATTTACTTTGCAGGTAATTCAATCAGTTCATCTGCACTTGCTGATATTATGGAAATCTGCGAGGGCAAAGATGTATCTATCAATATGATTTCAAAGTCAGGCACAACAACAGAGCCTGCTATTGCTTTCCGTGTATTCAGAGATATGCTTGAGAAAAAGTACGGTAAAGAAGGCGCAAAAGAAAGAATTTACTGCACAACTGACAAGGCAAGAGGTACACTTAAGGAACTTGCTGACAAAGAGGGTTATGAAACATTCGTAGTTCCTGATGATGTTGGTGGTAGATATTCAGTATTAACTGCAGTTGGTTTGCTTCCTATCGCTGTTGCAGGTTGCGACATCGATGCTCTTATGGCAGGTGCTAAAAAGGCACAGGACGAATTTAACAACGATGATTTATATTCTAACGATTGCTACAAATACGCTGCTATTCGTAACATTCTTTATAACAAGGGTTACTCTACAGAAATTATGGTTTCTTACGAGCCTGGTTTCACAATGATGAACGAATGGTTCAAGCAGTTGTACGGTGAGTCAGAGGGTAAGGACCAGAAGGGTATTTTCCCTGCAAGTGTTATCTTCTCAACTGACTTACACTCAATGGGTCAGTACATTCAGGACGGCAGAAGAAACTTGTTTGAAACTGTTGTTCTATTTAATAAATGTAAAAAAGAAATTACTCTTGGCACAGATCCAACAAATGTTGACGGTCTTAACTTCCTATCTGGTCAAACAATGGGTTTTGTTAACCGTAAGGCGTTTGAGGGTACAGTTCTTGCTCACAACGACGGTGGCGTTCCAAACATCGTTTTAACAGTTGATGAAATGGACGAAGCAAACCTCGGTTACTTAATCTATTTCTTCGAGAAGGCTTGTGCAATTTCAGGTTATATTCTTGGAGTTAATCCATTTAACCAGCCTGGTGTTGAAAGTTACAAGAAGAATATGTTTGCTCTCCTTGGAAAACCTGGTTACGAAGACCAAAAAGCCGAGTTAGAGGCAAGACTTGGATAATTTCGAACATTTTAAAGTTTAAATATAAGGAGGAAGTATAGTATGGTTACTTTACTTATCGGCAAAAAGGGTTCAGGCAAAACAAAGAAACTTATTCAGTTAACAAACGAAGCAGTTACCGCTTCTCAGGGCAATGTTGTTGTAATTGAAAAAGGTGTAAAACTAACTTATGACATTACATCACAGGCTCGTCTTGTTGATACTGACCAGTATGCTATCGCAGGTTACGATATGCTATTAGGTTTTATCAGTGGTATCTGCGCAGGTAACTACGATGTTACTGATGTCTTTGTTGATTCAACATTCAAGATTTGTCCTGACGGTGTTGACGGTCTTGAAGCGTTTACCAAGAAGTTGCAGGCTCTTTCAGATACAGCCGACACAAACATTGTTTTACTTATCTCTGCTGATGAAGCAGAAATTCCTGAGTCTATCAACGCAGTTTGCGAAAAAGTTTAATAAAAATATTAAATAGAAAACAGGTGGAGATTTCTCCACCTGTTTTTTGTTGCGTTTAATTATTTGTTTTTGTCTGCAATGTGCTTCTTTAAAATAATAGTTATATATTGTGACAATGACCTATCATCAAGTTCGGCTAATTCTTTAATTTTCTCCAATACATCACCGTCAATCGTAATGCTAATCTTTTCTTTTAATGGCTTCATAATAATCACCTCATTAAAATTATAAGATAAAATATTGTGAATTCTTGACAAGTAGTATAAAGTAGTATAAAATAGCCTAAATATAATATTGCAATAAGAGAGTGGTTATATGTTAGGGAAAGATATCCGTAAGGCAAAAGCACAAGGATTAACAGATGAACAAATAGTATATTTTCTGCAACGCTATCCCGATCCCTCAAGGCTACTAACTTATGCTAATTTCATTTTGCACAAATATACCCCTGAAGAAGCATTAGCAAAAGTAGTGATAAAATATGGATATGAAATAGACCATATTATTGAGGGAGAGGGACATAAAATGCATTTAGATTAAGTGAATAAATAAAAATTCTATGTTCAAGTTTTTTCCATTTATATATTGACAAAGCAAGGGTCTTTTTGTATAATATCAAATAGTGCTTTAGTATGCATTTTTATATTTTGGAGGTGCAGATATGCTTCTTCAATTAAAGGAAGTCTTTCAAAATGACGGGCATACGCTCAAGTTTGACTATTCCTTGCCGATGCAAGAGGTAGAACTTAACGGCGATTTCCCATTCAAGTCACCGGTTTTGCTTAATGTAACGGCGGTCAACAGAGCAGGTCTGGTAGATTTACAGGTACAAGCAAATCTTGAGTTTACCACACATTGTGACAGGTGTTATGACGATTTGGTCCGAAACCTTGAATTTACGTTTAACCACAGACTGGCTGTCGATTTGAACGACGAAGAAAACGATGATTATATTGAAGTGCCGGATTATCAGTTAGATATTGATGACCTTATTACCTCTGATATTCTGCTTGAATTACCAAGCAAGAATTTATGCAAAGAGGATTGCAAAGGCTTGTGCCAGCATTGTGGTCACAATTTAAACCAAGGTGAATGTGAGTGTTCAAAAACACCAACAGACCCAAGACTTGATATCCTAAAACAGTTAATTGACTAACATAAAGTATTAAGGAGGAATTTAAAATGGCAGTACCTACAGGTAAAACTTCTCACAAAAGAAAAAGCACAAGACGTTCAGCAGTTTATAAGTTAGATGCTCCTGCTCTAACAACTTGCCCAAATTGCGGCGCTTTAACAGCACCACACAAGGCATGCACAACTTGCGGTATGTATAAGGGCAGACAGGTTGTTGTAAAGGACGACGCAACTGCAACAAAGTAATTAAACAACAGGTTGGGCGGCAGACTATCTGACCGCCCTATTGTTTTTTGTCCGGTAATATTTTTGTTGGGAGGCATAGTATGGCAGTTAAAATTAAAGATGTTACAAAGTCATCCTATGCGTTCAAAAAAGGCATAGAATCAGGCGATGTGCTTGTGTCTATTAACGGTAACGATATTGTTGACGTACTTGATTACAGATTTTATCAAGTAAACAAAAAACTTGAACTTAAAGTTCAAAAGCCTAACGGTAAAGTAGTTAAAATCAAAATCAAAAAGCCTGAATACGAAGAAATCGGCTTGGAGTTTGAAACTTATCTTATGGATAAAGAGCACTCTTGTCGTAACAAGTGTGTTTTTTGCTTTATCGACCAACTACCAAAGGGTATGCGTGATACTTTGTACTTCAAAGACGACGACTCTCGTTTGTCATTTTTGTTTGGTAATTATATTACTCTTACAAACCTGACTCAGCACGAAATTGACCGTATTATTAAAATGCACATTAGTCCTATTAATGTTTCTGTTCACACCACAAACCCTGAGTTGCGTTGCAAAATGATGAACAATCGCTTTGCAGGGAAGACTCTTGAGTATCTCAAGCGTTTTGCAGAGGCAGGACTTACAATAAATTGTCAGGTAGTTGCTTGTCCTGGTATTAACGATGGTGAGGAACTCAAGCGTACAATTGAGGACTTGGAAAAACTAAACGTAGAGTGTGTGGCAGTTGTACCTGTTGGCCTTACAGGTCATCGTGAGGGACTGTATCCTCTAACTCCGTATAACCGGCAAACTGCCGGTGAAACTATTGATATAATTGAAAGTTACGGCGAGAAATTTAAAGAAAAATACGGCAGACGCATTGTATATGCTGCCGACGAATTTTACATTAAAGCAAACAGGCAAATTCCTACTCCTGATTATTACGAGGGTTATCCTGCACTTGAAAACGGTGTTGGTTTGGTGGCTTTATTGCGTGAGGAAGTTGAGTTTGCTGTAGAAGACAGAGAATTTGACGAAAGTCTTAATCATACATTAAGTGTTGCTTGTGGCGAGTGTACTTATGCTCACCTTGTAGAAACACTAAAAATAATAAACACTAAATTCCCTAATGTTAAGATAAATGTTTATGCCATCAAAAACAATTTCTTTGGTGGAGAAATTGATGTTACAGGCCTTGTTACAGGCGGTGACTTAATAGAACAACTCAAAGACAAAGACCTTGGCAGTAAGTTGATTATTCCGTCAAGTATGTTGAGGTTTGAGGGAGATATTTTTCTTGATGATGTATCTGTTGAGGAAGTTCAAAATCAACTTAACGTGAAGGTTAGTGTTACAGACACAAGTGGAGAATGTCTTGTGTCAGAAGTTCTTAAAAAGGAGTGATATTATGGCTAAACCGGTAATTGCAATAGTAGGCAGACCTAATGTGGGTAAATCTACTTTGTTTAATAAGTTAATAGGTCAGCGTTTGTCTATTGTTGACGATACTCCTGGTGTTACTCGTGATAGAATTTTCGGCGAAGTTGAGTGGAATAACTGCAAGGCGATAATTATAGATACAGGTGGTATTGAACCGAAATCTGACGATATTATTTTGTCACAAATGCGTCGTCAGGCTCAACTTGCTATAGATATGGCTAACGTAATCGTACTTGTTACAGATATGAAAACAGGTATGGTTGCTACTGATATGGATGTTGCAAATATGCTACAAAAATCAGGCAAACCTCTTGTTTTGTGTGTAAACAAATGCGACGGTATCGGCGAGCCTGCTCCTGAATTTTACGAGTTTTACAACTTAGGTGTTGGCGACCCAATACAGGTATCTGCAGTTCACGGCCATGGTACAGGTGATTTGCTTGACGAAGTTTTTAAGCATCTTCTTTTTGACGAAAACGAGGAAGAAGAAAGTGAAGTCATCAATGTTGCAGTAATTGGCAAGCCTAACGTGGGCAAGAGTTCCCTAATAAATCACATTACTGCGCAGGAGCGATGCATAGTTTCTAACATTGCAGGTACAACTCGTGACAGTATTGACTCAAAGGTTGTAAACAAATTCGGCACATATAACTTTATAGATACAGCAGGTATGCGCCGTAAAAGTAAAGTTGATGACGAAATTGAAAAGTATAGTATTATTCGTGCAAAGATGGCTATTGAACGTAGTGATGTTTGCGTTATTATGATTGATGCAGAGGTAGGATATACCGAGCAGGACACAAAAGTTGCTGGTTTGGCACTTGAAGCAGGTAAGGCGTGTGTTATTGCTGTCAACAAGTGGGACGCCATTGTTAAAAACGACAAGACAATGCAAGAGTTTAAGAAAAAACTTGATACTGAATTTGCCTTTATGTCTTGGGCTCCTATGGTGTTTATTTCAGCCAAAACGGGCTTGAGAATTGATAAATTATTTACACTCATCAATACTGCTGCGGCTAACAACGCAATGCGTATTCGTACAGGTACTCTCAATGAGTTGCTTGCACAGGCAACAACTCGTGTTCAGCCACCTTCTGATAAGGGCAAACGCCTCAAGATTTATTATATGACTCAGGCTTCAACGAAGCCACCAACATTTGTTTGCTTCTGCAATAACAAAGAATTGTTCCATTTTTCATATCAGAGATATTTGGAGAATCGTATAAGAGAGACTTTTGGACTTGAGGGTACTCCTATTAAGATGGTTATTAGAGAAAGAGGAGAAAAGTAATGACATATAGCGAATTGTTTTCTGTGCTATTTAACAACTGGTTTTTACTGCTGTTATCTGCAGTTATAGCGTATTTATTAGGCAGTATAAATACTGCTGTTATTGTTACTAAAATTGTAACCAAAGGCAAAGAGGATATCCGTGAGATGGGCAGTAAAAACGCAGGTTTCACCAACGTATTACGTTCAGTAGGTAAGGTGCCTGCAATTTTTACCATTGTATGCGATTTGCTCAAAGCAATAATTGCCGTGCTTGTTGGTGGGATGTTGTTTTCACTTATGGATGTAGGGGTAGGCTCTCTTGCACCTGAAAACCTAATCAGCATTGGCAAGTATATTTGTGGCTTTATGTGTATATTGGGCCATAGTTATCCTATTTATTTCCATTTTAAAGGTGGCAAAGGTATAGTATCTGCTGCTGGTATGATGCTTGTTCTTGACTATAGAGTATTCCTTATGATTTTGGCAACATTCTTAATTCTATTTGTAATAACAAAGATTATATCACTTTCTGATATTATTTGCGCCGCTTTGTTTGGCGTTTATACATTTATCCTTACTTGCTTAGTTGATAAAGGTGACCCGGTATATGTTACTTGTTGCACCGTTGCAGCATTTGGCATAGGATTGTTTGTAATAATAAAGCATAAAGATAACATAAAACGCTTAATAAAAGGCGAAGAAAAGAAAATCACAGTTAAAAAGTAATTTTGGGGGTTATTATGGATTGCGTATTTTGTAAAATTGTTAATGGGGAAATTCCATCAAACAAAGTATATGAAGATGACAAAATGGTAGCGTTTTACGATTTGTCACCACAGGCACCTGTTCATGTAGTAATGATACCAAAGGTTCATATTGCAAGTGCTGATGAATTAAATGATGCCAACAGCGATGTTGTTGCTCATATTTTCTCCAAAGTACCTGAAATAGCAAAGTCTTTAGGGCTCGATAACGGCTATCGTGTGGTTAACAACTGTGGACCTGACGGTGGACAAACAGTTTTTCACTTGCATTTCCATCTTTTAGGCGGAAAAACTTTAGTTACACAAATGGCTTAATATAAGGAGATAACTATGAGTAAATATTACAAAATGAAAATCGCAGGTCTTGAGCGTGATCTGCTTATGTGTGAAGTATCTGATAACCTTGATATTGCTGCCTTCATTATGTTTGGTGACGTTGAGATGACGGTTGCTGCTTCAAAAGAGTTGATTGAAAAATGCCCTGAATTTGATATTCTTATTACTGCAGAGGCAAAGGGTATTCCACTATGTTATGAGATGGCTCGTCAGAGCGAAAAACCTTATGTAATTGCTCGCAAAGGCACAAAGGTTTATATGCCTGATCCTGTTTGTGTAGATGTTAAATCTATCACTACTGCTTCTATGCAGAAGTTGTATCTTGGTAGTGATGATATGGAAAAACTAAAGGATAAGAAAGTTGTTATAGTAGATGATGTTATATCTACAGGCGAGAGCCTTGAAGCATTAAAAAGACTTGTAGAAATGGCAGGGGGTAATATTATAGCGATTGCAACCGTACTTGCAGAAGGTGATGCTGCTAACCGTGATGATATTATTTTCTTGGAAAAACTCCCTGTGTTCCCAAAATAACTAACAAAGGAAGATAGAAATGAAACGACTGTTTGCATATTTAGGCTTAACCTTAATTTGTGCACTGACAGTCGTTTTTTATTTGGGCTTTTGGGGTGCAGTAGCAGTGTGGGTAGTTTCAACTGTGATTGCAATTTGCGCATTGTTTGTCAAAAGATTTTCTGCTCACAAAGTTGCTATGATAATAGTATCCTTGACAGCAATTTTTGCATCATTGTATTCCATTACATATACTGCATTTGTATTTAATCTCAAGAGTCAGGAGTATGACGGACAAACTGTGCAATTAACTGCAAAGGTTACTGATACCCCTGTGTTATCTTATAACACTTATTACTATGAATTAAAGTCATTCAAAATAAACGACGAAACAAAAGAGTATAAAATTATGCTCAAATCACCTTCGGAGATAGATGCTGATTACGGCGACATAATTACAACCACAGTACTTCTTGAAAAATGCCAAAAGAATTATTACCTTGCAGATAAATATATTTATACAGCAAGTTCGCCAGATTATTATTTGTCTGTTACAGTAGATAAACAAGAAAACAAAGGGTTGCAATATATCCCAATTTATATAAAAGAGAAAATGCTTTATGCTCTCAAGGTTATTATTCCTGGTGAGGAAGGTAACTTGTGCAGAGCAGTAGCATTAGGAGATAAGAATAGTTTATCTAAAGACGTGCTGGATATGTTCAACAAAACAGGGCTTACATATTTGATTGTGGTTTCTGGCTTGCATATGAGTATTTTTTCAAGTTTTGTTATTTTTCTTTTTAAGAAATTTTCCAAAAGAAAAGCAGTAAATTTTGTGCGACATATCACAATAATAATGCTTGTGTTTTTATTTATGTCAGTTACAGGCTTTACTCCGTCAGTTGTTCGTTCAGGCATTACCATAATACTGACATATTCCGGTAATATGTTTAACCGTAAAGCAGATCCTATTAACAATTTAGGTATTGCAGGATTTTTGTTAACAATTTTTAATCCTTACGCAGTAGGGGATATTGGTATGTTGTTTTCCTTTGCGTCTGTGTTTGGAATTTTAGTTTTATATACTCCTGTTAGTCGTAAATTACACATAAAGTATTATACAAGTAACTGGCGCAAGCCTGTGGAAAATCCCACTCGAAAATACAAAGTCAGTCGGTTTGTTGTTGATAAACTGGTGTGGTTGTTAGATGCTTTTATATTATCAATAGTAGCAGTAATTTTTGTAACTCCTATATCATTAATTTTTATGGGGACTTGTACTCCTTACACGCCACTGTTTTCAATATTCATAACTCCTGTTATTAGCGTGCTGCTTATTGCAACATTGCTTTGCTCCGTGTTGTGGTATGTGCCTATAATTTCTAACCTTGCTTATATAGGTGGAATTATAGCGTATTACCTTGCCAAGTGGGTGTTGTTTGTGGTCAGGTTAGGTGCTAAGTTTCCTTTTGTTCAAATAACAGTTAATTCTACTTGTTTTATTGTGTGGCTACTGATATCAGTTGTCTGCATAGGTGTAGCATATCTTATTAAAAACAACAGAAAAGTTATCAAGTTAGCAGTTACATATTCATTGGTGTTATCTTTGTTTATACTTCCGTTAAGTCATTACCAAAGCAAAAATCAAATAACACTGAATATTCTCAATTCCGGAACAGGTATAACTGCAGTTGTTACAGGTAATGGCACGTCAGAAATGATATCTTGTGGTGGCAGTTCCCAAAATACAAGTAGCGTTATTAGTGAGTTAAAGTATCTTAATAATATTGATTTTCTTTTAGTGCCTGGAACAACTAATTTTGAAGCACGTTATTCTGCAGAAATCTTAAAAGAATTTGACGTGAAAAGTGTAATGTTGTATTATAGATATAACATAAATGAGCAAACTTGTGCTCTTGCAAAAGAATGTGAGAATTACAAGGAATTTTACACAGATGAAAAGTACGAGGTAGAACTAAATAACGGCATTACAGATGTTGTCGTAAATGTTTCTAATCATACTTATCAATATGTTTACAATAGTTATACAAGTGTGTTAATCGTGCCTTATTACGGAGATTGTGAGGAAATTCCACAAGAGTACAGAACTGCTGATGTGTTAGTTTTGTCCCAAGAGCCTGATAATATAGATGTACTTAATTATAGTGAAGCCATATGGTGTTCAGACAAATCAGTACCAACTTCGTTGCACGATGTTGTAACTACACAAGAAACAGTAAAAATTAGTTTTAATTAGGAGGTGGCAAGGTGGCTGAATTTAACAGAAAAGAACTGAAAAAACAGATTAACAACAAGGAGTTTTCTAACATATATTTGATTTACGGCGAAGAAAAAATGTATGTTAAAACCGATACAGACTACCTTGTTGCAAAACTTATGGGCAAAGAGCCACCTGAATTTAATTATCATAATTTTACTAAAGACTATGACCTTGACAAAATTGCAGTGGCTGTACAGGTTGTGCCTTTTATGAGCGAATATAACTGTGTTCGTATTGCAGATTTTGATGCAAATAGCGCAAGTAAAGCAGAACTGGAACGGTTGATAGAAATTATCAAAAATGTTCCTGATACTACGGTTTTAATTCTTACAATGCCAACCTTACAACAAGACCCCAAAAAGTTAGGCGATTTTTCCAAATTGCTTAACGTAGTTAAAAAGATAGGTGTTGTTTGTGAGATAAATCAGGAGAGCGATATTTCTCTTGCTCGCCAGATTATTAAGTGGGCAGATAGCCGTAATATTAAAATTGAGCAAGTTGATGCATACAAATTACAAGAATATGTAGGTTATGACTTGCATTCTATCAAAAATGAACTTGATAAACTTTGTAATTTTGTGGGCGATGGAGGTCAAATTACAGAAACTCACATTGAAAAGTTAGTTACCAAAAGATTGGAAGCAAATATTTTTAATCTTACTGATGCAATTATTGCTGGGGATAGCAACAAAGCCTATGAAATTATCGATGTTTTGTTTTATCAAAAAGAAGATGCCAACGATATTATTAATGTAATCAGTATGGCGTATATTGATTTTTATAGAGTTAGAGTAGCATCTGAGTGTGGTGTACCTTTGTCGCAAATAGCAAGTGACTTCGGTTATGGTAAACGAGAATTCGTGCTAAAAAAAGCACAGAACAAGATTAGAAAAATATCAACCCAAGGCTTGCGTAATAGCCTTAATGATATTGCTGATGTTTGTTCTCAAATGCGCACAGTTACAGTAAACGGCAGAATTGTTGTGGAAACTTTAGTGGCAAAGTTAATATTACACGCCACAACAGGAGAGTAATATGATTAGCGTAAAAGAAGCCATCATCGTTGAAGGCAGATACGACAAAATCAAACTCTCATCAATAGTAGATACTCCTATAATTGAAACAAGTGGGTTTAGAGTTTTTAAGGATAAAGAAAAGCAAAGCCTAATTAGACAAATTGCAAATGAGCGAGGAATTTTGATATTGACAGACAGTGACTCTGCAGGCTTTGTAATCAGAAATTTTCTCAAGGGTACGGTCACTGCCGATAAAATTAAAAACGGCTATATTCCTCAACTCAAAGGAAAAGAAAAGCGCAAAAACCAGGAGTCAAAAGAGGGTTTCTTGGGGGTAGAGGGCGTTAGTCAGGAAGTTATTATTGATGCTATTCGCAAAAGTGGAGCAACTATTCTTGACGAAAAGTCAAACAGTAAATCTAATTCCATTACAAAGGCAGATTTATATGACTTGGGTTTAACAGGCAGAGAAAATTCTGCTATTTTGCGTCAAAAACTACTGCGTAAACTCAATATGCCAACTTACCTCACAACTAACGCAATGCTTATGGCACTGAATTGTTTATATTCTTTAACAGAATTAAAAAATGAATTAAATAATATATAAAAATAAATCACCGTTGTCAGTAAATACTAACAACGGTGATTTCTATGCGTTCATTAAAAAAATATTGTTCAATTTTTACTTTTGGTGGAATTACTTACGGCCTTATCGAAATTCTGTGGCGAGGCAAAACACATTGGTCAATGTTAGTTACAGGTGGCGCTTGCTTGCTTTCGCTATACAAAATTTACGATAAAATGAAGCATCCTACTTTGATCAAAAAATGCTTAGTAGGTAGCACAGTTATTACAACATATGAGTTTATTGTAGGTTGTATTTTTAACCTTTGGTTGAAACTGAAGGTGTGGGATTATTCCCATATGCCTTTTAATATCAAAGGACAGGTATGTTTGCTTTATTCGGTGTTATGGGGGTTGTTGTGCATTCCTATAAGTATGATTTGCAAGATATTTGACTAATCTTCGTTATTATCTTCCTGTTTTGGAAGTAATAATATATCCAAAGCCACAATTCGTTGGCCACTAATTTGCTGAACTGTAAATTTAATGTTTTTGAAGGTGAAACTTGCTTTTCTTTTTGGCATAGCAGTAAAGTGCTCAAGTACAAAACCACCTGCTGTTACTGCGTCTGTATCAACATCATCTGGGTCAATATCTGCAATTTCAAACAAATCTTCAAGTGGCATATCACCACTTATGATGTACTCAGTGTCAGAGATTTTGGTGCAATCGTTTTCAATCTCTTCGTCTTCGTCCCAAATTTCTCCAACAATTTCTTCAAGCAAATCTTCCATTGTAACAATACCAAGTGTACCACCATATTCGTCAGTAACAACTGCGATGTGGAGCCTTTTGCGCTTGAAATCGCTTAGTATTTTGGAAAGATTTTGATTGTTGAATATAAAATATGGTGGCTGTATAAGTTTGCCAATATTAGGTTCTTGTCCCATTGCAAGGGCTTCCAGGTAATCTCTCGTGTGCAGTATGCCGATAATATGGTCAATAGTGTCTTTGTAAACAGGAATACGAGAGTATCTGCTCTCAAGTATAATGTGTTTGAGTTTTTCAGGACTGTCAGTAATATCGATGGCAGTTAAGTCAACTCGTGGAGTTAAAATTTCAAGAACTGTTTTGTCGTCAAAGTCAAGAACAGACTGTACCATTTCACTTTCGTCTTCTTCAAGTACGCCTTCTTCTTCGATATTTTCAACAATTTGCTTTAGTTCATTTTCAGTAACTGATGGTTGCTCCTTTTTTGTGCCAGAAATCAGCAACGCAAGTTCTTTTAACTTAATAAAAATGAATACAAAAGGTGTCAATATGATCATCAAGAATTTAAGTATACCTGCTGTATAAAGTGAATATGCATCTGCGTGTTCTTTTGCGAGACATTTAGGAAGTATCTCGCCAAAAGTAAGTACCAAAAATGTTGTGATACCTGTTGCAATTGCAGTACCTATATCGCCAAAAATATAAAGGCACAATGTTGTAGCCAAAGATGAACATCCCAAGTTTACAATATTATTGCAAATGAGTATAGTAGTCAATGCTTTGTCAAACCTGTTTGTTACATAGAGTACTCGCTTTGCTCGTTTGTTGCCGTCGTCAGCATAACCTTGCATACGAATAGTGTTTACAAATGAAAATGCAGTTTCAATAGAACTGAAAAATGCTGATAAAATTATGCAAACAATTATAATAATTAACTGCCACGTGTTAGCGCTTTGCCACGGGTTTATGTCCAAAATAATCACTCCGATTATATATTATTACCTAATAGAATACTATATTTTTAAGTATTGATAATTTTCTTTTAGAAATAAAAACAAATTTCTTGAATTATATATAGTAAAATGGTATAATTTTATAGTATATACACATTATGTTGTGCCTTTATGGTTAAAATAACTTTGGAGGTGCATCAAATGGGTAAAATAAATTCAGAAAATGATGAAATTGTAAAGAATCCTTGTCAGGAGGATGACTCATCTTTTGATAATGACAGTCCTATTGACGAAAACCATACTGACCAAATAGAAGACACAGGTTCAGTGCTTACTGCAAGGGATGAACAAGTAATTCATTGCCTTACCATAGTGGGGCAGATAGAGGGGCATTATGTATTGCCTCAAAATAACAAAACCACTAAGTATGAGCACATAATACCGTTATTGGTTTCTATTGAGGAGGATCCTCGAATTAAAGGACTTCTAATACTTCTAAATACAGTAGGTGGAGATGTTGAGGCAGGACTTGCTATAGCAGAACTAATTTCGGGTATGAAAAAACCCACGGTGTCAATAGTGTTGGGTGGAGGTCATTCTATTGGTATTCCTCTTGCAGTAGCGGCAAAGAAAAGTTTTATTGCCAAAAGTGCATCAATGACTGCTCATCCTGTAAGAAGCACAGGTCTTACCATAGGCGTTCCACAAGCGTTTGAGTATTACAAGCGTATGCAAGATAGGATAACCCAATTTGTGGTGGATAATTCTAACATAACAAAAGAAGAATACACTAACCTTGTCATGCAAACTGGCGAACTTGTGATGGACGTAGGTACAATTCTTGATGGCAAGCGAGCAGTTGAGGTGGGCCTTATTGATAGTGTGGGGACATTGTCTGATGCTACAGATTGTCTTTACAAAATGATTGACGAATATTACAAAGATAAAAAAGAGTAAAGTTTGTGCCTTGTGGCACAGACTACTCCCATTGTTGGAGGTACATATGGAAATTTTTATACAGTGCATTAAAGATATTATCTTGGGTGTGGTACAAGGTTTGACTGAGTTCTTACCGGTATCAAGTAGTGGCCACCTTAACATTGCAGAGCATCTTATGGGAATGACTAACGAGGATATGTTCCTTGATGTTATGTTGCATTTGGGCACTTTGGTTGCAGTTTTAATTTTCTACAGAAAGTTATTTGCAAGACTTATCAAAGCGTTCTGTTTACTTGTAAAGGATATTTTTACAGGTAAGTTTAAGTGGAAAGAAATGGATAACGACCGTAACTTGGTATTTATGTTAATCATTGGTTTGTTGCCATTATTCTTGTTGTTTGTTCCAATTCCTGGTACAAATATGAACATCAAAGATTTAGCAGATTTGTTCCAAGAAACCAGGTACTTTATAGTGACAGGTATTGCTTTGTTAGTGACAAGTGCTTTGTTGTTTACAGGTATTCAGATAAATAAAAATATGCCTATGAACAGCACTAACACAGGAAGAGGTCGCAGTAAGTATGGTGTATTGGATGCTATTACAGTAGGTATTGGCCAATGCTTTGCTGCAGTTTTTCCTGGTTTATCTCGTTCAGGAACAACCCTTGCATTAGGTCAGGTTCGTGGCATTAACAAACAGGCTGCGTTAGATTACTCCTTTGTACTTGGTACTCCTGCAATTATCGCAGCAGCATTACTTGAGGTTAAAGATTTAGACTTTAGTCAAGTTAATCTTGATATGATGCTACCAATAATTTGTGGTGTAGTTGCAGCGGCCATCGTTGGTTATTTGTCTATCGTTTTGTTTAAATGGCTTCTTAAAACTGACAAAACTATTGTGTTTGTTATTTACACCTTAATTGCCGGTTTGATAGTTACAGGTATTGGTATATACGAACTTACTACAGGCAATATAGTAAGCTTTATATAAAATTCTTTTAAAGAATTATCGGAAGGGTAAAAATGAGTAAAAAAAGAAGTAGTACAGTACATAGTAAAAATTCAAAAAGAAATACTAAGAAGAATTCAAAATCAAAGCAGGAAACTGCTCAGAAGAACTCTCGAGTTCAGGGTATTGTATGTGGTGCAGTGGCTTTGATACTTCTATTTTTGATTGTAATTCCAGGCACAAACCTTTGGAGCATAATTAGAAGTTTCTTCTTTGGAATGTTTGGCATATGCGTAATTTTGGTGCCTTTGGTTTTTACATATATCACAGTAATGATAGCCAAAGAAAAGGTAATTACGCACACCAAGTCCAAGGTTGCTTTGTGCATCAGTATTTTGCTTTTGTCAGAAAGCCTCGTGTTCTTAATCGGCTCTGCAAACAACTATGAGGGCAAAAATTATTTTCAGACTTTGGGTGGTTTGTATGCAGATGTAATAGATGCAGGCAAATATTATCCTGTGACAGGTGGATTTATTAGTGGCGTTATAGGATATCCTATTTGGTATGCATTTGGTAAGGCTGCAGCTATTTGTGTGTGCATAGTTGTTCTTATAGCGTTAATTTTGATTATCTGCAAAATTTCTCTTAACGATATTGGTAGAGCAGCCCAAAAAGCAAAAACAAAAATGGTTGATCATTATGAAGCAACTCGTCGAAGACGTGAGGAAGAATATGAACAACAAGGTAAAGTTTATATAAGCGATGATGTGTTCAACACAAGCATCGATATTCCTATAGATACAAGCACAAAGCGCCGTAAGAGAAAAAGCGAAATTGACGTTACTATTGATGATGATGTAAAAACTGCAGAGAGTACTTCTGCTGATGATTTACTCAATGTTATAAAAATGGCAAATCAAGGTTACGGCGAAGGCTCTGACAATATTGCGTCTATAGTTGCAGACGAGGTATCAGAAACAAAGACTATTCGTCGCAAAAAATCAGGTGCAAAGCAGGCTGACCCAGAGACAGTTCCAATTGAGGAAAATACATATTCATACCCACCAATTGGTTTGCTTAAACTTGCCAAAAATTCTGGTGTTGATGGCGAGACAGAGATGCGTATGAACGCTCAGAAGTTAGTGGCAACTCTTGAGAGTTTTGGCGTTAAAGCAGAGATTACTCATATTTCACGAGGCCCATCTGTAACTCGTTATGAGTTGTATCCTGCGCCGGGTGTAAAAATCAGCAAAATTACAAACCTTGCTGATGATATCGCTCTTAACCTTGCTGCCAACGGCGTAAGAATTGAAGCACCAATTCCAGGCAAAGCAGCCGTAGGCATTGAAGTTCCTAACAAGGCAGTTAATGTAGTATCAATGCGTGAGTTAATTGACTCCAAAGAATTTGAGGAAGCCGAAAGCAAACTAACTTGTGTATTAGGCAAGGATATTTCAGGTAATATTATCACAACAGACCTCTCAAAGATGCCTCACTTGCTTATTGCAGGTACAACAGGTTCAGGTAAGTCTGTTTGTGTAAACTCATTGCTTATCAGTATCTTGTACAAAGCAACTCCTGACGAAGTTAAGTTGCTTTTAATCGACCCTAAAATGGTTGAATTTTCTAAGTACAAAGGTATTCCTCACTTGTTGGTGCCGGTAGTATCTGATGCCAAAAAAGCCGCAGGTGCACTTAACTGGGCAGTAAGCGAAATGCTTAACCGTTACAAGATGTTTTCAGAATATGAGTGCAAGGATATTGATTCTTACAACAAACTCATTGAGTCTAACATTGCATATATGAAGGAGAACCCACCACAGGTAGACGAGGATAGCGACTCGGACGAACTTATTCAGCCTGTTCTTGAGGTAAACGGTTTGCCTGTAGCAAAAGAAAAAATGCCTCGCATTGTAATTGCTATCGACGAACTTGCTGACCTTATGATGGCTGCTCCAAGCGAAGTTGAGGAGAGCATTGCTCGCTTGGCACAGATGGCTCGTGCAGCAGGTATGCACCTTGTAATCGCCACACAAAGACCATCAGTAAATGTAATTACAGGTCTAATTAAGGCTAATATCCCATCTCGTATTTCTCTTAAGGTAAGTTCTAATATCGACTCTCGTACAATTCTTGACGCAGGTGGCGCTGAAAAACTTATAGGTAAGGGCGATATGCTTTATTCTCCTGTTGGATGCGCTAACCCTGTTCGTGTTCAGGGATGTTTTGCAACCGATGAAGAAATCGAAGGCGTTACAAAATATATTAAGAAATCATATTCTGCACAATACAATGCAGAAATCGAAGAAAAAATCAAGCGTATTGCCGCTGAGGATATCAACGGCGCTAACGGTAGTGACGATAACGGCGATATTGACGTTGACTCCAAAATGGAAGAAGCAATAAAAATCGTTATTGAGGCAGGACAAGCCTCAACTTCTATGCTCCAACGCCGTCTAAAAGTAGGCTATGCAAGAGCAGGTAGAATGATTGATGATATGGAGCAACTTGGTATTGTAGGCCCTCATCAAGGTGCAAAACCAAGAGATGTCCTTATGACTTATAATGATTGGCTTGAACGCAATAATGTTTTAGGCAATAACGAAGAATGAGGTTAATTTATGTCATTTTTGCCAATGACAATTGAAGAAGTTAAGCAACGTGGGTGGTCAGAAGTTGACTTTGTTTATATAACAGGGGATAGTTATGTTGACCACCCCTCCTTTGGTTGCGCCATTATTACCAGAGTCTTGGAGGCTAAAGGGTACAAGGTTGCAGTTCTTGCTCAACCTGATTGGAACAATTACAAAGAATTCACCCAGTTTGGCAAGCCACGTTTAGGCTTTATGATAACTGCAGGTAATATTGATAGTATGGTGGCTCACTATACTGTTGCCAAGCGCAAACGCAGTGACGATGTTTATACAGCAGGTGGGAAGGCAGGCAAACGTCCTGACCGTGCAGTAACTGTTTATAGCAACATCATCAAAAAACTCTATCCTGACAGCGTAGTAATAATTGGTGGATTGGAGGCTTCTTTGCGCCGTTTTGCTCATTATGACTATTGGTCAGATAAAGTAATGCCTTCTGTACTTTTTGACAGTAAGGCAGATATTCTCTCTTACGGTATGGGCGAATTACAGACTATTGAAATTGCAAACCGTCTTAATGACGGTTATGGGGTAGAGGGTCTTTATGACATCAGAGGTATCTGCTATGCAGTAGAAACCAAAGACTATGTGCCTGAATCTGTTGTAGATTTGCCAAGTTACGAGAGAGTCTGCGAGAGCAAAAAAGACTATGCTATTGCAACTCGCAAAGAACTTGAAGAAGCCGATGCAGTCCGTGGCAGAAAAATGATTCAGCGTCACGGCAAGTATATACTTGTGCAAAATCCGCCTATGCCTCCTCTTAGTACAGAGCAACTTGATTGGGTGGCATCTTTGCCTTATGAAAGATATTACCCATCTTGCTACGAGGAATTGGGTGGGGTGCCCGGCATTGAGGAAGTTGAATTTTCTATTACTCACAACCGTGGTTGTTTTGGTGCTTGCAACTTTTGTGCCATTGCTTTTCATCAGGGCAGAGCAGTTACTGTTCGTAGTCACGAAAGTGTGATTGAAGAAGCCAAAAGTTTTGTCAAAAACCCTCGCTTTAAAGGGTATATTAGTGATGTTGGTGGTCCAACTGCCAATTTTCGTGCACCTTCCTGTGATATTCAGCAAAAGGCAGGTTTGTGCAAAAACCGTAAATGCCTTGCGCCAACTCCTTGCAAAAAACTCAAGGCAGATCATAGTGACTATATCGAACTCTTAACTGAGTTGCGTAACCTTGAGGGTATCAAAAAAGTATTTATCCGTAGTGGTATTCGTTACGACTATTTGTTGCAGGATACAAGCGAGGAGTTTATTAACGAACTTGTTGAGCATTATGTTAGCGGTCAGTTGAGAGTAGCCCCAGAGCATTGTTCGGCAACTGTTCTTGACTATATGGGCAAGCCTCATATTGAGGCGTACAAGATTTTCTCCAAAAAGTTTTACAAAGCAACAAATGCATTAGGCAAGGAGCAGTATGTTGTGCCTTATCTAATGAGTTCACACCCTGGCAGTAAACTGAAAGATGCCATCGAACTTGCACTGTTCCTAAAAAAAGAGAAAATTCACCCTGAACAAGTGCAAGATTTTTATCCAACTCCTGGCACAATCTCAACTTGTATGTACTATACTGAACTTGACCCCTATACATTAGAGAAAATATATGTTCCCAAAACTTCCGAGCAAAAGTCTATGCAGAGAGCATTGCTCCAGTGGTATTTGCCCAAAAATAAAGACTTGGTGTTCAAAGCACTCAAATCAGCAGGCAGACTAGACCTGGTAGGTATGGGTAAAAACTGCTTGATTACTCCTCCAAAAGGCTATACTCCTCAAGTTAACAAGAACAAAAAGACAAATAAATATTCAAGAAACAAAGGCAAGAGTAAAAGACGATGAAGCGTGGAAGTAAAAGAAAATATTGGATAATTTTTTCAGTTGTGTTAGCAGTAATTGTTATAATAAGTTATATCAATTCTCAGGATCTAATGGAAGATACAGGAGTGTATCCTGAAGCAGGTGATGGCATCACCGTTAGTTTTATTGACGTCGGCAAATCCGATTCTATTCTGATTTCTGCTGACGGATATAACTTGCTTATTGATGCAGGACTCAGCAAGTCTGCTGAAGAAGTTAGTGCTTACCTTGACAGGTATTCTGTAGAAACATTAGATTTAGTTATCGCAACTCATCCTGATGCCGACCATATTGGTGGTATGAGTACAATAGTTGAGAATTATGAGGTGTCCAAGTACATTACTTATGATATCGCTGACAAGTACGATTCAACTTCCAAAACCTACAATACTCTTTTGCAGACATTGGAGGATAACGATGTCGATATTACTTACACTACTGCAGGCGATACTTACACCTTTGGTTCAATAGTAGTTGATGTGCTTTCACCTGACCATGAGTATAAGGATACCAACGATGATTCCGTAGTAGTAAAAGTTACATATGGCGATAGTGAATTTCTGTTCACAGGCGATGCTTCGTCAGAGGTTGAGGAATATCTTATTGAAACAGGTGTAGATTTAAGTTGTGATGTACTCAAGGTTTCTCATCACGGAAGTCGTACTGCAACGACACAGGAGTTTGTTCAGGAAGCAGACCCTGAGTATGCTATATTGTGTATTGGTGACAACATCTACAACTTGCCTAACTACGAGGTAATAAAGCGGTTGGAAGACTACGGCACAGAGGTGTATCGTACCGACGATTATGGTACAATTGTTGTAACTTCTGACGGTAAGGAAATTACAGTTACAACTGAAAAATAACTTGACAATATTTTGCATATAAAATATAATAATTCCATAATGCGACGAAAAGAAAAAGTACCTTTACTTTATATTTAAGAGAGTCTGTGGTTGCTGTGAACAGATATGTGAGTATTGGGAAATACATCTTGGAGCATCTATCTGAATTAGTAGTAGGAATAGACGGGCGCACCCGTTATAGTGCATGGGTTAATAAACTCGTTAAGGCTGCTATCGTGAGGTAGCAGTAAACTGAGGTGGTACCACGGAATTTCCGTCCTCTGCATTTATTGCAGAGGGCTTTTCTATTTTGATTAAGTGAGGTAATAATATGGGAGTTTATGAAGAACTACAGGCTCGTGGCTTGCTGGCGCAGGTTACAGACGAAGAAGAAATCAGAGAATTAGTAAACAACGGTAAAGCAACTTTTTACATTGGTTTTGATCCAACTGCCGATAGTTTGCACGTTGGTCATTTTATGGCATTGTGCTTAATGAAAAGATTGCAGATGGCTGGCAACAAGCCGATTGCTCTTGTTGGTGGTGGTACTGCTATGATTGGTGACCCATCAGGCAGAACAGATATGCGTCAGATGCTTACCAAAGAGGATATCGACCACAACTGCGAGTGCTTCAAAAAGCAAATGAGCAAGTTTATTGACTTTTCTGACGGTAAGGCAATTCTTGTTAACAATGCTGATTGGTTGCTTGACCTTAACTATGTTGATGTGTTGCGTGAGGTTGGTGCGTGCTTCAGCGTAAATCGTATGCTTACTGCAGAATGCTACAAGCAAAGAATG
>CAZVRE010000009.1:0-60894 GCA_964629465.1 uncultured Ruminococcus sp. | reverse complement strand
TTTCTAAAATAATCAAGTCCGATTTTCCCTTTTGGACCGTATAAACTGCTATAATAAAATCGTGCTGCCTGACGATTTGCTTCAAAAATACGCTTGCGAAGATTTGACATACTATCGTCAAAATCATTTTCCGGCATATTCATACCTGCTCGTTGTGCCAGAAACTTGACAGCATCAATATAATCAAGATTTTCAATCTTCATTATAAAGGTGATTACGTCACCGCCTACACCACAACCAAAACAGTAAAAAGAACCATTTTCCGTATAAATATTAAAAGAAGGAGTTTTTTCGCCGTGGAATGGGCATAACCCCACCATATTTCTGCCTCGACGATTAAGGTTTACGTAGGAGGACACAACTTCAGTTATATCATTGCGCATTTTGAGTTCCTGCAAAAAACTCTCAGGTAATGCCATATTCTCCCACCTTTCCAAAAAACTCACATCTATATATACGACAAAAATATAATTATTCCTATATTTTTTGCAATTTATTTAAAATTATGTCATTTCGTAGTATTTTTCTTCCAAAATTTTTGTTGTAATCTCGCCACAAGTAGCCTCTGCTAAAGATTTGTTGAGAGATGAAACATAATCAACAGGAATATGAAAAGATAATTTTACATTATCGGCAAAATCGCAATTATCAACATATCCACCGTTTTGCAAAACTAGAGTATTAACCTTTCCGTATTGATTATAACTACACTCTACACTACACTGGGCGCATAATTCCATTGTAATAATCTTACCTGCGTTAAGTGCAACCTTTGTGCCCTGTGAATATGCTCTCACAAGACCACCTGTACCCAGCAAAACTCCACCAAAATAACGAGTAACCACCACAACAACATCAACAACTTCGTTTTTGACAATTACATCAAGCATTGGCATACCTGCCGTACCCTGAGGCTCTCCGTCATCGCTATATCGCTTAATCTGTCCGTCACGAATACTGTAAGCGTAGCAGTTGTGGGTAGCGTTCCAATGTTCTTTTTTCATTGTGTTAATAAAATCAATCGCTTCCTGCTCAGTTGTGACAGGTTTGCAGTAACCAATAAACCTTGACCTTTTCTCCACAAACTCGTCTTGAGCCTGAAACTTAATTGTCTTGTAACTTTGGCTCATAAATACCACCTATGACAAAAAAGGCGGCACCCGGTGCCGCCTTCAACAATTTCATTTAAAAAATTATTCCATTGAGAAACGCTTTTTAAATCTGTCAACACGTCCGCCTGTGTCAACTAACTTCTGCTTACCAGTAAAGAATGGATGACATTTTGAACAAACTTCAACACGGATATCTTTCTTAGTTGAACCTGTTTCAATAACGTTACCACAAGCACAAGTAATTGTTGTCTGTTCATACTGTGGATGGATATTTTCTTTCATTTTATTCACCTCATTCAAATCATAGTCAAAATAACATTAGAATTATACTATATAATTTTACAAAAAGCAAGTATTTTTTAAATATTTTTTAAATTAACCCTGCTGTATGCGAATATATGAGGCATATTCATTAAGACTCATATCCAAAGTTCGCATCATTTTGGCATCATCTACACCAACATAACGGAAAGAATAGAGGTCCTCGTTCATACCTGTTGAGTTTTTATTATCAGATGTATATCTCTGCACAAAGCCATAATCAACGCAATATCTCTGCAACCACTTGAGAGAAGCATCTGTTACATCAAACTTAATAAGTAAGCCTGTTTGATACTCACTCTCTCCTGCTTTTGATACTACAGACTGTGCCTGAGCCTCAGCCCTTACCTGGGATAAATTATCATTTTTGAGAAGTCTGTTGTACTCTGCTTCAAACATTTGTGCCTGATCAGCATATGAAACATAAGCATAATTAACTTTTATCTCATAACCTGCATATTGCGCATTAGAGATTAACTTCTCAAGATTATCTTTAGCAAGGACATTAACTGAATAGTCCTTATACTCATAAAGTTCGGGAACATAATCTTCCTCAAGAGGGTAATGGCGATTTACCACTGTTAAGAGTTCTTCCCTATCTTCTTGGCTAATGCTATCAACATTAGAACTATTGTTGTCTAACTTGGAACCAGAGCCAAAAAACACAATGGCAACAACAATTAAAGATAAAACCAATAGTATAGCAAGAGCAACACACACTGCACGAATAATATGCAGGTGTGCAACACCCTTTTCTCTGTCTTTAGCAAGATTTTTACTACTTAAAAAATTATGACGTCTTTTGCTTTTATATCCTTTATAAAAGTTATTATACATCAGGGTTATTTAATCTCCTTGGAGTCGATTTCCTTTTCTGCCATAGCAATAAAATCAGCAAGTGCCATAGAGCCCAAATCGCCCTCTTTTCTATGACGAACAGAAACAGCATTGTTCTCGATATCTTTGTCGCCCAATACGAACATATAAGGAACTTTGCTTAACTGTGCTTCACGAATCTTGTAACCGATTTTCTCG
Source organism: uncultured Ruminococcus sp. (assembly GCA_964629465.1). Classification (GTDB taxonomy): domain Bacteria; phylum Bacillota; class Clostridia; order Oscillospirales; family Acutalibacteraceae; genus Ruminococcoides. The sequence continues at coordinate 58,426 of CAZVRE010000009.1, read as the reverse complement.
CTACGGTCATCGATTTCTACACGCATACCCTTTGCTTCAAGTTGATTTTTAACCTCATAAGCATAGTCAAGGTGACGGTCTGCGATAGGCAAGATCTTAACTTGAACAGGAGCAAGCCACATTGGGAACGCACCAGCATATTTTTCGATAAGCAAAGCAAGTGTACGCTCATAGCAACCAATTGATGTTCTGTGAATAATATATGGATTTTTCTTTTTGCCGTCTTTGTCTACATATTCCATACCGAACTTTTCAGCAAGCATCTGGTCAACCTGAATTGTAATAAGAGTGTCTTCCTTACCGTAAACATTCTTAATCTGAATGTCAAGTTTAGGGCCATAGAAAGCAGCCTCACCAATGCCGATAACATAAGGAATTTCAAGGTTATCAAGAATTTTTTTCATAACACCCTGTGCTTCATCCCATTGTTCAGGAGTGCCGATGTATTTGTCTGTATCTTCAGGGTCCCACTGTGAGAATCTGTAAGATACATCCTCATACAAACCTAAAGTTTTGAGCATAAATGTTGTTAGTTCAAGGCAACGTCTAAACTCATCTTCTAACTGTTCAGGAGTACACATTAAGTGACCCTCTGAAATTGTAAACTGACGAACACGAATCAAGCCGTGCATTTCACCACTTGCTTCGTTACGAAACAATGTTGAAGTTTCGCTTAATCTCATTGGCAAATCACGATAAGAACGCTGACGGTTGAGATATGCCTGATACTGGAATGGACAAGTCATTGGACGAAGAGCAAATACTTCGTCATCTTTTTCTTCGTCACCCATTACAAACATACCATCTTTGTAGTGATCCCAGTGGCCACTGATTTTGTACAAATCTGATTTTGCCATAAGAGGAGTTTTTGTTTGCTGCCAACCTCTTCTTGCTTCTTCATCCTCAACAAATCTCTGTAATATTTTTAGGACAGTTGTTCCCTTTGGTAGCATTACAGGTAAACCCTGACCAATGCAATCAACTGTTGTAAAGAGCTCTAACTCTCTACCTAATTTGTTATGGTCACGGTTTTTGGCTTCTTCCATTCTCTGCAAATGCTCCTCAAGTTGAGCAGCCTTTGGATAAGCAGTACCGTAAACACGGCATAGTTGAGGGTTATTTGCGTCGCCTCTCCAATATGCGCCTGTACAGTTAGTAAGAGCAATAGCCTTAATTGCAGAAACATCCATCAAATGAGGTCCAGCACATAAATCTGTGAAGTCGCCCTGCTTGTAAAAACTAATCTTCTCACCCTTATCAGTATGTTCTTTGCAAAGTTCAACCTTGTAAGGCTCGTTCATATCCTCTAATAGTTTAACTGCTTCTTTAGGATCTAATTCAAATTTTTCTAAAGCGACCTTAGATTTAACAATGTTTTTCATTTCTGCAGTGATTTTTTCTAAATCTTCAGAAGTGAATGGCTTTTCTACATCAAAGTCATAGTAGAAGCCGTTATCAATAGCAGGGCCAATAGCACACTTTGCGTTAGGGTATAGTCTTTTAACAGCCTGTGCTAAAATATGAGATGCAGTATGCCAAAAAGCCTTTTTGCCGTCATTATCATCAAAAGTCAATAACTCTAATTTACAATCTTGTGTGATAGGTGTGCGCAAATCAACTACAACACCATCAATTTTGGCTGCACAAACAGACTTGTAAAGCCCCATACCAATAGACTTGGCAATATCAGCCGGTGTGGAGTTAACCTCATACTGATTTACTACTCCACCTTTCAGTTCAACATTTAACATTTTAAAAACTCCTTTAACAAAATAATAAAAGAAAAGCCATCCCAATATTCCTCAAAAGAATATTGGGACGACTGTAATTACAAATCGTGGTTCCACCCAAGTTCGGTTTGCACCCTCATTTACCTTTAACGGAGTCACCCGTTGCGCCATTTCCTGCGCAAACTCAAAGGTGGTAATACCAAAATCTGCCTGTATGTTTGCACCAACCACATACTCTCTAAAAAGCAAGTATTTTGTATCGTGTCCTTATCAACGTTCATTTTTAACATTTTATCACTTAACAAATAAGTTGTCAATAAAATTATTTTTCTAAATCAGAATTATCATCACTGATAATATTACTTTCAAATTCTTCTGCAAAATACTTGGAAACATAAATTGCTTCATCGGTAGCGTACTTGTTTTCTTCTGCCAAAAGGACTTCATCGTCATAATTGGCATCCAACTTGTCGGCATAATCATTAGTTTTGGGAGTGACCTCTGTTATGTAGTCCGAATAATCACCTGCCATATTATCTATTACGTCAGCATCCTCGCTATCTGCAATCAAAAAGTCATCGGCAGAATTGCCCATAAAAGTAGCCTCAAATTTTTCTTCGTCTTCAATATCAAACAAAACTTCCTGTTGGTCAACTGACTTTGCGTTTTTAGTAAGTTCGATATTGAAAATAGTAATATAAACTGCCAAAGAAACAAATGCAAAACCAATAACATTCTCTGAATAATCAAGTGAATTATTATAGATGCTAAATGCAGTATCTACTCCGTAGCACAAACATAAAATTGAAAGTGGCATTCCGTATAGGAAGCAGTTTTTGGTAGGTTTTTTGCCATCAACTGTTGCTATTAGCATAGACAAGTTGAGGAAATACATCATAGCAAAAATGTAAATAAAAATTACACTTGGGTCAATTTCAAAAATTGAATGTGTGCGACTTTCCATAAAATTATAAATTAACATTAAACAAGCCCACAAAGGTAAAGTTAGCAAACACGCAGAAATCTTAGGCTTATAGTTATGTCCTTGAGAATGAGCAAGGGCAATAAGCACAAGTGAAAATGCTGCCACAATACCTATAACTGAAATGAGAAGCAACAAGTAATCGTTGTTGTATGAATTTACGAGTATATTTATCAGGTCCAAAATTGACTTAGAGGCAATAAATGTAGCAATAAGCAAAGAAAAGATCGTTGCGGGTACATTGCTCTTCATAAGGTAGACAGGAGAGATTTTTCTGTCTATAACAACAATAATAAAATTAACTAAAAATACCAATATTGCAGGTGCAATAGCAACATAAGACACAAGATAATCATCAATAGGAAACTGAAAATTTATGCATTGCAATACTTTTACTGCAACAGCAAAGATAGTTGCAGGCACATACAGTAACCACGTTAATTTTGTTTTCATAATCTATTCCTTCCACACATAAGTAATAATAAACATCCGTTAGAACATATAATATTTTAAGACAAACATATTAAGATGTCAAGAAAATACAACACAAATTTACAAATAAGAGAGTATATATGAAAAATAAAATATTTATGTTATTAATTATATTGATATTAATGATATTTTTGCCTGTATATTTTACAAAGAGTTTATCATTTGCAGATATAACTGATACAGTAATGCAACAAGAAAATCAAGAGAAAAAGATAGTGAAAGGGTTGGTAGCAGGAAACTTTAACCCTGAATATAATGAGGAAACCCTGAAGGCTATGACTTTAATTCTAAAATGGAATTATAAAATAGACCCTGATAAAGCATATAAGGCATACGTAAGCAAAAAAGATTTTACAGAAAAATATGAGAAAAAAGATTATAAAAAAATCAAAAATGCTGTAAATGAAGTGTACGACTACTCTATAGAACTTACCACTGACGCATACATAGAAATCAACTACATAACTACTGCAAATACTGAAAATGAAATTATTAAAAACTACGCTAACCCCTGGGACTTGCTAACAAAGGAATACGATGACACCAAAGAAATTACAGGTATAAGCCTAAATACACTAAACACCCTATGTAATAATGGACTTGATTATAAACAAGCCCTCTCCTATTTTATTAATGATATAAAAATAACGCCTTGATTAAAACCAAGGCGTTTAGTTTTAGAAGTTTCTATATTTTTTAACTCGTCTGCGTTTTCTGTTACGCTTTTTAATCATAGAACTTACAATTACATAAATTACAAGTAATGCAACTATAACCAAAATAATTAAAATAAACCAACCTGAAAAAATTATATTTTTGATTATACTGATAACATAAAGCACTCCACTACGCTGAACGGTTTCGCTTGCAACAAGGTTTACTGTACCAAGTACTTGTTCACCGTCAACTGCGTCACCTTTGTAATAAATTGTTGCAGTACCTATTACATCACCCTGCTCAATAGGGGTATCGACACTTTCAGGAGTATCTGTTTTTATAACAATATCCGAATCGCTGTAATCCTTTGGAACAATTGCGTTTATGTTAATTTCAGGTACAAGTTGAATGGAATCTTTACTCCATGCTAAATTGATTTTTTGGGAGCAAATTGGAGTGTTTTGTGAAGCAACCTGACTTAGTTCAAGTTGTGTCAAAGACCAACGGAATAAATCAGCAGCATCAATCATTGTACCGTATGTAGGGTTACCAGCAGAATCATACTGAGGAGCCTTCATAAATACACCAACATATGTGTATCCGTCTGCACTACCCATTGTTACAAGACAACGTCCAGCCTCATCAGTAGTACCAGTTTTTATGCCTTTGGCGTACTGATAATAATATTGTCCACCACGGTTAGGGTCTATCATATAGTTTGTGGTAACAAGTGGATATGAATCGCCCTCAATATAGTAAGTAGTTGTATTGGTAATCTCTGCAAACATAGGCAGAGAAAGAGCATACTTTGTCATAATGTAAAGATCGTTTGCAGTAGTATAATGATTATCATCGTGCAAACCATCAGGGTTAACGAAATTAGTGTTTTTGCAGCCTAATTCTTTAGCCTTTTGGTTCATCATTTCTACAAACTTATCAATATCACCTTCACCAACATAATCGGCAAGTACAACAGAAGCATCGTTGCCTGATGGCACCATCATACTGTAAAGCAAATCAGTTATTGACATTTTTTCACCAACGTGATTATATACCGAAGATACTGAACTGCCTGTGCCTAAAATAACATCTACAACGGACTGCTTAATTTCTACCATTGTATTGTCAAAATCTTCAACATTCTCTGCTACAACTATGTAAGTCATAATTTTTGTGGTAGATGCAGGATACATCTTTTCATCTGCATTTACGTTATATACAACCTGATCTGTATCAAGATTAACCAGCAACGCTGCCTCTGAATTTAGTTTAATATCATTTTTATAATGAATTGCAGAAGCAGAGGTTGTTACTGAAAACAAAGAACAAACAATTATTATCAGTGATAATAATATAGATATGCTGCGTTTCATTAAGAAACCTCCAAAAACAATTTTAAATATTATAATACATCTTGAGTTAATTTACAACAAGTTAATTTAAAGTATCATTACCTGTGTTCTTAAATAACGAAGTTATGGCAAAATTCAAACCACGGTATTGGTCATCAAGGAGATTGTGAGAAACCGTCATAACATAATCTGCAATTTGCTGAGAAAGGGCTACCATCTTGGTATCTGCAAGGTTTGAGATATTAAGTTTTGGCAAGCCGTGCTGACGAGAGCCAAAAAAGTCGCCCGGTCCTCGCAACTTAAGGTCGGCATCTGCAATCTCAAAGCCGTCATTCGTGACACACATATTCTTTAGTCGCTCGTAAGGGTTACCATAAGTATAGTCAGACACAAGGATACAATAACTTTTTTCCTGTCCTCTGCCTACTCGTCCACGCAACTGATGAAGTTGAGAAAGACCAAAACGCTCGGCATTTTCTATCATCATAATAGTTGCATTGCCTACATCTATACCAACTTCAATTACGGTTGTTGACACAAGAAGTTTGATTTTGTCGTTATAAAAATCAATCATAACTTTTTCTTTTTCACTTGGTTTCATTTTGCCGTGTAAAATCCCCACAGGAATATCGTTGAAATAATTAAGCATCAATTCCGCTGCATATTCTTCAGCAGAAGCAAGGTCTGTTTCGCCCTCTTCCACCAGTGGGCACACTATGTAAGCTTGTCTACCTCTCTCTATCTCTTTTTTTATGAAATTAAGGGCACGAGTACGCTTGCTTCCATCTATAAGCATAGTTTGTGTTTCTTGCCTACCGGGTGGCAATTCATCAATAATAGAAATATCCAAGTCACCGTAAATAATAAGACCTAATGTACGAGGAATTGGAGTAGCACTCATTACAAGCAAATGAGGGTTGTTACCCTTTGAAAGCAATTTTGAGCGTTGTGCAACGCCAAATCGATGCTGTTCATCTGTAATTACCAAACCAAGGTTTGCAAACTGGGTATCCTCAGTAATTAAAGCGTGAGTGCCAATAATTAAATCTATCTCTCCATTTTTGAGTTTTTCTTTGATAATTTTCTTTTGCGAAGCCTTAACAGATCCTGTTAATAACTCTATTTTTAATTCTGTATTAGAAAATAAATTACTAAAAGTCTTATAATGCTGCTCTGCCAAAATCTCAGTAGGAGCCATAAATGCGACCTGCATCTTATTTTTTATTGCAGTATAGCACAAAGACGCTGCCACTGCAGTTTTACCAGAACCAACATCGCCCTGAACTAATCTGTTTAGGGAAATTTCAGAATTTTGCAAATCCTGAACACATTCTTTGATTGCGTTTTTTTGGGCGTTTGTAAGAGAATAAGGCAAAAGCCCCTCAAATTCTGTTGAATAGTCTACAGTTACTAAATTAGTGTTTTTATTTCTTTTAAAGAATTTTAACCTACGCAAACCTAAATTTAGCACCAAAAGTTCCTCAACCACCAGGCGTTTGCGAGCGACCTCAAGACTTGCGTTATCCTTGGGAAAATGGATATTCTCAAGGGCAAACCTTAAATCACATAGGTCAAATTTTTCTCTAATATTATCAGGTAAAGTGTCGTTGATTTTTTGAGGCAACATTTTGATAGCCTGAGTCATTGCATTAACAACCATACGGTTAGTTAGCCCTGATGTTAAATTATAAATAGGATGAACCGTTGCACCCTTATTTTCTTGCGTAAAAGTTGGAGATACCATTTGGTAGCCGTAGAGTCCTCTGCTCATTTTGCCATAGAAGTAGTAAGTTTTGCCGTAATCAAGCATTGAACTTATGTACTTATTATTGAAGAAAGTAAGTTCCATTGCTCCACTATCATCACAAGCATTCACCTTGGATATCAGTTTACCACCATTAGTATAGGAGGTTTTACAGGCGCTGCAAATAGTTGCTTTGACGCAACAAATCTCACCGTCAACGGTATCGCTAATAAAAGCCACATCCGTCCAGTCTTCATAGGCACGAGGATAGTAGTTCAAAAGTTGACCTATAGAATATATGCCAATTTTGTTAAACAGTTCACCTATTTTGATTCCTACGCCTTTAAGTTCTTGAATTTTAACATTATACAAAGAACTCATAATAATCTCCGTGTTAAATAAAAAGGCGAGCGTTACATTAAGCGCTCGCCATAAGTTTTATTATTCTACACTTAACATAAAGTAATAGATAGGCTGACCACCGTTAATTAAAGAAATATCAACTCTGTCGCCAAATCTTTCCATCAACTGCTCATATGCTTCGTTCGCATCTTCTTCAGTAATATCTTCACCGTAAATCAGAGTAACAAAAGCAGAATCTTTTGTAATCATCTTCTTTGCAAGTTTTACAAGAGCCTGAACAGGTGTTCTGTCTGTCACTGTTAACTTACCGTTTTCAAGAGCGATTATGTCGCCTTCTTTAATCTTTGTGCGGCCAAACTCACTGTCACGTGCTGCAAATGTTACCTGACCTGTGCCAACAGTTGAAGCAGCATCAAGCATTGCCTGTTTATTACTGTTTGGTGAACTGTCTGGATCGTAGTTAAGCATAGCAGTCATACCCTGTGGGATAGTCTTTGTAGGAATAACAACTACACGTCTATCCTCTACAAGTGGAATTGTCTGCTCAGCAGCCATTACAATGTTTTTATTATTAGGCAATACCATAACTGTCTTAGCAGGTGTTGCCATAATTGCTTCGTAAATATCGTCTGTGCTTGGGTTCATTGACTGACCACCACTTACAACATGGTTACAACCTAAATCTTTGAACAAATCACACAAGCCGTCGCCTGCAGCAACTGCTACAAAGCCAATTTCTTCAGTTGGCTCAGCAACTTCAAGTTTTTCTTTTTTAGATTTTTTACCTGCGTTGTTTGCTTTAGCCTGCTTGTGCTGTTCTTTCATATTCTCTACCTTTACAGTTAGAAGTTGACCGAACTCCAAGCCTTTTGTTAAAGCATTACCAGGATTTTCTGTATGAACGTGAACCTTGATGATTTCTTCGTCACTTACTACAACAACACAGTCACCTATAGTTTCTAAGAATAGACGTAACTCGTTAGGCTCAGTAGCAATTTCAGGATCACGGCCCACAATAAACTCTGTGCAATATGTGAATGTGATATCGTCATCAAATTCAGCAGCAGCACTTCTAAACTCATCCATCTCTGTTTCGTTATCATCAGATGCATTATCGTATTCAATAATTGTACCGGTCTTAAAGTAAGATAGCATACCTTCAAAAATTGTTAGCAAGCCCTTACCACCTGCGTCTACAACGCCTGCTTTTTTGAGAACAGGAAGCAAATCCGGAGTTTGATTTAACGCATCTTCAGCACATTCACAAACAATCTGCCAAACTTTCTCTACGCTATAATCTTTGTTACAAACTCTTAAGCCACCCTCGTAAGCCATACGAGCAACTGTAAGTATTGTACCTTCTGTTGGCTTCATAACAGCCTTGTAAGCAGCGTCAACGCCTAAACCCAAAGCCTCTACAAGGTCGCAACCTGTAGCAGTATCTTTTCCCTTTAGACCATCAGCAAAGCCACGGAATAACAAAGAAAGGATAACACCTGAGTTACCACGAGCGCCTCTTAGCATAGCAGATGCAACTGCTTTGGCAACATCGCCAATAGAGTCTGTATCTACATCATTAAGAGCGGTTACCGCTGCAGTAGTTGTCATTGACATATTAGTACCTGTGTCGCCATCAGGAACAGGGAAAATATTTAAATCGTTAATTCTATTTTTCTGGGAACAAATATTGTTAGAACCTGAAATAATTGCTTGTTTTAAATCTAATCCGTTAATCAATATAAACACTTCCTAAAAAATTTATTGAACAGTCATATAAACCAATTCAATTTAATTATACTATTATTTGGTATTTTTTCAAGTATAAATTTATACAATTCTTAAACGCTCGCAAAAAATAGTTTTACCACTTTTGCTATCAATATCAAAAATAGCGCATTCTATCTTACATTCTCCCTGTTGCAGGTCAAAGCGAGCAGGAAGACGAGTTTTAAATTTTTCGATGATAATTTCAGGTTTTACACCCAAAACAGAGTTGAGGGGACCTGTCATACCAACATCAGTAATATAGCCAAGACCGTTAGGCATAACCTCTTCGTCAGAGGTTTGCACATGGGTATGCGTGCCAAAAAGCACTGTAGCCTTGCCGTCAAGATAATGAGCCATTGCAAGTTTCTCGGATGTGGTCTCTGCATGAAAATCCACCACGATAACTTTGGTATCAATCTCATCCAAAATCTTGTCAATTTTATCAAAAGGACTTTCCAGGGTGCTATCCATATACATATTACCCATCAAGTTGACACAGGCAACCTGCACTCTGCCCATATCAACTATGCAATACCCTACTCCGGGAGTTGTGCCGTCAGGGTAATTTGCAGGGCGAATAATATACGGGGTTGTGTCAAGATAGTCGTAAATCTCTTTACGACGGAAGCCGTGATTACCTAAAGTGATAACATCCACACCACTTTGGAATAAATACTCGGCTGTTGTAGGAGTAATACCGTTGCCATCAGAGGCGTTCTCTCCATTGCAAATGGTCAAATCGATTCCCTTTGTTTGCTTAATTGCGTGTAATTTACTGCGCAAAAATTCACAGCCAACCTTACCCACAACGTCGCCAATACAAAGAATTCTCATGAAAATCATCTTTCTATATAGATAAGTTGATATTATGATAACACACATTTGTTGATTTCTCAACCATTTATTTCAATTATTTGTTCTTTTACTATATTTTCGTTTACAACATAGTCTACATTTATGGTATAAATATTGCCTTTTTGAGAAAATTTTATATTTCTCGACTTAACATTAGCACAAGATTCATTAAAACATTCATAGAGATTATATTTCTTTAAAAGAATATCATTTACACCTTTTTCATTTATTTGTCCCTTATCATAGTTGTAACATCTTTGAGTATTTACGCCCAACGGCAAAACAACATCGTTGATTTGTAAGTATTGGTTATGATAAGTGTTTATGCCACTGTCACCTTGCCACGATACTTCAAAAGGCAAAGTAAGCCACAAGAATTGCAGATTCGTTTTCTTGCTATAATTCTCATTTGGAATTATAATTTTACTATCAGAACTTATAGATATGCTTTTAGTTTTTTGAACATCTGCATAAACCTCGCCTTGTGAGTGCACATAGTTAATGCTTTCGTCAACTTGCTCTTTAATACCACTTATAAGGAGTTGACCTTCGGCTACTGCGCTACCTGTGAGCACCTTGCAGTCACCGTTGGAAACAACTGTTTTTGTTATTACTCCGTCGGTTGTTGCTACCAGATTACAAGGATAACTTGTGTCTTCTATGGGAGGTTTTTCTGACTTTTCTTTTATCTCAACTGTGGCAATATTATTGATGCAATTTATTGATATCCAGCCAATCTCCGGCATATTTAGTATAACATTTCGTTCAACCTGACTGATGTCCAGTTTGTTTTTATATACACCGACTTTTAATCCACAATCTTCTATGGTTGCTTTTACTTGTGCATAACTCAAATTATTTAAGCCGTTTATATTAACTACCCACACAAACTGATTGAGAATTGCCATAATTACAACAGCACATACTGCACCTATGAGAATGCCTTTTCGATTCTTGTGTTTGTTTATAAAAATCGGCAAACCTTTTTTCTTTGTTACTTTAAGTTTTATAGAGGCTCTGTTGGCATACTTGCGAATACGCAAATAGTTATAAATTGGCATTGCTCCTGTAATGCCACCCTGAGTAGGATATAAGTCCCAGTATAATATTCCGTTGTGATTAAGAAGGTTAATAAAGCGTTCAGGGAATTTGCCAACACCCACAAACTGAACATAACCCTTTAGCCACCTGATTAGTTTTATGACCATAGTTTCTCCTTATGTAACAAAATCAACCTTTGTAATAAAGCCTTCTACAATAACAGTTGTAGCAGAGATGCATTTAAGCACTAAACCTCTACCCTCGAGCACTATTACCATAGAATTTGTATTTATTTTTACCACTTCTTTTTCGTACTGCAAAATCCCCTTTGAGCCCTCTATAAGCACTTGCCTATTGCCAGTAAATTCAATAAAAGACATATTTCCCATTAAGTTTATGGGCAAGGTATTTTCATTTAATTTTTTTCTTTTTTTCATTATCTATCACCGTAGTACATATATATTATTGGTGAGTAAAAATAATGTATAAAACAACAGACCTAAAAACAGTAACAATAAAATACATAATTATTATATTAACGGCTTGTGTAATCATTTGCTTTAGCAAGGAATTATCACAAGGAATTCTTAAGAGTTTGTGTTTGTGTAGCGAGGTACTAATTCCCTCGTTATTTCCTTTTATGATACTTGCAACTTTTATTGGCAAAAGTAATTTATCAAACTATGGTAGTAAAGCACTAAATGTGCCAACTCAACTTATTTTTGGCGTTGACGGCAGTTGTGCCATAACTATTATACTAAGCCTTATTGGAGGATATCCCGTAGGCGCAAAAGGCATAAGAACCCTATACGAGAATAAAGTCATTGACATAAATACTGCTAAAAAACTCTCCTATTCCCTTGTATGTAGTGGGCCTGGATTTCTTGTGGTTTATGTAGGGCAAAACTTACTGAACAGTAAAGAAATTGGTCTTTGCCTCTTTGCCTCACAAATTATATCTGTAATAATTCTGGGAATTTTGAATAAATATATTCTAAAAAAAGACAAGTGTTATAATTCTAATTTAGAAAATAAAAACGCACTATCCACTACTGATGCGTTGATAGAAGCAGTAAAAAGCAGTACATATACTATGCTTGAGATGTGTGGAATGGTAATAACTTTTGATGCAGTTATAACTATATTCCAAAAGTTTCCGTCATTTTACACATACATTGCCATTGTCCTTGAAGTAACATTCTCAAGTAAAATTTTGACCGAAAGTGGGAAAATACTGCCATTAGCATTTGCAGTTGGATTTGGTGGATTGTGCGTACATTTTCAGGTATTTCAGATACTGAAAGATATTAAAATTAAAAAGTGGTTATTTTTCTTGTATAGAATTATGCAAGGCTTGCTAACTTTGCTATTCACATATATATTTATAAAGATTTTTAACATTGCGATACCTGTGTACTCAAGTACAACAAACGCACAATTTGCGCTGAGTTCAACTAGCATTGGCAGTGTGATGCTATTACTTACAGGCATTTCATTTTTATATACTTTTAAAAAACAAAAAGAATAACGGAGGCATAACAAATGTGTGGAATTGCAGGACTATTTGATACTAATCAAAATCAAACAAAAAACTTAAAGGTACTGTCACATATGTCAAAAACCTTAACAAGACGAGGTCCTGACGAAAACGGTATTTTCATCGACAAGGAAATTGCTTTGCTTCACAGAAGGCTCGTGGTAATTGACAAAGACACAGGCAAACAACCTATGGTTTGTGCAATGAAAAATGAAAAATATGTAATTGTTTATAATGGCGAATTATACAATACTGGGGAATTGCGTGATGAACTCAAGAGCAAAGGATATGAATTTAAGGGTCATAGCGATACTGAAGTGGTGCTAAAATGCTACATAGAATACGGTGAAAAATGCGCCGAAAAACTCAATGGTATCTACGCCTTTGCAGTGTATGAAGTAAGAAGCAGAAAACTATATTTATGCAGAGATAAAATTGGTGTTAAACCGTTATTTTATAGTTTGTTTGAAGGTGGTATAGTTTTTGCATCTGAAATAAAAACTTTGCTTGAAAGTGGCAAGGTTAAGCCAATTATCACAGAGGAAAGTTTGTACGAGGTGTTTTTTCTTGGACCTGCAAGAACTCCCGGTAATGGTATTTTTAAGAACGTAAATGAACTAAAGCCAGGGGAGTATGCTATTTATACAGACGGAAAACTGAGTATTACACAGTACTTCAAACTTACTGCAAAGGATCACACAGATACTCCTGAACAAACCGTTGAAAAGGTTAGATATTTGCTTACTGATGCTGTAGAAAAGCAGTTGGTAAGTGATGTGCCATTGTGCTTCTTTTTGTCAGGAGGACTTGACAGTAGTATTATTGTGCAAACTGCATCCAACTACTACAAAAGAATGGGTATGGACTCCCCTCACACCTACTCCGTTGAATACAAAGACAATATGAAATATTTTGAGAAAAGCACATACCAACCTACTGCTGATGTAGACTTTATAAACCTTATGGTAAATAGCGCAGGTACTACTCATCACGAAGTTATCCTTGATAACGGCGATTTGGCAGAAGCACTATACCCCAGCGTAATTGCACGAGATTTGCCAGGGTATGTTGACATAGACTCATCCCTGCTATTGTTTTGTCAAGAGGTAAAAAAAGACTACACAGTCGCTTTGTCAGGCGAATGTGCAGACGAATTGTTTGGAGGCTATCCTTGGTATCATAATGAAGTAATACTGTTCCAAGATTGCTTTCCTTGGTCAACATCACAAGATGTAAGAAGATGTATTCTCAAAGACGGAGTACTGCCTAAAGGCGAAGAATATGTAAGAGAAAAGTACTTAGATACTATAAACTTAACAGATAAGTTAAGTACAGACACTCCTCTATCCTCTCGAATGCGAGAAATGTTTATGCTTAACTTCTATTGGTTTATGCAATGCTTACTTGAGCGCAAAGACAGATGTAGTATGTATAGTGGTTTAGAGGTAAGAGTGCCGTTCTGCGACTATAGAATTGTTGAATACGCTTATAATATGCCTTGGGAGATAAAAGCATACAACGGCAGAGAAAAAGGCATTGTGCGTAAAGCCTTTGAAGATATTTTACCTCAGGAAATTTCTTGGCGTAAAAAGAGTCCTTACCCAAAGACTCACAACCCTATGTATATGAGAATATGTAACGAAAAGGTCCTTGAGATTATCCAAAAGAAAACTCTGCTTAATGACTACTTAAACCCTGCTGGTATAAAAAATATTATGATGAACCCAGAGAGTATTCCTAACCCTTGGTACGGTCAACTTATGAAGTCCCCTCAAATTATGGCTTATATTATAGAACTTGATTACTGGTTTTCTAAATATAACATAAATGTTGAATAATAGTTTTTTCTGTGATAAAATCACCTTAGGTGGTGATTGGGTGACAAAAGATAATTACACCAAAATGCTGGGATATTTTGAAACTCGCCAAAGACTTTTGCAGGTACTTAAAGCACTTTACAAAGGGCTCCCTTTGATTGTATTTGTAAGTTATCCTGTGGTTTTGTTGATTTATCTAATAAATCACAAAGGTGCTGATACTGTCTTTTTAAAGATTTTTTTGGTGCCTTTGTGCACATTTTTAGCAGTTAGTGTTTTTAGAAACATATTTAACTTTGAAAGACCATACGAAAAATTTGCAACTCCCCCACTTATTGCAAAAGATAAAAAAGGCAAAAGTTTTCCAAGCAGGCATGTTGCAAGTGCATTTATAATTACAATGGCGCTTTTGTACCTTAACACAATTGTGGGAATTGTTTTCTTTGCAATAAGCATACTTATTGCCTGCACAAGAGTATTTGCAGGGGTACATTTTGTAAGAGATGTACTAACTTCTGCTGTGTTTTCCATTGTAGTTGGATATGTATTTATATTTCTAATATAGAATTATAGGAGTTTTAAATGATTTATACCGTAACTTTCAACCCTGCTATTGATTATGTAGTTTATACTGATAATATTGAGCAAGGTAAAACTAACCGTACAAATAGTGAAGAATACCATATTGGTGGCAAGGGGATAAATATTACTACTGTACTGAACAATTTGGGCGTGGATAGTATAGCCTTGGGTTTTGTAGGTGGTTTTACCGGTGATTGCATCGAAAAAGGTCTTAAAGATAAGAACATAAAGACTGATTTTGTTCACTTAAAAAATGGTACAACACGAATAAACGTAAAAATCAAGAACACTACAGAAACTGAAATTAACGGTCAAGGTCCTTATATTTCTAATTTAGAATTAAAACAACTGTTTGGCAAATTAAGTTTGCTAAATGAAAATGACACAGTAATTCTTGCAGGAAGCGTACCTGACTCTGTTGATTATGATGTGTATGAAAATATAATTGCAGAGTTATCCCCAAAAGGTGTACGGTGCATTGTAGATGCTTGTGGTAAACTGTTAACTAACACACTAAAGCACAAGCCATTTTTAATAAAACCAAACAAACAAGAACTGTGTGAGTTATTTAACCTTAATGATGTTACTGCAGATGATGCAATTAAATGTGGTAAAGAACTCAAAAGCAAAGGAGCACAAAATGTGCTTATATCATTAGGGTGTGACGGTGCATATCTTATTGATGAATACGATAATGTGCACCACAGCAAAAACTTTGAGGGCAAAGTTAAGAGTACAGTAGGCAGCGGTGATTCTATGGTAGCAGGCTTTGTGGCAGGTTACCTAAATAAAAATGACTATGAATTCGCACTAAAAATCGGAACAATTTGCGGAAATGCAACTGCTATGGAAGACGGACTTGCAACATTGAATAAAGTCAAAGAATTATATAATAAATAACCTTTTATAAATCACCTCCTCTGTGGAGGTGATTTTGTTTTGCTTAATATGCAAATTTTCCAAAAATTATATGAATTCCCATTGATTTCAACGGCTTTTTAAATTGACAATATTTTAACAATATGATAAAATTAGCATATCTTTTATTGATGTGAATTTTTGAATTTTACAACTCAAGGAGCAAACAATGAAAAGAATAATATCTTTAGTTATTTGTGCATTGATGATTTGCGCTGTATCTATGTCATCTTGTTCAAGTAGCGGTAGTAATACAACTACTACTTTTTCTGCTACAGAACCAGACCTTACTGATAATATGGGCAACGGTTATGTGATTTTAAGCGACAATACATTACAACTAACTACTTGGGTAGGTTCAAATGATGTTGTTATTCCAAGCGAATATAACGGCAGAACTGTTACTTCTATTGACAAAAGCACTTTTAAAATGTCAGATGTAACTTCTGTTGTTTTGCCAAGCACTATAAAAGATATTGGTGATAGAGCATTTGCTTTTTGTGATAGTTTGGAAACGATTACAATTCCTGAGGGAGTTGAAACTATTGGAATGAACGCATTTTCCGGTTGCTTTTCACTAATGTCTGTTGAACTACCCTCTACCCTAAAGTCCATTGGTAAATATGCTTTTAACTCTGTACCGTTAACAAAGATTACAATTCCTAAAAATGTTGATTTAATTGAAGATTTCGCTTTCGCACAATGTTCTCACTTAGAAGAAGTTACTATACAAGGCAAAAGCACAAAAATTGCCAGCAATGCTTTTAGTGATGCAAACAACTTGACAATTAAAGCCCCTAAAAATTCAAAAGCACAAAAATTTGCTAAAACAAACAGCATAAATTTTATTATTATGTAAAATCCCTTGGAGGTTTATAATGGATATAAATAAGTACACAACTATCGACAGTGTTCCTACACTGATAGAAGCGTTTCAAAATATACGCAAAGCACAAGCAGAATTTGCAACCTTTACACAAGAACAGGTTGACAAGATTTTCCTTGCTGCTGCTTCTGCTGCAAACAAAGCAAGAATTCCACTTGCAAAAATGGCTGTAGAAGAAACAGGTATGGGCATAGTTGAAGATAAAGTAATCAAAAACAACTATGCTTCCGAGTATATTTATAACGCATACAAGAACACAAAAACTTGTGGTGTTATTGAGGAAGACAAAGCATATGGCATCAAGAAGATTGCAGATCCAATTGGCGTTATTGCTGCAGTTATTCCAACAACTAACCCAACATCAACTGCGATTTTTAAGTGTTTGCTTGCCCTAAAAACAAGAAACGCTATCATAATCAGTCCACACCCTCGTGCAAAGCAAAGTACAATTGCAGCCGCAAAGTTAGTGTTAGAAGCCGCTGTTGATGCAGGTGCTCCAAAGGGAATTATCGACTGGATAGATGTACCAAGTCTTGAACTTACAAATACTGTTATGGCAGAAGCCGATATTATTCTTGCTACAGGTGGTCCTGGTATGGTTAAGGCGGCTTACTCAAGTGGCAAACCTGCTTTGGGCGTAGGCGCAGGTAACACTCCTGCAATTATTGACGAAAGTGCTGATATTTTAAAAGCAGTTAACTCAATTATACATTCAAAAACTTTTGACAACGGTATGATTTGTGCTTCTGAACAGTCAGTTATCGTTGACCAAAAGATTTATGACCAAGTTAAGAATGAATTTGCAAAGCGTGGTTGTTACTTTTTAACTCCTGATGAAACAGAAAAGGTAAGAAAAACAATTATCATCAACGGCGCACTAAACGCAAAAATTGTTGGTCAGTCAGCGCACAAGATTGCACAACTTGCAGGAGTAGAAGTTGCTGAAAACACAAAAATCCTAATTGGTGAAGTTGAATCTGTAGAAATCACAGAGGAATTTGCTCACGAAAAGTTAAGTCCTGTACTTGCTATGTATAAAGCAAAAGACTTCAGCGATGCGTTAGCAAAGGCAGAGCAACTTGTGGCAGATGGTGGATATGGTCACACATCATCTCTCTATGTAAACGAAGTTACACAAAGAGAAAAGATTGATGAGTTTGCTTCAAGAATGAAAACTTGCAGAATTCTTGTTAATACACCATCATCACACGGTGGTATTGGTGACCTTTATAACTTTAAACTCGCTCCTTCCCTGACTCTTGGTTGTGGTTCTTGGGGTGGGAACTCAACATCAGACAACGTAGGTGTTAAACACCTTATCAATATTAAAACAGTTGCAGAGAGAAGGGAAAATATGTTGTGGTTCAGAGCACCTGAAAAAATTTATATCAAGAAGGGTTGTTTACCAGTAGCCCTTGACGAATTAAAAACAGTAATGGGTAAAAAAAGAGCATTTATCGTAACCGATAATTTCCTTTACGAAAACGGTTACACAAAGCCAATTACTGACAAACTTGAAGAAATGGGAATTGCTCACACAACATTCTTTAATGTACAGCCTGACCCAACACTTGCAAATGCAACAGAAGGCGCAAAGCAGATGACAGCTTTCCAGCCTGATACAATCATCGCATTAGGCGGTGGTTCTGCAATGGACGCTGCTAAAATTATGTGGGTACTTTATGAACACCCAGAAGCAGACTTTATGGATATGGCAATGCGTTTTATCGATATTCGCAAGAGGGTTTACACTTTCCCTAAGATGGGCGAGAAAGCATACTTTATTGCAATTCCAACATCTGCAGGTACAGGCTCAGAAGTTACACCTTTTGCAGTTATTACAGACGAAAAGACAGGCGTTAAATATCCACTTGCAGACTATGAACTCTTGCCAAATATGGCAATTATTGACACAGACTTCCATATGTCTGCACCAAAGGGACTTACAGCAGCATCAGGTATTGACGCAGTAACTCACGCACTTGAAGCGTACGCTTCAGTAATGGCAACAGATTACACAGACGGACTTGCATTAAAAGCGTTAAAGACAATATTTGAATATTTGCCAAAAGCATATGAGAACGGTCAGACAGATGTAGAAGCAAGAGAAAAAATGGCTAATGCAGCAACAATTGCAGGCATGGCTTTTGCTAATGCTTTCCTTGGTGTATGTCACTCAATGGCGCACAAGTTAGGTGCTTTCCACCACTTACCTCACGGTATAGCTAATGCGTTGATGATTGAAGAAGTTCTACGATTTAATGCAAGTGAAGCACCAGCAAAGATGGGTACATTCTCACAATATGACCACCCACATACACTATCAAGATATGCTGAAGTTGCAGATTATCTGGGTGTTAAAGGAAACACTGATGAAGAAAAACTTGAAGGCTTGATTGCTTTAATTAACCAATTAAAGGCTCAGGTCGGCATAAAAGATACTATCAAAGATTACAATGTAGACGAACAGTACTTCCTTGACAACCTTGACGAGATGGTTGAACAAGCATTTGATGACCAGTGTACAGGTGCTAACCCAAGATATCCACTTATGAGTGAAATTAAAGAAATGTACCTCAACGCTTATTACGGTAGAAAAAACAGATAAAGGGAGGCAATTAATATGAAATACGATGAATTTATAAGTCAAAAAAAATATGACGAGATTATTTGCCAAAGAAAAGACAAAACTCTTTATCGAGACGGTAATATACTGATTAAGGTTTTTAACGAAAATTACTCAAAGGCTAATGTTCTTAATGAAGCACTAAATCAGGCTCGTGTTGAGGAACTTGACTTAAATGTTCCAAAACTTCATGAAGTTACTCGTATTGACGGAAAATGGGCTATTGTAATGGACTATATTGAGGGTAAGACCTTGAGAGAACTAATGAACGAAAGCCCAGAGAAAACTGACGAATATCTTGAGAAACTTGTTGACTTGCAGTTGCAAGTTCACTCAAAATCATCTCCATTGCTTACAAAGAACCGAAGCAAAATGTCAAGAAAAATTGAAGAAAGTGGTCTTGACGCAACAACTCGATATGAATTGCAGACAAGAATAAGTGGTATGAAAAAGCACAACAAAGTGTGCCACGGAGATTTTGTACCATCAAACATAGTTATCACTCCTGAGGGTGAGGCTTACATTATTGACTGGTCTCACGTTACACAAGGCAACGGCTCTGCTGACGCTGCAAGAACATATCTTATGTTCTGCTTATACAACCAAGAGGATAACGCAAAGAAATATCTTGATATTTATAGTAAAAAAGCAAATGCTCCTAAGCAAGTAATTCAGAGATGGATGCCTATTGTTGCTGCTTCAAGATTAGTAAAAAATGTTCCAGAAGAAAGAGAATTTTTACTCAACTGGACAAATGTTACAGATTACTAATACAGTTATATTTTCACCTCCTATGCATACAATTATGTTAGGAGGTGATTTTTTGCAAATAATTCAAAACATAAATTTTAAAAAATTATTTATCAGTTGTGGAATAAGTTTGGGAGTGGGAGCGCTTTCCTCCATTGCTTCGATGAAAGGGTTTATGAAATATCACACAATCAACCAACCTCCCCTTTCTCCTCCGGGTGTGGTGTTCCCTATTGTATGGACAATACTATTTATACTAATGGGTATATCTGCATACTTAATTTATGTGGAAAGTGAGTCTGAGACATCCAAAAAAGCAGCACTGAAAATATATGCAATACAATTAGTAGTAAACTTTTTTTGGCCTATAATTTTCTTTAATTTTTCTTTATACTTGTTTGCTTTTGTTTGGTTATTGTTATTGATGTTATTGGTGATTATTATGATTTATGTCTTTTGGGGCATAAACAAAACTGCTGCAATTTTAAATATACCATATTTGCTGTGGTTGCTTTTTGCGGCATATTTAAATTTTGGTGTATATTTGCTAAATTAAAAAGCCATCGGAAATTCCGATGGCTTTAATTATTAGTTTATTGGTGTATAGAAAACCTTAAGGAATACATCGTTAAAGAAAGCATCTTCATCAATGTAAAGTTGGGCTTCCTCATCTTCACCCTCGATGATTTTTTCAACAGGGATAGACAATGTTTCGAAACGCCCATAATTTGCTTGTAAGGCGTTTACTGCAAGGTAGGTAACTTTATTAACATTAAGGTTAGTGCAAATATACGGGGTGGCAACGTTATATAAATCTACTATAGAGGAAATATCATTCTTGGCATTTTCTATAACCTTACTTGCAAATCCGTTAAGATAAGACATCTGTCTCTGCATTCGGCTGTTGTTACCTTCTACATTACTATGATCTCTGCTACGCACATATACATGGGCTTGTTCTCCCCATAATGTGTAAGTTTTACCCTTTTCAAAGTAGTAAACATCCTTCCATTTTGAACCTGAAAAAGTCTCGGAAGATACTACAGTAACACCACCAATATAGTCATTGAGAGTTTCTAAACCCTGCAAGTTTATGGAAGCATATGAATTGATAGGAATATTGTAGAACAAGTTTCTGACTGCCGTAACTTGGTTTTCACAACTTGTTTCTTCACCGTCGCCATAAGCATAGGCTAGTGCAATCTGGTCGTTTCTTGTTTCGATAAATGCGCCTTGGTTGGAGTAGATGCTAATATCAGACATAGTATCACGAGAAATATTGATAACCGTAGTTTTGCCTGTAACAGTATCAATAGTTACAAGGAACAAAGCATCAGCCGCACTATTCTCACCTACTATACCCTTTTCCTGCAATTCATCAACACCCATACAAAGAATACTTGTGATGTTTTCGTTATACACATACTTTGTTCCGTCAGCAGCTACAATGTAATTACCTCCGTCTTGAATATCGGCATCAACATTGTCACTAACGGAAATATTCAAGTCGTCATCACCAAGCATCGAACCTTTACCACTAAAGTACCAATACAAACCTGTACCTAAAAAAGCAATAAGAATTGCAAGAATTACGCATAAAACAATTATGAGTATTTTCTTCCATTTTTCCTTTTTCTTTCGTCTTTTCTTAGCGTGTTTGGTGTGCTTAAGATATATATAGTCATCCAAATCATCATATGCAGATTTAGATGAATTTGTTGTAGTATCATCAGTTACGCTATCTTTATCTACCGGAGAAGCAAAGTCCACTTCCTCCTCAGGTGTATAAGCCATAGGCTTTTCGTTGGTTGCTTTTTCATATTCTAAAGCGACTTTAATGCCATCAGTTAATATGTCATCATTCAAGTCACCATACTGATTTTCTTTATCTTGTAAGTTCATCTTTAATTAACACTCCCTGCAACAAATATCTTCCATCGCCATAATCAGTACAAGTACTCAAGGTGATTATTCTATCATCAATAGTAAGTTCGTGGTCTAACTCTTCACGTACATTTTTAGTGGTGGAACGAGGGTTTTGGATATAGTCAATATATTCCTGAAAAACCTCATCTTCTGCAAAGTTAAATGAATTCATAATATGCCTGTCATCATAAGTATAAGCAGAAACTACCTGATAAGTTAATCGTCTGTTTGGAGTATATACATAAAAAGTATCGTGTGAGTCGAAGAACTCTTTATCTTCAAATTTATGCAAATCTGCAAACATAGAACCGTCAAGCATATTATGACCATAAGCCACAGTTACTCTATCAGTAAACTCATAACTGTTACAAATCTGGATATACACAGAACCATTGATATCGTAATTGCCGTTTAAATCTTTATACAAATAATAGTTATCGTCTTTCATACTCTGCAAAATTGGATAATCAACATTAGTATCAGGAATTTGAATCCAAGCGATAACTTCATCGTTAGTTTCTTGAATAGATTTGAAGTCAATTGGGTTATCCACAAGATAATCCTCAATATCAAGCCCATCTGCAGTTGTGACTTGCTCTGTACTGTTCTCATTATTGGTATATTCACTGTGTGCTGTACCTCCACAAGATTTACCAACTATCAAAAATGCAACACAAGCAATCAGCGCAATAATAATCAAAACAATAATAATATTTAAAACTTTATTACCTTTATTTTTCATATAAACCTCATAAAAATAGATTACATAATATTATATAATTATTGTCTGTTTATGTCAATTTATAAACGCAAAAAAATAAGCCTTGTGTAATCACAAGGCTTATTGATATATCAAATTATTTTGATGTTACCTTCTTTGTAACAACTGCACCAAAAAGTGCAACACTTAATAATGCGATAGTAGCAAACACATAAGTTGTAGCATCTGATGTCTTTGGAGATGTACCTGAATCGTCCCCATCAGGACCTTCAACAATCTTGCCGTCCTTCTCAAAGTAAGGAGTAACAACAATGTCGCTCAATGGTCTAATCTTAATGCTGAGGTCTGTTAGAGAACCTTCGATTAGTTCGTAGTCACCGTTGATTACCCAATAAGAAAAATTGTAACCATCATTAGGGTCAGCAGTGATAATTGTATACTCACCATCTTCTACATACTCTGTTGTGTAAGAGCCTGTACCGCCCTGGTTGTTGTTGATATTAACATCGTACTCCTGATCGCCTGATGGGCTTTTAAGATCAGTAGCAAATGCAGGAACTGTAGCGAATACTACAAGAACAACTGCTAAAAGAAGAGCAAAAACCTTTTTCATAATTATCCTATCCTTTCTATAATTACCGATAATAATATACTTATCATATTTATCTGTATTATATCACGATATATTTTGAATGTAAATAGTTTTTTTGCAAAATTTTACACAAATGTTTTTATGTATTTAATGGTATTTTTGATAAACCCTTGAAAAAATGCTGATATAAAGGTATAATATTTTAAAATTGAACTTTGGAGAGATTATTGTGACAATTTCTGAAATACAAAACGAAATAATCAGACTAAAAAAAGAAAAAGACATATGTATCCTTGCGCATTGCTATCAGGCAAGAGAAATACTCGAAGTTGCTGACTTTACTGGTGACTCTTTTAAGCTGAGCGTTGATGCAAGTAAAGTAAAAAATAAAAACATCATTATGAGTGGTGTGCGCTTTATGGCAGAAACCTGCAAAATTCTTTCTCCTGAAAAGCACGTTTACCTACCTAATCCACACGCAGGTTGCTCAATGGCTGACCAGATGGACAAGCAGTTAATCTCACAGGTAAAGAAGCAGTATCCTGACCACACAGTTGTGGCTTATGTAAACACAACTGCTGACTTAAAGACAATTTGCGATGTATGTGTTACTTCATCTTCTGCAGTTGAAATATGCAAGAAAATTAATAATGACAAGATTTTGTTTATTCCTGACTGCAACCTTGGTGCATATGTTGCACAGCAAGTACCTGAAAAAGAATTTAAACTATTGTCAGGCGGTTGTCCTATTCACGCTTGTGTAAACAAAGATGATGTTAAAAAAGCAAAGAATATGTACCCAAACGCAGAGATTTTGGTGCATCCTGAATGTACGCCTGATGTAGTTGCAATGGCAGACTATGTTGGCTCAACTACAGGCATTATGAATTATGCAATCAAATCAGACAAAAAGGAATTTATCATTGGCACTGAACTAAGCATTGCAGAGCATTTACAGTATATGTGCCCTGACAAAAAATTCCATTATTTATCACTCAAACTTATTTGTCCTAATATGAAGGCTACAACTTTGGTTGACTTATACAACTGCGTTAAAGGTGAAGCAGGTGAGGAAATTATCCTTGATGATGCAACTATTAAAGACGCAAAGAAATGCATAGATGAAATGATTAGGTTAGGTTAATATGACAAAAAAAGCGCTTATTGCTATGAGTGGTGGCGTAGATAGTTCTGTCGCCGCTTTACTTACAAAAGAACAAGGTTATATTTCCACAGGAATTACAATGAAGTTATACGACGGTAATATTGAGAACAAAAAGGAAAACACCTGCTGTTCTGCTGACGATATTGCTGATGCAAGATCCGTTTGTTATAAACTTGATATTCCCTACTATGTTTTTAACTTTACTGATAGTTTTGACAAGGAAGTTATTAGCCGTTTTGTGCACGCATACGAAAACGGTGCTACCCCTAACCCTTGTATTGACTGCAACCGTTACATTAAATTCAACAGACTTATCATGCGTATGTTTGAACTTGAGATGGACTATGTAGTTACAGGCCATTACGCAAGAATTGAGTATAACGAAAACACAGGAAAATATGAACTCAAAAAAGCCGTTGACCAAACCAAAGACCAAAGTTATGTGCTTTATTCTCTAACTCAAGACCAACTTGCTCACACCCTGTTCCCTCTTGGCTCTATGTCTAAAAATGAAGTTCGCAAAATTGCAGAAGAAAACGACTTTATAAATGCAAAAAAACACGACAGTCAGGACATTTGCTTTGTGCCAGACGGCAAGTATGCAGAATTTATTGAGGAATACACAGGCAAAAAATATGAGTGTGGCGACTTTGTTGACTTGGAGGGCAATGTGCTTGGCGAACATAAAGGTATTATCAGATACACAATCGGTCAGCGCAAAGGATTAGGACTTGCACTTCCTTCTCCTATGTATGTGTGCAAAAAAGACCTTGAAAACAACAAGGTTATACTTTGCGATAATCAAAATCTGTTTTCAACAGAACTTTATGCAAACAACATAAACCTGATAACTTGTGACGAAATCAAAGAACCTATCAAAGCCAAAGCAAAGGTAAGATACAACCAAAAAGAACAACCTGCCACCATAACACAGGTTGATAAAGACAGGCTACACATTGTCTTTGATGAGCCACAGAGAGCAATTGCGAAAGGTCAAGCAGTTGTAATCTATGACGGTGACACCGTTATAGGTGGAGGTACTATAGAATAAAACTCAAAATTTAGTGTATAAATATTGCAAATGTTTACAAATTATGGTATCTTTTTGTGTGAAGCCATAAAGGAGCAAAAAGCATGTATAAGATTTACAGAGTTGAAACTAATACAGAATACAATGACGAAAATTTCGTTACATATGAAGATGCCCTTGAAATGGCGCAAATGTTCGTTGAGGACGACAAAGAGTATGACGAGCCACCATATACATATTTGATTTTGAGTGAAGACGACAAATATATTGCGATGCTCAAAGATGATATTGTATTCGAGAAAAATTGAGTGTTTTCAATTTATTAGTAAATATAACAACGAGCGATATACAGATGTATATCGCTCGTTTTATTTATAGCACAAAACATAAATTGTAATTTTTTGAATAAACTTAACTATAATCACAAATCGAGGAGGATAAGTTATGAAAAAAACTATTAACTTTTGGCAATTCATAGGCTTTGCGTTAACTTCTATTTTAGGGACTCTGTTCCATTTTATTTATGATTGGAGCAATCAAAGCGTGTTGTTAGCGCCGTTTGTTGCAACAAACGAATCAACCTGGGAACATATGAAATTACTGTTCTTCCCTATGCTTATTTTTGCAATAGTAGAGTATTTTTATATTGGTAAAGAATATAAAAACTTTTGGGGAACTAAACTTATAGGCATATTGTTGGGAATAACATCGATACCAATAATATACTACACCTACACCGGCATATTTGGGGTATCAGCCGATTGGTTTAATATAGCCATATTCTTTGTGGCTGCTATTGTGGCATATGCTACTGAGGCAAGATTGTTAAAAAAAGACTATAAAATGTTAATTTCAAGTCGTACTTCACTGATACTAATTTGTATATTAGCATTTATGTTTGTGATTTTCACATTTATACCACCAACTATTCCGTTATTCAAAGACCCTGTAACAAATCAATATGGAATAAATAATATGATTTAATGCAACTATTTTCGTGTTGCATTTCGTGTTGCATTTTTATAAAAAATGCTCTTTTTTTATAAAAAATATGATTTTATAAAAACAAAATCAATATAAAAAAAACCAGTGTACAAGCCATTTTCTAAACATTTGGCTTAAACACTGGGTTTTGTCGTTTGGTGCGGGTGACAGGACAATAATTTTCTTGCGAAAATTATCACCCTCGGCGACCCAACGCTTCGCATTTGGTACCCGCCTCACGCTTCGCGACTAAAAACAGTCCACTGGACTGTTTTCTTAACCCTCGGCTTCAAGTCCTGACTCGCATAGCAAAAAAAACAGAGATACCTATTGGTACCTCTGTTTTTTGGTGCGGGTGACAGGACTTGAACCTGCACATCGGGTGACACCAGAACCTAAATCTGGCGCGTCTGCCAATTCCGCCACACCCGCATATTGAGTTGTTAGTTGTTTCGCAACGGTCAATATTATATTACATATTTTTAAAAATTGCAATAGTTTTTTTGAAAAAACTTTAATTTTTTTACAAGTTTATTTCTTTATTCTCATCAAAAATCACCCTATTAGTTATATTGCACAAGTTAAACGTAAAATATTTGTAAGAAAAGTCACACAACTGTTACTTGTAAAACACAATATATTGTGCTATGATATTTGTACGCCACAAAATGAGGCGTAAATTTGGAAGATATAAATTATATAAATAGTAATTTGGAAGGAGTTTTTAAAATGACAATTAACGTAACAGGCGGCACACTATCACAGAAAGAAATCAACACATACATTATGCAGATTAAAAGCGCAAATCCTGACAAGGAATTCAAAACTTTTGATTTTACAGTTGACGGCGAATATGTAGATGTTAACTACACATATGAAGCAGTTCCTTTTGAGAGAATCAGAAGAATCACAGGTTACCTCGTTGGTACTCTTGATAGATTCAACAACGCTAAACGTTCAGAAGTTGAAGACAGAGTTAAGCACGGATTGACTGCTACTGAAATCGCTTTAGAAGAAATTGCTTGAAATTAAGCCACCCAACAGGGTGGCTTTTCTTTTGCTGTCAAGTATTGCATATTGACAAGTTATAACAGAAAGTATATAATAACAACATAATCTGATAAACTTATCAAGAGTGACTGAGGGGTCAGGCCCTACGACGTCCGGCAACCTGCATTTGCAAGGTGCTAATTCCTGCGGTATTACCGAAAGATGAGTATTTTTACCACCATTCGGACTGAATGGTGTTTTTTAATGTAGAGAGGAGTTTTATTATGGCTAAACATTTATTCACTTCAGAATCTGTTACAGAAGGTCATCCTGATAAAGTTTGTGACCAGATTTCTGATGCTATACTTGATGCAATTCTTGCAGAGGACAAAAACGCTCACGTTGCTTGTGAAACTACAACTACTACAGGTATGATTCACATTATGGGTGAAATTACTGCTAACTGCAATGTAGATTATGCAGGCATTGCAAGAAAAGTTGTAAACGAAATTGGTTATAACAACCCTGAATGCGGTTTTGACGGTAGTACTTGCGCTGTACTAACATCAATTGACGCACAAAGCACAGATATTGCTATGGGTGTAAACGAGTCTTATGAGTTAAAAGACGGTGAAAGCGATGCAGATAATCAAATTGGCGCAGGCGACCAAGGTATGATGTTTGGCTATGCTTGTGACGAAACAAAGGAACTTATGCCACTTTCTATTTCACTTGCTCACAAATTGGCAGTACAACTTACAAAGGTTAGAAAAGACGGCACTTTATCTTACTTGCGTCCTGACGGAAAAACTCAGGTTACTGTTGAATATGATGATGACACACCAGTAAGAATTGATACAGTTGTTGTATCTACTCAGCATACAGAAGATGTAACTTTGGAGCAAATTCGCAAGGATATTCTTGAATATGTAATCAAACCAATTATTCCTGCTGAATTGTTTGTTAATACAAAGACATTTATCAACCCAACAGGCAGATTTGTTATTGGTGGTCCTGTAGGCGACTCAGGTTTGACAGGCAGAAAAATCATCGTTGATACTTATGGTGGTTACTCAAGACACGGTGGTGGTGCTTTTAGTGGTAAAGACCCAACAAAAGTTGACCGTAGCGCTGCTTACTACTGCAGATACATTGCAAAGAATATTGTTGCTGCAAAACTTGCTAAAAAATGCGAAGTTCAACTTGCATATGCTATTGGTGTTGCAAAGCCTGTATCAATTATGGTTGATGCTTTTGGCACAAGCAAATACACTAACGAAGAACTTTCAAATGCAGTTAAGAAAGTATTTGACTGCAGACCTAACTCAATTATCCGTCAACTTGACCTAAAGAACACAAAATACCAGCCGGTTGCTTCTTACGGTCATATGGGACGTGAAGACTTACCTGTTAAATGGGAAGTTACTGACAAGGCTCAAGAACTACTAAAAGTCATTGGATAAGATAAAGCAAAGCACCTGCTGTTTAGCAGGTGCTTTTTATATTTTCGTTATGTTAATGTGAGACTGCGCTAACTTTCGCTCAATTTCCTCTTCTGTTACAAAACCTACAGAAGCACCGTTGTAACCGATTTTGATTGATGCAAAGCATTGTGCTCTCTTGAGCGCTTCAACAGGAGTGAACCCTTTGCTGTAAAAATTAAGAAAAGAAGAGAACAACGCATCCCCTGCCCCAACTGTATTTACAACATTATCGCAAGGTACACTTGAGAGCATATGCGCCTCACCTTTATGGTAAAGCATTGCGCCTTTGCTACCCATACCCATAACAATAATTTTGTTGTGATATGTATTGGCTATATCCATAATAAATTCACTATGGGTACAAGGCACTTTTTCGTCACTTAGGAACAAAATGTCAGCGCACTGCAGAAAATCCCTGTTATATTCATCATCAATATTAGAAAGCACATGAACATCCGTTGCGATGATTTTATTCATTTCTTTAACCTTAAAAAGCAAAGAACGGTTGAAATTGATATTACACAAAACGGCTATGTCACAGTCATTGAGTTTTTGCAACAATGTCTGATTATTTACATCTACTGTTTTGTCTTGTATATCCTTTAAGTCACAATAAATCTGTCGTCTGCCAGTATCGTCATAAAGTATAACTGACGCTGGGGTGCTTGCAACATCTCGGCTGATAAGGTCGCAGGATATGTTGTCACAATTAAGATGATTTAACACACGAGTTGCTTGATCATCATTGCCTAAAAATGAAACAAGGTCAATATTATTATCTAATTTTGATAGCGCCTTTGCTATATTGTACGCTACTCCTGACACATTACTATTTATGCCAAAAAAAGGATAATCTACAGGGTAATATTCTACTGGAAATTTTCTAATTTTGAGGGTTGTTTCTATGTTAAGTAAACCAGATACTAAAAACTTCATACAAATTCTCCTTTATTTGTACTTAATTTATTTATAGCACAAACCTCGTAAAATAGCAATGCAGAGCACAGAATATGCTCTGCATTTTAACTAAGGGATAACTACTGATATGTAGCATAAATTATCCCTGCAAACCAAATGAAATTGAAATTGCATTGTCTATTCTGCTCATTGAGTTTTCGTCAATAGCACCCATTTTTTCTTTGAGGCGTTGCTTATCGATAGTTCTTATTTGTTCAAGTAAAACCACGCTATCTTTTTGCAAGCCACAGTCACCGCTTTCGATTGGTATGTGGGTAGGAAGTTTAGTTTTTGACTGCTGACTCGTGATTGCCGCTGCAATAACTGTAGGGCTATAGCGATTTCCCATATTGTTTTGCACAATAAGAACCGGGCGCACTCCTCCCTGCTCTGACCCAACCACAGGCGATAAATCAGCGTAATATATATCCCCACGCTTTATACTCAAGGAATCTCCCTCCAAAATATTATTTAATAGTATTTTTACCTTTTAAAATCTTTTTATACCGTTAATATAATATTTTGAAAACTACTTATGGTGAATATTAGTTTGTAATCGATATGTTACTAAATTCAGCAGCAAAGCCTATAGTATCAACTGTAATTTTATGTATAACACCGGTAGAATATTCTGCTTCTATTGAGTATTTTCCACTATTACAAGAACCTTTGTACCATGCAAGAGCATTGTCGCTACTGTCAAGGTAGCAGTTATTCTCTGCACTAAGACTTGTTAGAACATTGTACAGAACCTTAACAAAGGAATATTGTGGCAGATAATCTTGTTCTGCATTTACTGTGAGGTTGCCATAATTTATAGTTAATTCACCATTTTTGTAATTGTACTCATAACCTTCCATAGAAGTAGGACTTGTTACCGTAAAAGTTAGTATATTATTTTTGTTGGTAACTATATTTCCCTCAATATTCACATTGTTATATTCAATTTTTGTAGTTGCAGAAAAGTTAGTTATGATATCACTTGGCTCACTACTGCAAGAAGTCAAAAACAATACACAAACAAAAAACAGCAGAGCAATTTTTCGCATAAAATCACCTCTGCTGTTAATATATGATTGTTATTTAATTTTTAAAACTTCAGGTTCTTAAAGGCTTGTGGCAAACACTCAATAATATCGGTAGGCAACATAGACATTGCACCATACTTTTCCTTTGCAATATCACCTGCAAACCCATGAATGTACACACTAGCACAAGCAGATTTGTAAGGGTTATTGCCCTGTGCCACCAGAGAAGCAATTATACCTGCAAGTACATCTCCACTACCACCAACTGCCATACCGTTATTGCCAACTAAGTTGTTGCACATAATTTCACCTTGTGGATTAGCAACCAAAGTTTCTTTACCTTTTAAGACAGTAATCACATTGTATTTTGCAGAAAAATCAAGGCAGGCTTTTGCTCTATCTTGCAAGACTTTCCCCAAATTACACCCCAAAAGTCGTGACATTTCCACATCGTGAGGAGTTACAATTACTGTATTATGGGCAGAATTAAGAATTGATGGGTCCTTTGCAATAATATTAAGTGCATCAGCATCAAGTATCATTGGTACTTTGCACTTTGAAACAACTGTATTTACCAATTCTACGGTACTGCTGTTTACCGATAAGCCACAGCCCATAAGTAATGCACGAGGGTGAGTTGAGTCTTTGTAAATAAAATAATAATCATGCAAGACTTCCTGTACATTATTATAGGGATGATAAACTGCCTCAACTACAGTTGACGCCATAATGGGATAAATGCTATCAGGAACAATAAGATGTAATAACCCTACCCCACTACGCAAGGCAGACTTGGCAGACATTATACTTGCACCTGCCATACCATAACTACCACAGATGCTAAATAAACTTCCTACTGTAATTTTGTTGGCATCATCAGGATGCTTTTTGATAGCAGATTTTACAAGGTTGTGGTCAATATACTCCATAATTTTACCTGTTATAAAATAATTTGAGCACCACATCTTTCTTTAGATGAGGCTTCATAGAATTCAAAATAGTTTCGTTAGGTGTAAACAATAGTACGCATTTGCCATACACCTGATGCTGATAAACTGCGTAATATGTGTTTGCTTTATCATTAACATTACCACAAGCGTTGAGAACTTTCATAAAATTCTGCTCAGAAACACCTTTGTCCTCGCCGTTAGCAAGTTGATCAAACTGCTTTATGTCAATTTTGAGGATAAGTTTGCGCTTGCGCTTGTCTGTGATTTTACTTACCACCAGTGTATCCTGAACAATTTGATACTCATACTCAATGTTTTGATTTACTCTTACGAGCCAGATTATCCAAATACCAAATATCAAAACAAAAAGAGAAATGTATATAAAATACGCTGTAAGCACTTCCTTTACTGCAAGAGAAGCCAACACAACAGGTATTGTTATTACTAACACTATGGTTAATATAAAGATGATATTATCTTTTAAGGTGCGTTTTTTCTTTACCAATTGTTCAATAAATATACTATCCATATTATCACTCCTTAACTAATAACAATAATAACATAGGTACAAAATTTTTTCAATAAACCCTTGCATATTTTTGTTTATAATGGTATTATATCAAAAGATAACACAATGACAAAGAAAGTAGTATTTCAAACGCATTGTTCAGAGATAGTTTGACGTGGCTGAAAGCAAACTGCCTTGTGTGAAATATGAAGTTCCCTTTTGAGTGGTGAGGCTGAACTTAAGTAGGCTTCAACGGAATGACACCGTTACAGGTCAGAGGAGTGTTTGCTCTTATTGGTGCAAAAATCAGGGTGGTACCGCGGAATTTATTTCGTCCCTGCGTAGAAATACGCAGGGACTTTTTATTTTATAAACGGAGGTAATTATGGACGAAAAAATAATTATTTTACAAGAAGAAATCACAAGTAACCTCAATGAAGTTACTGACTTGACTGAACTAGACAAAATCAGAGTTGCTTATCTAGGTAAAAAAGGCAGTATTACTGCCCTGCTAAAAGGTATGAAAGACCTTACTAACGATGAGAGAAAGACCTTTGGTGCAAAGGTTAACCAACTCAAAGAATATGCTACTGAAAAAATCGAGGAGAAAATCGCTTTTCTAAAAGAAGAGGAGATTAAGAAAGAAATCGCTTCTATGCCACAGATTGATATTACTACTCCTGCTAACTTAGACAGAGGTTCATATCACCCTATTACATTGGTGCAAAGACAATGCGAAACTATCTTTAAATCAATGGGCTTTACTGTAGAAGATTATCCTGAGGTAGTTACTGACTACGAGTGCTTTGAGTCACTAAATATTCCAAAACACCATCCTGCTCGTGATATGCAGGACACATATTACCTTGAGAACGGTCAGTTGCTAAAGTCACAGACTTCTGCAGCACAGAATGCAATTCTCAAAAAATACGGCAAGAACTTAATTGAAAACGATGTGCCAATAAAGGCTATTTTCCCAGGCAGATGCTTTAGAAATGAAGCAACTGACGCTTGTCACGAAAACACATTTTTCCAGATGGAAGGTGTGATGGTAGACAAAGATATCTCTATCTCTAACTTAATTTTCTTTATGAAAACCATGCTATCAGAAGTTTTTAGAAAAGACATTAAGGTTAGACTTCGTCCGGGCTTTTTCCCATTCGTAGAACCTGGCTTTGAACTTGACATTAGTTGTTTGATTTGTGGTGGTGACGGTTGTCCTTCCTGCAAACACAGTGGTTGGCTTGAACTTTGTCCTTGTGGTATGATTCATCCAAACGTACTTCGTGAGGGTGGCATTGACCCTGACAAATACACAGGCTTTGCCTTTGGTCTTGGATTAACAAGACTCGCTATGATGAAATACGGCGTTAAAGACATCAGAGATTTAAACAGCGGTAGTCTTAAGTCACTATCACAGTTTACTGACGACGAATAAGGAGGGACTATATAATGTTTTTATCAATGAATTGGATTTCAGACTTTGTTGATTTTACAGGTCTTGATAAACTTGAACTTATCCATAAGTTCTCACTTTCTACTGCAGAAGTAGAAAATGAGATTTTCTTTAAGGGTTCTGACATCAGTGGTATTGTCGTTGCAGAAATCAAATCAGTTGAGGATCACCCTGAATCAAAGAAGTTACACCTACTAAAAGTTGATGCGGGTGAAGCAGAATTAACTGATGTTGTATGTGGAGCACCTAATGTAAGAGTAGGTATGAAAACTGCTTTTGCAAAAGTTGGCGCGAAAATTGGTGATATTACTATTGCTCCTCGCCCACTTGCAGGATATATGTCACATGGTATGTGTTGTAGTGAAGCAGAAATCGGCATAAGTGACGACAATTCAGGTATTATGGATATTACTGAAGACGTGGCAAATGGTACTGATATCAAGGATATTTACGATATTGACGATATTGTGTTTGAAGTTGATAACAAGTCCCTTACAAACAGACCTGACCTATGGGGTCACTACGGAATTGCACGAGAATTTGCTGCTCTTGCGCAAAGACCACTCAAACCACTTGAGGTTGAAGATTTGACAGCATACGATTCACTAAGCAAGGTAGATATGAAGATTGAAGACCCACTTTGTCAGCGATATAGTTGTATGCAGGTTGAAAACATCACAAGAAATGTTAGCCCTGTAAATATGAGAATCAGACTTTTCTACTGTGGTATGAGAGGTATCAACTTCCTTGCTGACCTTACTAACTACCTGATGCTTGAAATGGGTCAGCCTATGCACGCTTTTGACTCAAGAAAAGTTGAAAATATTAGAATAAAGCGTTTTGACAAACCTTTTACATTCAAGACTCTTGACGGCGTTGACAGAAACATTGACGAAAACACTCTTATGATTTGCAACGGTGACATTCCTGTGGCTATTGCAGGTATTATGGGTGGTCTTGACTCTGAAATCGTGGAAGACACCACTACTCTTACTCTTGAGTCTGCTACATTTAATGCAGTATCTATCAGAAAGTCAACTGTTCGTCTTGCTCATAGAACTGATGCTTCTATCCGTTATGAAAAGTGCCTTGACCCAGAGATGACAACTGTTGCTATTGCAAGATTTTTAAATCTTTTAAAGAAATATGATAGCGGCGTAAAAGTTGTCTCTGCATTAACTGACCAGCAGGCATTTAAATACGACACAGTTACACTTAACTTTGACAAGAAGTTTGTTGACCGTTACACCGGCATTGAAATTGACAACGAAACTATTGTGAAAACTCTTACAAACCTTGGCTTTAAAGTAGATTGTGAAAACGACAATTTTGTTGTGGTCGTTCCATCATGGCGTGCTACAAAAGACGTAACAATTAAGGCTGATATTATTGAAGAAATCACAAGAATCTACGGTTACGATAACTTTGAGATTAACACAACTCGTTCCCCTCTTTATCCTGTAAGAGCAGATGCAGTTAAAACTAACGAGGATAGAATAAAGGATATACTTGTTAAAAAGTATAACTTGCACGAACTTCACTCCTATGTATGGGCTTATAACGACGAGTTAAAGGCTATTAATATTCCTGTAGAGAATAATGTTAAACTGGCAAATGCTACTAACCCTAACATTGAAACTCTACGTAATTCTATTATTCCAACACAATTATGCCAGGTTAAAACCAACACTTCTTACGGTACTGACTTTGGTATTTTTGAAGTTGGTAGAGTTGTTGAAGGTGTTGACGAAAACAACCTTTGCAAAGAAAGTAAAAAACTTGCTATCACATTATTCAGCAAAACTAAAGATATTAGCGCACTTTACCTTGAGTTGAGAGATATGCTTGCAGTAATTACAAGTGACATCAAGCACAAAGTTCTTACATTCAAGACAATGGAAGCAACTCACAGTTATGAGCACCCTGTTAACCTCAATGCGATTTGCATAGATGGCACACAAATAGGCACAATGGGTATTGTTCACCCTACTGTTGGTAAGAAAATTGACAAAAAAGCAAACATTGTGTTTGCAGAAGTTGATATGAAGGCATTTACTGATGCAACAGTTGATGCTATTGATTATGACGAGCCATCAAAATTCCCACCAATGGACTATGACCTAAGCCTTGAAGTTCCTAACGGAATGTTCTTTGACAAGTTAAGTGAATGTTGGACAAGTGAAAACTGCGAAATTCTTAAGAACACAAAAATTGTTGACACTTATGACACAGAAACAGTACACAGCATTACTGTAAGATTTGAATTCAGTTCTAACGAGAGAACATTATCATCTGCTGAAGTTCAGGAAATTATGGATAAAATCATTGCAAATCTTGCGAATATTGGTGTAAATCTAAGGAATTAACAAACAACTGCCTGATGTAAATCAGGCAGTTTTATTCTTTTTAATAATTATACTTGAAATTTGAAATAATATATATTATAATATACAGTAGATTTATAGGAGGTGTTTCCATGTTAGATAAAACTATGATTTTCTCTTTAGAGGACAACAAAGATGACCAGATTAAGACAACCCTTAATACTGTTTACATGGCTCTTGAGGAAAAAGGTTATAATCCAATTAACCAAATTGTAGGTTATATTCTTTCTGAAGACCCAACTTACATCACAACATATAATAATGCTCGTAATCTCATCAGCAGAATTGACCGTGATGATTTACTGGAAGCACTTGTTAAGTCATACCTAAATTTATAATACGAAAGGATGATGCTTTGTGGCTGAAAAGCAAGAATTTTCAACCTACAAGGGTAAGCCTCTTGTTCGCTGTGGTGATGAACTTTACTACGGCAATATGGAAGAAGAATTTGTAATTCATTTTATTATTAAGAGCAAAAAAGTTGTAAACGGAGTTGAAATTGCCGACAAGGTAACAGTTCAACTTATGGCTACTGACCCAGGTTTATCTCCAAGAAGACAACTTGTTAAGTCAAGTGAAAAAGAAGGTCTTTTTGTTGCGATGGATATTGGTGAGGTTTGGCTACAAAGAGCATTGGCTCACAAGATTTAAGAATTAACGCCGTGAGTAATCACGGCGTTTTCTTTTACTCAAAAAAGGAGATGCAATAGCGCATCTCCTTTTCCTTTTACTTAAATACAAACTCTCCGTCAACAAAATCACAAGTGATAGTTGAGTTTTTGCTAACGGCACCCTCCAAAATTTTCTCGGACAAAGCATCCTCAATTTTGTTGGTAATTGCTCTACGCAAAGGTCGAGCGCCATATGCGTTATCAAAGCCTGCATCAGCAATTTCCGCAATAGCGTTATCTGTAAAATTAAGTGTAATATCCATTGACTCAAGACGATTTTTGAGATTATCAAGCATTTTTGTTGCAATTTCTTTAATTTCGTTTTGAGTTAATTTATTGAATACTATAATATCGTCAATACGGTTTAGAAATTCAGGCTTAAAGACATTTTTGAGTTCAGCCATAACTGTATCTTTGATATTATCATTTGAATCATTTTGTGTAAAGCCAAGAGTAGTTTGCTTGTCTGTTATCATTCTTGCACCAACATTTGATGTCATAATGATAATTGTGTTTTTAAAATCTACTGTGTGACCCTGAGAATCAGTAAGTCTGCCATCTTCCAAAATTTGTAGCAGAGTATTAAACACATCAGGGTGGGCTTTTTCAATTTCGTCAAGCAAAACTACAGAATAAGGTTTTCTACGAATTTTATCCGTAAAACTACTACCCTCATCATAACCCACATAACCAGGAGGTGAACCTATGAGTTTGCTGACTGTGTGCTTCTCCATATATTCGCTCATATCA
This sequence comes from uncultured Ruminococcus sp., assembly GCA_964629465.1. Lineage (GTDB taxonomy): Bacteria > Bacillota > Clostridia > Oscillospirales > Acutalibacteraceae > Ruminococcoides. The sequence continues at coordinate 20,731 of CAZVRE010000009.1, read as the reverse complement.
AGTCTTATCATAGCATTTTCATCACCAAACATCGCCTGTGCCAATGCCTTGGAAAGTTCAGTTTTACCTACACCTGTAGGTCCAAGAAATATAAAACTACCTATTGGTCTGTTAGGGTCTTTGAGTCCTACTCTACCACGGCGAATAGCCTTGGCTACTGCCTTTACGGCTTCGTCCTGACCTACAACTCTTTGGTGGAGAATATCCTCCATCTTAAGTAATCGGTCACTTTCCTCTTGTGTTAACTGAACAACAGGAATACCTGTCCAGTCAGAAACTACACGAGCAATATCTTCTGCAGTAACTTCGCTTTTGGAGTTGCCTTGTTGCTCTTGCCATTGTTTTTTTGCAGTATCCAGTTTATCCTGCAATTCCTTTTGTTGGTCACGTAATGTAGCAGCACGCTCAAATTCCTGCTGATTTATTGCACTTGATTTCTCTGCTTCAATTTCCTTAATTTTGTCCTCATAATCTTTGATTTCGTCAGGAGCAGTAAGCGAAACCAAGCGAACTTTTGATGCTGACTCATCAATTAAATCTATTGCCTTATCAGGCAAAAATCTATCTGCAATATATCTTGAAGACAAGTCTACTGCTGATCTAATTGCTTCGTCTGTGATTTTAACTTTATGATGTGCCTCATATCTATCACGAAGTCCCATAAGAATTTCAACAGTTTGTTCCAATGTTGGCTCGCCAACATTTACAGGCTGAAAACGTCGTTCCAATGCAGCGTCTTTTTCGATGTATTTTCTATACTCTGCAACTGTTGTTGCGCCTATAACCTGAAAGTCACCTCGTGCAAGTGATGGTTTGAGGATATTAGCAGCGTCTGTAGAGCCCTCTGCAGAGCCTGCGCCAACTATTGTGTGAAGTTCGTCGATAAACAGAATAATATCATTGGACTTTTTCACTTCGTCAATAGCGGTTTTGATTCGTTCCTCAAAGTCACCTCTGTATTTTGAACCTGCTACCATTGAGGTTAAATCAAGGCTTACGATACGTTTATCTCTCAATATTTCAGGCACTTGACCTTGCACTATCTTTAGCGCCAAGCCCTCTGCAACAGCAGTTTTACCAACACCGGGCTCACCAATTAAAACAGGGTTATTTTTTGTACGACGGGATAAGATTTGAATAACTCGTTCTATTTCCTTTTCTCTTCCAATAACAGGGTCAATCTCGCCTTTTTTGGCTGCTTTAGTTAAGTCCCTACCAAACTTTTCCAGAGCATTTGAGTCACTACCGTCACAACCTGAGTTTTCAAAGCCATAGTTTGACTCGTCTGTGGAGATAACTTCGTTGATATTAACTTTTAAATCTTGCAAGAAGTTATAAGCATAACTGTCAGTTTCTTCCATAAGACTTGCAAGTAAATGCTCTGTACCAACATAGCCTTTTGAAGTTTTTGATGCTACATACACAGCATTCTGCATAACTCGTTTGCTACGAGGAGTAAAGTCGTTAATAGTTACATTAGTTCTTATGCCTCTTCCGTTAACCTCAATTATTTTTTGCTGAAGTTCAACTTCGTTGAGTCCTGATTCTTTTAGTACAATGGCAGCAATGCCACTACCCTCTTTGAGTAAGCCAAGCAAAATATGCTCTGTGCCTATAAAGTTATGTCCCATTTCACTTGCAGATTCAATTGCAAGATTAAGGGCTTTATTTGCTTTTTGTGTAAAACCTTTAAATTCATACATAATAAAAACCTCCCATAGCAGGTCTTTATCAAAAATTAGAGATTATCTCTGATTATACCTGCTCTTAAAATATCTCTGTCTGCTGGAGAAATTTTCTCTCCTTTTTCAACCATCATTGTAGCCGGTTGAATACGCTCAATAAGGTCATCAATATTTTCAACAGTTGTGCCTGTAATTACACCTGTGTTTACACCAAGTCTTACATTAGATAATAGGTCCATAGCCTCGTCGCAAGACATCATACGTGCATTTTTGAGCACGCCGTAACTACGCCACAATTTGTCCTGTGTTTCTGTGTTTTTTGCCATACGCTCCTGAGTTTGCAACTCTTGAGCAACAAGTTGATTGGCAATGTTTTTTAGATTATCAATAGCACTTTGTTCGGAAATGCCTAGTGTTACTTGATTAGATAACTGGTACATTGCTCCTTTGGCATTAGTACCCTCGCCGTAAGTACCACGAATGGTAAGACCCAACTTCTGCAAATTGCCAGCAATTCTGCCCATAGCCTGACTCTTTTGAAGTGCAGGCAAATGCAACATAACAGATGCACGCATACCTGTGCCCAAGTTAGTTGGGCATTGCGTTAAATATCCTAACTTATCATCAAAGGCAAAGTCTAATCCCTCATCAAGAAGGGTATCAAGTTTGTCGGCAATATCATAAGTACCATCAAGGTCAAAACCTTTTTTGATAATTTGCAAGCGTATATGATCCTCTTCGTTTATCATAATGCTCATTGTTCTATTTTTTGATAGCAACACTGCTCTGCCGTTTGCATCACTTACAAATTCAGGGCTTACAAGGTGATTTTCCACCAAAGAAATGCGCTGTTGTTCGTTTAAATCTCTAATCCAAAGTACATCAAAATCTTTTGCAATAAGTGAATTAGAATTTTTGATTGCATCAATTATTTGTTGCGCCACCTGATTTTTGGTTGCCAAGTTCATTTTGCAAGGAAATGGATATTTCTTGAGATTTCTTGCTAATCTTATTCTTGTAAGCATTACTACATTGCTCATAATTAATCCTCCATTTCCTTGATTTTGTCACGCAATTCAGCGGCTTTTTCAAACTCTTGATTTTTAATGGCATTTTCAAGTTGCTCTTTTAAATCTTGTACTTGAGATTTAGTATCTTCAACTTTGCTTACTGTATCAACAGCACATTTACTAAGCTTTCCACAATGGTAAGTGTTGCCGTGAATATGCCTGATAGTAGGCATTAACTGCTCGGAAAAAATCTCGTAACAATTAGCGCATCCCATCATACCTGTACGTGTGATATCGGCATAAGACGTTCCGCATTTTTCACATCTTGTTGCTTGTGAACGAGCAGGCAAAGCGTTGGAAAAAAAACTACCCAAAAAATTACTAAAGTCTTTTCCAAAACTACTATTGATGTCGTCAAATATATTGGTGTAGCCCATTTCTTTTGCGCACTGGGAACATAAATCATATTCTTCAAACTCACCGTTGATTACTCTCTTGATATGAGTATCAGCAGGTCTTTGATTACATTTCTGACATTTCATAACTATCACTCCTGTAAATTAAATCTAATCACATAAGGTCAACAACATATTTTTGAATATTCTTGCTCTAAATATATCCCTTAAGTTTTGAGGAATATCAATGAACACTCTCTCGCTTACTGCTGATGTAAGTAATTTGGCAGTAGTAAGGTCTATCATTGACTGATTATACATATTATTTATCATAATTTCGGCAGTAACTTTGTCGAGAGTTGTACCTATAGAATTTACAATATGCATTATTGCGGAACTTTTGTCCATTTTAACTCTTGTAATTCTAATGTAACCACCACCTCCACGACGGCTCTCTACAATATAGCCTTGTTCGGGAGTAAATCGGGATGTAATAACATAGTTTATCTGGCTTGGCACACAACCCAAAGTGCCAGCAAGTTCGTTACGCTGAATTTCAGCATTACCGTCTTGCTCATCTAACATTTCCAAAATATGCTTTGCTACTAAATCGCTCATTCGCATAAAAACACTTCCTTTGTTTGACCTTATTTAACCTTTGAGTATATTATAAACACAAAGTCAAATAAAGTCAAAGTCAAATAAAGTCAAAAATGCTCTGTTTTTTGAAAATATCTCCCCCATACTTTATTTTTCTCCTTGTTTCTAACAAATACTCGTTTTTTCAAAAATTTACATATTGCTATTGACAACTATGATATATTGGTGTATATTATAATTAACATATGAATAATTGTTCATATGTTCAACTTTTGAAAAATGGAGGTTAATATGAGTAACACAAATATTCCTGAGTTGGAAATACTATTTGACCTTGCTGATTTATTTAAGGTTTTTGGCGATTCAACTCGCTTACGCATATTATTTACTTTGTTTGACAAGGAGTACTCTGTTGGAGATATTGCAGAAACTTTGAATATGGAGCAATCTACTATTTCCCACCAATTAAAAGTGCTAAAAACAAACAAACTCGTAAAATCACATCGTGAAGGCAAGTCAATATATTATAGTCTTGATGACGAACATGTAAAGAAAGTTATAGAAATGGGACTTGACCATATTTTAGAATAGGAGTAAATTATGAAACACAAATTAACTATGGAGGGGCTCAACTGTGCCCATTGTGCAGGTAAAATTGAAAAAGCGATTGCAGAAACAGAGGGATTTGAAAATGTAAGCCTTGTGTTTGCAACAAAGACACTTTATGCAGAGCACAAAAGCAAAGATATTGTTCCAATTGTTCAGAAAATAACAGACGACATAGAACACGGTGTAACTGTTATTAACTCAAATGAAAATACAGAAAAGAAAACAAATATATTTAAAGATAATTTACTATTATTTATCTCAATAATTTTTGGCGTTAGCGCAATTATTTGCGAGGCATTTGATGTTATGCCGTTGATTGTTGCACTACTATCTACAATAGCAATTATACTTTCAGGTCATACAATTTTTGTTGAAAGCGTTAAATCAATATTTAAATTCAAGATTAATGAGGATACATTGATGGCTATTGCCGTTGTGGCTGCTTTTTGTCTTGGTCAATATGTTGAGGGCGCAATGGTAACAATATTATTTGGCATTGGCGAAATGTTTGAGGATCTTGCAGTAAACAACTCACGCAAAAGCATTGAGGCATTGGCTAATATGCAAGCTGATACTGCTACCCTACTACAAGATGGTGTAGAAACCGTTGTGGAAGCAGAATCAGTAGAAATAGGCAGTATTCTTGTTGTAAAGCCTTACGAAAGAATACCACTTGACAGCGTTGTAATTGAGGGTGTGGGCACTATTGATACTTCTGCAATTACAGGCGAGAGTATGCCTATTGAATGCCAACCAGGTACAGAAGTATTAAGTGGTATGATTAACGGCGAAAGCCTGATTAAAATTAAAACAACTAAAGAATACAAAAACAGTACTGCCAGCAGAATTATTAAACTTGTTGAGGAAGCATCAATAACTAAAAGCAAAAATGAAAAACTTATAACACGATTTGCTTCGGTATATACTCCAATAGTTGTAGCTATTTCTATTTTAGTTGCAGTTGTACCACCACTATTAAACCTTGGTACTTTTAATGAGTGGATATACAAAGCGTTGGTGTGTCTTGTATCCTCTTGCCCTTGTGCTATCGTAATTTCTATACCTCTCTCCTACTATTCAGGCATAGGAGTTGCTTCCAAAAACGGTGTGCTGTTCAAGGGTGGCAAATATCTTGAAGTTCTTGCAAGTGCAGATACAATTGCTTTTGACAAAACAGGAACATTAACAGAAGGAAACTTAAAGGTTACAAGTATAATTCCGTTCGAGAATTATAGTGAGAATAAAATACTTGCTATTGGCGCTTCTGTGGAAAAGAATTCCAACCATCCTATTGCTCTTGCAATCAAAAATGAATATAACGGTGAACTGTTGGAATTAACTGATTACAAAGAAAAACCTGGATATGGTGTTAGTGCAATTTATGAAGGCAAAAGTTTAATTTGTGGCAATAAAAAATTGATAGATGAAGAAATTGACATTGATGCAAATGTATTTTTGATCTACGACGGTAAGTTGATTGGCGCTATGAAGGTTGAGGATAATGTTCGTAGCGAAGCCAAAGGTGTACTTGAACAAATAAAGAAACAGGGCGTGAAAAATCTTGTTATGCTTACAGGCGACAACAAACAAACTGCAGATAAAATCGCAAAGCAGATTGGTATAAATGAAGTGCATAGTGAATTACTACCTCAGGACAAAGTTGAAACAGTAAACAGCCTAAAGGCAAAATCAAAGGGTGTGTGCTTTATTGGTGACGGCATAAACGATGCTCCTGTGCTCACTGCTTCAGACTGTGGTTTTGCTATGGGACTGGGTACTGATGCTGCTATTGAGGCTGCTGATGCAGTTCTTACAACAGGCAACTTAACAACTCTGCCAAAGGCGATTAAAATTGCTAAGAAAACTGTTATTAATGTAAAAACAATTCTAATTTTTGCATTAGCAGTTAAATTGGCTGTAATAATCTGTGCTATACTCGGATATGCTGCAATATGGATGTCGGTGGTTGCAGATACAGGTGTATGTATGCTTTGTATACTTTATGCCACAAGATTATTAAAGATGAAATAAATTAAACGCACCCTGTTTAGGGTGTGTTTTTTTGCCTATTTTGCATAAAAGTAATGATAATCGGCAAATGCAGGAGATTTTTGACAAAGTTTGGGGCAGAAGTTTACTTCTGCTCTTTACTTTTTCCAAATCTTGTACTATAATATAACTTAATATCGATTTATTATGTATTAGTATACATTAAGGGAGAATTCACCATGATAAGTGGCGCAGATATAATGGTAAAATGCTTGGAAGCAGAAGGTGTTACAACTGTATTCGGTTATCCAGGAGCAACTATTTGTCCATTTTACGATTCATTATACGATTCAAACATTAAACATATACTTGTAAGGCAGGAACAGAATGCGGCTCACGCTGCAAGTGGCTATGCAAGAGCAAAGTCAACGGTTGGCGTTTGCGTTGCAACATCAGGTCCAGGTGCAACCAACCTAATTACAGGTATTGCAACAGCATATATGGACTCAATTCCAATTGTTGCAATTACAGGTCAGGTTCGTTCGGACTTACTTGGTCGTGATGTTTTCCAAGAGGCAGATATTACAGGTGCTTGCGAGCCATTTACAAAGCATAGTTACCTTGTAAAGAAAACTGAGGACTTGCCTCGTATCTTTAAGGAAGCGTTCCATATTGCAAAAACAGGTCGTCCAGGTCCTGTGCTTATTGATATTCCTATGGACTTACAGGTCAATACAGTTGATGAATTTGTATATCCAGAAAATGTTAATATTATAGGTTACAAGCCTAACACAAAAGGTCACGCAAACCAGATTAAAAAAGCAATTGAACTTATCAAATCAGCCAAGCGACCAATTATCGTTGCAGGTGGTGGTGTGTTAAGTTCAGGTGCAAAGTTAAAACTACAGAAATTTGCTGAGATGACAAATATACCTGTACTCTCAACAATGATGGGTATTGGTGTTATGCCAAGCGAACATCCCCTATATCTCGGTATGCTTGGTACTCACGGCAAACGATGCGCTAATCAGGCATTACATAGAAATGACCTTACTATTGTTTGTGGTGCAAGACTTGGTGACAGGGCAATTGCTTCTCCTGACCAGATGGGCTCACGCAAAAAGGTTATTCATATTGACATTGACCCTGCCGAAATCGGAAAGAACGTTAAAATTACTGTTCCTATCGTTGGTGATATGAACAATGTAATGAAAAATTTAATTGACGAAATCGGCAACTACCAAATCAGCAACGAGTGGAATCAGCAGATTAAAGAATGGAAAGCAGATTTCAACTTGAAACCAACTTACTTTGACGGTTATGTTGAACCAAAAGAATTTATTGGCAAGTTGAGTTCTATGCTTAAGAATAAAGCGATTTTGTGTGCTGATGTTGGTCAAAATCAAATTTGGTGTGCTAACAACTTTTGTATTAAAGAGGGTCGTTTCTTAACTACTGGTGGTATGGGTACTATGGGTTACTCCGTACCTGCTGCTATTGGTGCAAAACTCGCAAGAACAAGCAGAAATGTTATCGCAGTTTGTGGTGACGGTAGTTTCCAAATGAGTTTAAACGAACTCTCTACTATTGCTCAAAATAACCTAAACGTTAAAATTATTGTAATGAGAAATCAGCGTTTGGGTATGGTTAGAGAATTGCAGGATAATCTTTACGATTCAAGACACTCTGCTACAATTCTTAATGACAAACCTGACTTTGTTGCTCTTGCCAAGGCATATGGCATTGATAGTGCAGAGGTTAGTTCTAACGAAGAAGCAGAAGCGTACATCAAGAACATTGTAGATAACGACAAGCCATTTGTTCTTGTTTGTAATGTTCATCCTGACACACCTTCGGTACAATAGGAGGTAACAAATGCAATATACATTATCAATTTTAGTTGAAAACCAAGCCGGTGTACTTTCTAAAATTTCCGGTTTGTTCTCTCGCCGTGCATTTAACATTGACTCACTTGCAGTAGGTGTTACAACTGACCCTAATGTATCAAGAATTACTGTTGTTGCTAACGGTGACGAATATGTTGTTGAACAACTTGAAAAGCAACTTAACAAAGTTATCCCTGTTATCAAGGTAAAACGACTTGTTGCAGGAGAATTTATTAGCAGAGAGTTGAGCCTTATCAAGGTTCACTGCCCTGCTGCAAAGCGCTTTGAAATTGTTAAAATCGCAGAACTTATGAACGCAAAAGTTGTTGACGTAGCAGTTAACACAATTACTATTGAGTATTGTGAAACAGTAGACAAAATTCAAACAATGCTCGATTTGTTAAAACCGTATGGTATCCGTGAAATTGTTAGAACAGGTACTATTGCCATTGATAAGGGCAAAGCCGAAGTTACTACTTAATTCACAGAATAACATATAAATAATTTTATTTTAAATACCGCAATTTTGCGGCAAGGAGGAAATCAAAATGGCAAATGCAAAAATTTTCTATCAGGCAGATTGCAATCTATCACTTCTTGAGGGTAAGACAATTGCTATCATCGGTTACGGTAGCCAGGGCCACGCTCACGCTCTTAACCTTAAAGACTCAGGTTGCCACGTAATCATCGGCCTTTATGAGGGTTCAAAATCTTGGGCAAAAGCTGAAGCACAGGGCTTTGAAGTTTATACTGCTGATGAGGCTGCAAAAAAAGCTGACATTATTATGATTCTTATCAATGACGAAAAGCAGGCTGCTATGTACAAGAAAGACATCGCTCCTAACCTTGAAGCAGGCAATATGCTAATGTTCGCTCATGGTTTTGCAATTCACTTCGGTCAGATTGTACCACCTGCTGATGTTGACGTATGTATGATCGCTCCAAAGGGTCCTGGTCACACAGTTCGTTCAGAATACGAAGTTGGTAAGGGTGTGCCTTGTCTTGTTGCTGTACATCAGGATGCTACAGGTAAGGCTTTGGATATGGCTCTTGCTTATGGTGCAGGTATTGGTGGTAGCCGTGCAGGTATTCTCGAAACTACTTTCCGTACAGAAACAGAAACTGACCTATTTGGCGAGCAGGCTGTTCTTTGTGGTGGTGTTTGTGCACTAATGCAGGCTGGTTTTGAAACTCTTGTTGAAGCTGGTTATGACCCAAGAAACGCTTACTTTGAGTGTATTCACGAAATGAAGTTAATCGTTGACCTAATTTATCAGTCAGGTTTTGCAGGTATGAGATATTCTATTTCTAATACTGCTGAATACGGCGACTACATCACAGGTCCAAAGATTATCACTGAAGATACAAAGAAGGCTATGAAGAAAGTTCTTTCTGACATTCAGGACGGTACTTTTGCAAAAGATTTCTTACTTGATATGTCAGAGGCTGGCGGTCAGGCTCACTTTAGAGCAATGAGAAAGTTAGCCGCTGAGCATCCAGCAGAAGTTGTTGGCGAAGAAGTTAGAAAACTTTACAGTTGGTCTGATGAAGACAAACTAATCAATAACTAATATAACTTATGGGCAGAGTTAACCTCTGCCCTTTCTTTTGCACTAAATATGCAAAAACTACTATTGATTTTATCTGTGCTATGTGTTAAAATAAACAGTAGATTGCAAACCAGACATCGTTTGAATAATCGAGTGGCAGGCCCTGTACGATTGAGGCCTATGAACCATGTCAGGCGGGGAACCGAGCAGCATTAAGTAGTGTTCTTGATGCGATACAGTAAGTCTGTCATTCGATTATTCAAATGAACGCACATTGCGGCTACTTGGTTTGCAATTTTTTGTTAAGAGGTGAGTTTTATGTATCAAGTGCTTTATCGCAAATGGCGACCACAAGTTTTTGAAGATGTTGTAGGTCAGCCTCAAGTAACAACGACTCTTAAAAATGAATTGAAAAGCAACCGAATTAACCACGCTTATCTGTTTACAGGTTCAAGAGGTACAGGTAAAACTACTTGTGCAAAAATACTTGCAAAAGCAGTTAACTGTCTTGACCTTGAGAAGGGCGACCCATGTGGTGTGTGCGAGAATTGCAAGGGTATTGACGAGGGCAGTATTCTTGATGTTGTAGAAATGGACGCTGCTTCTAATCGTGGTATTGCAGATATTAAATCTGTAATTGATGAGGCACAATTCAGACCTGCAAGAGGCAAATATCGTGTTTATATTATTGACGAGGTTCATATGCTTACAACAGAGGCATTCAACGCTCTGCTAAAGACGCTTGAAGAACCTCCCGAGCACGTTATTTTTATTCTTGCTACTACTGAGGCGCACAAATTACCTACAACTATCCTCTCTCGATGTCAGCGATTTGATTTTCACCGAATTGCACCTGAGGATATCTCATACAGACTTAAGTATGTTGCAGAGCAAGAGAATGCAAGTATTGCCGACGATGCTGCTATGCTAATTGCTGCTATCGCTGACGGTGCTATGCGTGATGCTTTGTCTTTGATGGACAGATGCTTGGGCGTTACATCTCAAATTGATACTGAAACTGTACGCTCAACTGCAGGTTTGGCTCAAAAAGATTATTTGTTCAAACTTGCTGCTTGTTGCATTAACAAAAATACATCTTTAGCACTTGACCTTGTGGGTAAGTTGCATAACGATAGCAAAGATATGGCTCGTTTGTGCGACGAACTTTTGGATCACTTTAGAAATTTAATGCTGATTAAATCTACCAAAAACCCACAAAATTTAATGGTTATGTCTGCAGACGAATTTGACGAAGCACAAACTCAGTCAGATTATTTATCTTTGGCAGAGATTGTATATATGATGGATGTTTTGCAAAACGCTTATCAGCGTATGGGCAAAGGAAACAGCGACCGCACTGAACTGGAAATGGCACTTGTTAAACTATCTGCACCTGAATTAGAGTCTAATTATGATGCTTTAGTTACTCGTGTTTCTGCTTTGGAAAAGGCAATCAAGGTTGGCGTTGTAGCACAGCCCCCTACTCCTGCAGAAAAACCAACTGTTGAACCTAAACAAGAAGTTAAAGTTGAAGAAAAAGTTGAAACTATGACGGAAGTTGAAACTGCAGAGAAAATCCCAATGCCTGAGGAACCTCCTGTAGAAGTTCCGTTAACTCCTGCAGAACCTGTTGTTAAAAAGCCTGTTCAAGTTACTCCTGTACAGCAAAGCGTTGATATAAATGATATTTACTCAAACGCTCAACCATTCAGACAATGGCCTGAGGTTTTGGAAAACATTAAGCAATATTCAAAAGCAATTGGGGCTTCTTTTAGTAACACAAACGCCTACGAGAGTGGCGATTATCTTTTGATTGAATCTGATAACGAACTACCTTTCAGACTTCTTAATCAGACTCCTCAATTAAAAGAAAACATAAGAAAAGCCATTCAGGAGATTACAGGTAAAGTTTATAGATTAGGACCTTACAAAAAGCCTGAAAAGAAAGAAACAAAATCTGATCCTCTACAAGATTTTATTAACAAAGTAAAAGAGGACGGCAACATAAATATTACGGAGGAATAAATATGAAAGCAAGACTACCAAAAGGCTACGGTGGTGGCGGTGGCGCAACAAATATGCAGCAAATCGCACGCCAGGCACAAAAAATGCAGGAAGCAATGGAAACTGCTACTGCTGAATTAGAAGAAAAAGAATATTCTGCAACTGCAGGTGGTGGCGCAGTAAGCGTTGTTGTTACAGGTAAAATGGAAGTAAAATCTATCAACATTGACCCAGAAGTTATTGACCCAGATGATGCAGAAATGCTTGCAGACTTAGTTATGGCTGCAACTAACGAGGCTTTGAGATCCGCTAATGCTGATAAAGAAGAAACTATGAGCGCACTTTCAGGTGGCTTGAGTATGCCGGGATTGTTTTAATTATGGCAAGTTATAATGTAGCACCACTTGAAAATTTGGTGGAACAATTTGAAAAAATGCCAGGCATCGGTTACAAAACAGCCCAAAGACTTGCATATTATGTATTAAATCTGTCAAAAACAGAGGCAGATAATTTTTCTGATGCAATTAAAGATGCCCACGAAAAAATACATTATTGCAGTGTTTGTTGCAACTTAACAGACCAAGACCTATGCCCTGTATGCAGAAGCGAAAAGAGAGATAAAACTACAATTTGTGTGGTTGAAACTCCAAGAGATGCAATGGCTATGGAAAACACAGGCGAATATAACGGTACTTACCATGTACTACATGGTGCTATATCCCCTCTTAACAATATTGGTCCTGATAATCTGACTGTAAAAGAACTTATTGCTCGCTTAAGCAGTGAAAACAATGTGCAGGAAATTATCATGGCAACCAACCCTACTGTTGAGGGCGAGGCTACTGCTATGTACTTGTCAAGGTTGCTAAAGCCTATGGGCATAACTGTTACAAGACTTGCATATGGCATACCTGTTGGTGGCGACCTTGAGTATGCAGACCAAGTTACACTTGCCAGAGCATTGGAAGGCAGGAATGAACTGTGAGTACAGAATCAATAAAAGTTGTTAGTACAAACAAAAAAGCATATCACGACTACTTTGTAGAAGAAACCTATGAAGCAGGCATTGAACTTATGGGCTCTGAAGTTAAGTCCATACGCAACGGTAGAATTAACCTAAAGGATAGTTGGTGCTCTGTTGTTAAAGGTGAAATGTTTGTAAACGGAATGCATATTTCAATTTACGAACAAGGCGCAACTTGGTGCAAAGACCCTTTGCGAGTTCGTAAATTACTTTTACACAAAAAAGAAATTATGAAGCTGTATGGTCTTGAACAACAACAAGGATATGCTATTATACCTCTCAAACTCTATTTCAAAGGAAATTATGTTAAACTTGAAATTGGACTTTGCAAAGGTAAAAAACTTTATGATAAACGTGCAGATATGGCAAAGAAAAGTGCCAAGAGAACTATTGAACGTGCATTAAAAGAGCAAAACAGGTAAGTAAAACTTACCTGATATATGGGGATGTAAAGGTTTCGACGGGGGTTTTGACCCTTGGTAAGCGAGTAGTGGCGTAGAACCACTTTAAAATCTACACTTTAAAAATAACTGACAATAAAACAGTTGCTTTAGCAGCCTAATGCTGCTTGTCCTGCTTGAGAGCACCACGGCTTGAGTAAGGGCATCGATTAGTGGTAAATGTGAACAGGAGGATGCCTTGACTCCTGTCACACAGTAAAGGCTACTAAAATGCACAGCCTGTTATTGGGCGTTGCATTGAGGGAATATAAAACAATAACTACACTCGTAGAAAGCCTTGACGATTGACTTTCGGACATGAGTTCAATTCTCATCATCTCCACCAAAAAACAACGCCCTAATAGGGTGTTGTTTTTTGTCATAAGTCTTTTAATCTTATAATAAACTTTTAATTTAAAATATTTTGTTGACACCTCTTATATTTTTGGTATAATTAACTATATCTCTATGTGAATGAGGTTATGTAACATTTTACTTGATATATTACTTTTTCGATACAACCAGATGCTGCAATAAAAGGCTAAATTTCTTGTATCTTTATCCTTTTGAAATGTTATCTACTATTCAAACTTTTACAAAACATAAAGCTGATTATTCATCAGAAATCGTATGGGGGGATTATAATGTTTTTAACTCTTTCAAAAACCTTTAATAAATTTTGTGGTTTCCGTTTGGGTTTTGGTTTAAAAATTACAAAGAAAAACTTCTTTTGGATGGTCTTTATTTTGATGTTTGTATGTTTATTACAAGCAATGTGGTATATGTTAGTTTTTGAGGGCTGGCTTATATATGCTTTTTTCTATGGTATATATTGGTGTATCATGAAAATTTCAGGAAAACGAATCACAAAATCAACAAATATCCAAACTCCACAATCTACAGAAATCTCTTCACCGAATAAGAAATTAAAAGCATGGCAAATTATTCTAATTATCGTTGGCTGTCTTACTGTAATAGGTGTCATTGGAAACGCGTGTAGCAGTTCTGATAATAACATAGCAACTACTATACCAACTTCTTCAACTACAGAGGCAACAGAAGGAACAACTCTTTCAGTATTAGCAACTACAAAAGCAACTGAAGAAACAACTCTTCCAGTGTTAGCAAGTATAAATAGTGACAAAGAAACTATTTATGTTGGTAATACTATAGATGTTACTGTATCGGATGCTACTGAAAATGTTGAGTGGAAATCTGATAATGAAGCAATTGCAAACATCGCTTCGCTGAAAAATAAAAATGATAATACAGCCAGCATTGAAGGTTTAAAAAAGGGTACAGCTATCATTACTGCAAAAGTAGGCAATCAGGAGTTAACTTGCAAAATAAAAGTATTAAATAATCCTGAAGATACCACACATGCTACAACAGTTGCCCCAGTAACTACTACGCCAAATACAGAAACCGTTTACATAACAAACACAGGCTCTAAATATCACAGAGCAGGATGTAGATTTCTTTCTAAAAGCAAGATTGAGATAAATTTAGCAGAAGCCAAGAGCCAAGGATACACTCCTTGCGGTACTTGTTATTAACACTATAATTTTATATATAAACAATATCAAAGAGTAGATATAAAATAGTTATTAATGACATTATAGTGTATGTTAATTTACACACAAAACACCCCATCAGTTCAAGCTGATGGGGTGTGCTATTTGTGTAAAATACAATTAACTTAACAGACCTAAGTCATACTTCCAGTTGAGTATTCTTCTTACTGCATTGTCTATCTTTTTTATAGAAATATCGCCATTTTGAACTGCTTTGAGTACTGCAGGGTACTGAGTTGCAACATCTGTGCAACAGATAATATCGTTACCACATTTTACTGCACGAACGGCTGCATCTTCGCCGTTTGTGTAATTCTCAATAGCGTCCATAGAAAGGTCATCCGTCATAATTACTCCGTCAAAATTAAGTTCATCACGGAGGATATTATGCACCTTTTTAGAAAGAGATGCGGGGTACTTTTTGTCCATACACTTTACAATATTATGAGCAACTAGCACACAGTCTGCACCATTGTTGATACCTGTTATAAATGGTTTGAAGTCCTTGTTCTCGAACTTTGAATAGGCACGGTTATCGTAAGCAATTCCTGTGTGAGTATCTTCGTTGTTTCCGTATCCTGGAAAATGCTTGAGAACAGTACCAAGATCGTTAGACTTTGAGATAGTAACCGTTTGCTTAACAAACTTCTTGACCATCTTTTTTTCTGAACTAAAAGAACGGTCATACATAAAAGAATTTTTGTTGGAAACTATATCGCACACAGGAGCCATATTAACATTGATGCCAAGTGACAATAGCAAGTCGGCTTTTTCTTGTGCATCTAATTTGACAGCACTCCAACCACCTTTGGCATATGTATCTTTTGGGGATAAGAAAGGTGTGCTACGCAAGTTAGGGTTACTGCTGACTCTTACTACAGTTCCACCCTCTTCATCAACACCAATGAGAAGCGGAATATCTGCTTTGTTCTGATATTTGTTGATAGCAGACTGAACCTGACTTTTTGTTTTACCTTTAAAGTCTTTGCCAAACAAAATATATCCACCAAGATTATACTTTTCAACAGTATTAACTGCGTCGGTATCAGGACATCTTACATAGAACATCTGCCCTACCTTTTCTTCTACAGTCATTGAAGACAAAATGCTCTCAACAATTTCTTCTTTTGTTGTATAATTCGATTTCACGCTAACTTTACACTTGAGTTTTTCGCCATCAACTTTGGCTATGATATTAACTTTGCCATATTTCTTGCCTGTTACAACACCATTTTGATTAACAGTAGCAATTGTTTTGTCTTTGGACTTCCATTTAATTGTACTATTTGTGCCAGTAACTTGTAGTTGCAATTTTTCGCCAACTTTTACTTGGGCATTAGTTTTGTTTAGTTCTGCACCTTTATCTGCATAAGTTACCATTGTGCAAGAACTTAACATTATAGCAAGCAGTATAAAAACTGATAGAAATTTTTTCATATTATCATCTCCTCAACGCTAGAACTTTTTACAACTCTAGTATAGCATTGAGACTATAAAAAATCAAGAAACACATTATTATTAAAAATGAATATTTATATATAAATCTCATATAATGTGTAGTGTTTTTGAATAAATAACTATTGAAAAAGCAGAAAAAATTGGTTATAATGTTTAATATAGATATTGTTGAGGTGACATATATGAAAGTTCAATTTATAGGCGCTACTCACGAGGTAACAGGAAGTTGCACACTACTTGAAGTAAATGGTAAATATTACCTTGTTGACTGTGGTATGGAGCAAGGTATTGATGTTTTCCAGAACATTCCTTTGCCTGTTGCAGCCCAAGATATTGACGCTGTGTTCTTGACTCACGCCCATATTGACCATTCAGGTATGTTGCCAAAGTTATACAAAGACGGTTTTAAAGGCTTGATCTATGCAACTGATGTGACTTGTGATTTGTGTAACATTATGCTACGTGACTCTGCTCATATTCAAGAATCTGAGGCTGAATGGCGTACTCGCAAGGCCGAAAGAGCCGGACGAGAAGCCGTGAACCCAGTATATGATATGAACGATGCAATTGGTTGTATTGGTCAATTTCGCAGATGTAATTATGGTGATATAATATATCCTGCTGAAGGCATAGAATTGCGTTTTACTGACATAGGTCACCTACTTGGGTCAGCCAGCATCGAATTATGGCTTAAAGAAGGTAATATTGAACGCAAAATAGTATTCAGCGGTGACGTTGGTAATACTAATCAAGCAATTATTCGTGACCCACAGTTTATCGAGGAAACTGATTATCTTGTTATTGAATCAACTTATGGTAACAGGCTTCACGATACTGCCCCTAAGGATGTTGTGGGTGAACTTGCTGGGTATATTCAGGAAGCCCTCGACAACAACGGTAATGTTATAATACCTTCATTTGCAGTAGGCAGAACTCAGGAGATGTTGTACGCAATTCGTGATATTAAACAGCGAGGTCTAATAAAAGGACACAATAATTTTCCGGTTTATGTAGATAGTCCTCTTGCATCTGAAGCAACTGCTATATTTATGCAATGTAACCCTATCTGTTTTGATGACGAAACAACAGAACTTATAAATCAAGGCATTAACCCTATATGGTTTGAAGATATACGAATGACACCTACCCTTGAAGAATCAAAAGCAATCAACTTTGATGCAAAAGGTAAGGTTATAATATCTGCAAGTGGTATGTGCGAAGCAGGCAGAATAAGACATCACCTAAAGCATAATCTATGGAAAGAAAATAATATTATATTATTTGTTGGCTATCAAGCAGAGAATTCACTGGGCAGAAAACTCCTACAAGGCGAAAAAACTGTAAGGCTATTCGGTGAGGATATTGTTGTAAATGCTAAAATTCGCTCTCTACACGGAACAAGTGGTCACGCAGATCGTGATGGCTTAATAAACTGGATAGAGGGGTTTAAAACCAAGCCGAACCTTGTTTTTGTAAATCATGGCGACAATGACTCCTGTGAAGACTTTAAGGCACTTTTGCAAGAAAAAGAGTACAATGCAGACGCCCCTTACAGTGGAACAGAATACGACTTGATTACTGGTAAAATGACAATCTACACACAAGGCAAGCCTATTGACAGAGTAAGTCTTTACAAAGGTAATTCAAGGGCAGAACTGCTATATCGTGAACTTGTTGACGAAGCAGAAAAACTCCTGTCTCTGGCAAAAAGCAGACGAGGTATGACTAACAAAGACAACGCAAAACTAACTTCACAAATTCGTGAACTCATTGAAAAATGGAAAAATTAATCTGATTATTATACGAGGTGATATTTATGAGAATATGTGTTTATGGGGCAGCCTCCCCCACAATTGACCAAACTTTTATTGATAAAGTAGAGTCTATGGGCAAAATTATGGTGGAACGTGGTCACTCATTAGTTTTCGGTGGTGGTGGTAACGGACTTATGGGTGCAGTTGCAAGAGGCGTTAAAACATCAGGGGGAAAAATACTGGGTGTTATCCCCAAGTTCTTTGATGATGAAAACATTGAAGCAGTCTACAGCAATTGCGATGAACTTATTGAGCCTGATACTATGCGCCAACGCAAGCAGATAATGGAAGATAACTCAGATGCTTTCATAGTAGTGCCAGGCGGTATAGGTACTTTTGAGGAATTCTTTGAAATTCTTACACTTAAACAATTGTGTCGTCATGAAAAGCCTATTGCTATTTACAACATTGATGGCTACTATAACGAAATAATTGCTGCACTAAATCAAGCCATAAAAAAGAATTTTGTTCGTGACGATGTGCTTGACTTGTATTTTGTTAGTGAAAACCTTGAGGAAGTTCTTAAATATATTGAAGAACCACCAGTGATAACAAAATCAGTAAACCAACTAAAAGATGGATAAGCAAAAGACGGATGCAACCACATCCGTCTTTTATTTCGCAACAATAAAAAACCGATGCCTAAAAGCATCGGTTTTTTAATGTGAATTTAAATTATTTAATAACTTCACCGTAAACTACGCCACTCAAACCAGCAGCGTTAGATTCGTCTGTGTCAATGTGCATAGCAGCAGCATAAGACTCGTGAACACGAACAACTACATCGCCAAAGATAGTTTCACGATTACCAGGTTCACCCATTTTTACAGACACAATCTGCTTATCTACAACACCCATTTCTTCTGCATCTGCAGGAGTTAAGTGGATATGTCTTTTTGCAACGATTACACCCTTGCTTATTTCACATTCGCCAGCAGGACCAACGAGTTTGCAACCAGGTGTATCTTCAATACAACCTGACTCACGAACAGGAGCGTTTATGCCCAATTTGCGAGCATCAGTAAGAGCGATTTCCACCTGTGTTTCTTTTCTCTCTGGGCCTAAAATTGACATAGCCATTTCGCCACGAGGGCCAACTACTGTTACTTTTTCAGCACAAGCAAATTGACCAGGCTGAGATAAGTCTTTTTTGTTTGTTAACTGTGCATCAGCGCCATACAACTTCTCAAAATCTTCTCTTGATACATGAATATGGCGTGCAGATGTTTCAACCAATACTTTCATTTTAATACCACCATTCTCAAAAATTGACAAATTTAGTCTATAGTTATTCTACAATATTTACATATAAAATTCAAGAGGATATAAGAAAAAGGCGCACACAAATGTGTACGCCTTAATTATGCCTTAATTAAGTTATGACGTGAATTAGTCTTCTCTTCTTCTGCGAGTAACAACAACTGTTGTACCAGCAACTAACATAACGCCTAAAAGAATGAATAGAACTGTGTAATCAACACCGTCATCGCCTGTGCCGGACTGGTTAACTGCATTTTTTGCATCTTCTAATTCATCATCGTTTAGTAAGTCTTTGCCTGAATCTTCTGCTTCTTTAGACTTTTCTGGGAAAGCAATAGCGAATGCTTCTTCAAGTTGACTCTTCCACTTGTCATATGTTTCCTGTGTTTCTGCAGGATTATTTTCAAGCATATAGTTGTAAGACATAGCAAGTTCTTCAACAGTATCTACACCAAACTTTGCAAAGCAAGAAGCCATTGTTTCAACTGGGTCAACATATACACCTGTGTAGTATGATGGTAGCCAGTCACCGATTACTTCGTAACCCTTTTCGTTAGGACATAGAACCTTACCTACAATGTTACCGATAGAAGTGATTGCAAGGTGAGGTCCAAAACTTGAACTGTTGTCTGTCCATACTGCTTCGTATGAAGATTTGTTTGAATCAACAGGGTTTTCGATCTTGTTACCTGTTAGGTAAGCAATATCATCAACACAACTTAGGTTGAATGTTGTATCATAAGTCTGAACTTTTGTGTTAGCAACAAAGATTACGCAGTAGTCAACACCTGACTTCATACCGCCTGTAACCTGTGTAGCAGCATCTAAATTAGATAGGTCATATGACCATAGGTTACCGGAAACTTTTTCACATTTTTCACTTGGGTTCATCCAAGGATAGAATGCATCGCCACCACGAACCCAAATGTGACAATAAACACCAGTTACATTATTCCAACCTGTAGAATCAAAATAAATTGTACCACTTGTGCCAGTTGAAGCATTATTTGTTGTTGCTGCAGAAACGCTTGTCATAGCAAGAGTAGCAACTGACATTAGCATTACAACTGCCAAAACAACTGAAATTAGTTTTTTCATTATAATCTCCTCCTAAAAAATACATAAATTAAGACATAGTCTGTTGGTATTATTATACAACATTAGTAACGATTTCGCAATAATCAAAAGAAATAAAAGTTTTGTCGTTTTTCACAATAATTGATTTACCTTTTGTTGCAGACTGCACAATATTTTCCAAATGTAAAAAATGTACTCATTTTTTTGCATACAAGTTGAAAATAATCGCATAAAATGTAAGAGCCCACACCTTAAGATATGGGCTCAATTTGTGCTATTACAATTACTCTTGTGCGTCCTCAGTAGTCTCTTTGAGTTCTTGAGATAAATCTTTTTCGTTAGTAGTTTTGGATGTA
>CAZVRE010000008.1:0-63698 GCA_964629465.1 uncultured Ruminococcus sp. | reverse complement strand
CACTTGTATCCTGTGTTGGAGCAGTTGTATCATCAGGATTTGATGATGGGTTTGTATCATCAGGATTTGATGATGGATCTGTATCATCAGGATTTGATGATGGATCTGTATCATCTGGATTTGATGATGGGTTTGTTTCGTCTTCTGTTTCAAATACTGCTGTTAAAGCATAACCTTCTTCAGCAATTACAGCACGGTTTGTGATATACTCTGTCTGAGTTAGACCTGTATCGTCCTTTGTCATACCTGTTAAAGCAACGCAATCAACTGTAATTGTTTCTTCAGCAGATGTAGACTCAAGAACTTCGAATGTATATACAACTAATTTTGCTTCAGTTGCAAAGTCAAAGCCTGTCTCACTATCTGTGAAGTTTAGATATACAGAGTTATATTCCTGCTGTGTGCTTTCTAAGATATTGGACTGATAGCCTCCAGCAAGGTTGATTTCCTGAGCAGTAACCTTAAGAGAATTGCTGTCGAACTGTGTTTCGAACTGACCATCCTGAACTGCTAAATCAGCCTGTAGCATAACCGCTACTTCGAATGTATCGCCAACTGCAACAGTTTTTGTTGTATCAGCAAATACGCCCTGAGCAGAAGTTAGTGTAACAGTTGTTTCTGTTATAGGATCTGGTTCTACAACTTCATCGTCAATGTATGACCATGTTACATTAAAACCACAGTCCCACTGACCACTGTTGATTGTACAGCAGTTATTTGTGCCGTCCCATACTAAGTCGCCTGACTGGTTCCATTTGCTAGTACTATCCCAACTGTTTATGTTATTAGATGGGTTCATACGGCAGAAAATTAAGTTACTCCAAGTGCCTTCTGGAACTACGCCTTCGTACACGCCGTCACCGTCGGAGTCAGTCATACTAACCCACTTATTACCACTGGAGCCAAAGAAGTAAATCGCAAATCTCGCACCGTCAACTTTCCAGTTAGAGTTAGGTACAAGATATAATGTATCGCCTTCAACTAATGTTGCTGCAGAAGCAGAAACTGTGCCTACTGCAACCATTGAAATAAGCATTAAACAAGATAATACGATAGATAATACACGTTTAATTGATCTCATTATTTTCGACCTCCAAAATAAAATGAATTTATAGGTTAATGAATTTTTGATACTTTTACTGCCTGACCTCCACAGTGTTTGCATAGCAAACATATCAAGTCACGAACATATCCCTATAGACTATTTAATTTTATCACAAATATGTAACATTTTCAATAAAATTTACCAACTTGCTCCAAAAAAATTAACTAAAATATCACCTGCAAATTTATGAAAAATCACAAAAACAATTTTGCTATAACAACAAAAAGGCGTGCTCATAATGAGCACACCTTGAAGTGGATTATTCTTTTTCAAAAAACGGATCAACACCCTCTACTGCCTTTTGAGCAAATGGCAATGAGTAAGGCATCATAGAAAGTTGATAACCCTGCAAATGCGGAGAAGCATAGGTGGAAATTCCCTTAAAAATCTCTTCCATCTTGTCTCCTGAAAAATCAACAATAACAAGATAACTTGGTTTGTCGTCTTCTTCCTTTGTAAATGTTCTTAGGTAAGCAGCGTTTACATCGTTACGCTCTTGCAAATAATTGATGATGGACGCCATCATATCAATAGGATATTCGTCGGGAGCAGGATCGCCAAGTTGAACTTTGTCCGCCTCGATTTTCTGTTGCATAAGCCCCTTTTGCTTTTCATCTTTCTGCTTTTTGAGGGACATTACCATATCTTTTGGGAACGCAACAGAACGGCCAAATGGGTTAATAACAAAGCCCTTTACGTCACATTTTGGGTCAGAAAGCACATGGACATAACTGTCAAATGTCATAATAACATCGTTTTTGCCCTTGGACTCTGCCCATTTATTTTTCTCCTCTAAATCAGTAAAAGCAGGGAAGAACTTTTCTTTATTCTGATTTTCAATTAACTGGAACTGAACTTGAGACTGCTGTTGCATTACTGTACCTTTGCCGTTGTTTTTTGCCACAGGAGTTGGCTTTGAAACATTGGCAGGAGTAATAAACTGCGCTCTCATTACCCAGTTTATCATAGCGTTAACATTTTGAGGATTATTGTCAGCCTGCATAACCTCAATAGCCTCTTTCAATTCAGGGTTACTGATAGGCTTAATCTTTTTTGGTTCCATAAATTACCTCCTAAAACCCAGAGTAGCGAGTTTCGTCAGTTTCTACACGAGATGACTGAAAATACACATAACTCTGGTCAACAATAAGTTTGTTACCGTTGTAATTAACTACAAATATTTTTTTGCTGTCCATAGATTCCTTTGCCACAGTTTTGATAGGATGAATTAAAAATTCATTTTCATCTAATGCATACTGCAACGCAAAATCTTCGGCGCTGATTTTTACACTGCCATAGCCTGTAAAACGCTCAACTTCTTCTCGAGAAATAAGGTAATACTGCTTTTGTGTAAGTTTGATGCCAATCTCCTCGTTGACGAGTTTTTTGATGTATTTTGAGGCATCATTAAGAAACATACCAGTCTTAAAATAACCTATGGATACAGTTATGTCAGACTTTACTGCCACAGGCATTGCTCTGCCGTTGTTGCCGTTAAGTCCACTATTGATATCCACACTAACCTTGTACGCATTGGTAGAATTGATATTCTCAATTACATCCTTAATTTCCTCATTGAGTTCACCTGCAAACCCTGTGCCCAAAATACAGTCAACAATTATATCGTACTGAAAAAAATCTGTAAAACTATCGCCCTCAATATTGTTTACGCCTTTTTGGGTGCATTGTTTGTAATAGTAAAGACCGTCTTCGGAGAATTTGTCGCTAACACGAATGATAGTTGGCACAAAGCCTTTGCCCTGCAAAATTTCTGCCAAGGCATAACCGTCGCCACCGTTGTTTCCACCACCACAAACGATGGCAATATTTCCGTGCCAACTTACATTTTTGAACACGCCCATAGCCGCTTTGTGCATAAGTTCTATGCCTGTTGCAGAATTTGTACTTATTGTAAATGCGTCACTCTCACGCATTGTTTTGACTGAAATTACATTTTCCATATATATCCTACTTTATGTTGTTATATGCTACCAACGCTGCATCTTCTTCCATATTTACATACAGATTATACGCTTTGACCTGAGTTAAAAAGCCGTCCATAAGTTCTAACAAATTGGACATTAATTCAACACTGTCAGGGCGCACAACTTGATTAAGCATTTTGGTGACTGCTTCTTTGGTTGTGATTTTACTTACGGAATTAGTTTGGCTACGATTGAGGAAGCACAAGGCTTTTGCCTTAACTTTTGCATTAGTGCCAATCCCCTCTTTGCCCTGCCAAGGAGTACCGTAAATATAATAAACTCCGTCAATGTTTCTTATGATAGGTTTGTCGTCGTTTATGACAGTAACTTTATCGCCAAAAGTTTTTACCCACAAATTCCTGTGGGTACTTTTGCCAGTACCACTCTGGGCAGTGAACATATAGCCCTGATTATCCATAGCAATAGCAGAACAATGGAAGAAAAACGCCTTATAATCTTTTAGAAGTTTATAGATAAACTTGCGATAAACAGCAATACTCTCAAAGGTGTACGCAGGTACTCCTTGAGGAGAAATTTTTGCTTCAAAGTCTATGTCTGCATCTTCTATTTCTATAGAAAATTCAGGTGTTTCCTGTGAGAGGTAGTCTTTCATAATTTTGTAGGTATATTTACTTTTTACATCTACCTGAAAAACCACATCTGCAATTTTATATACACAAATCATATTCTTGTTTTATTCATCAAAAAAATCGTCGTCAACTTCTACAACATCCTTGCCAATGCCATCAATAACTGTGCCGGAGCCACTGTTTGAACCTGACGTTGTGCCTTCAGTAGCAGTTGTGGAAGTTGTGCTCTTGGTAGAACTTTGATTGTCAGATTTATTAGAATTATCTGACTTTTTGGTAGTTTTTTCTGTTGATGATTGGTTATTTTTAGAATTAGTATCTGTTGAATTATTGTTTGCTGAATTGTCTGCAGTTTCACTATCGCCACTCTCAACTGCATCACCTTGTGAAATATCAGTTGCGCTATCTTCTGCAGTAGCCTCAGCCGATGTGCTTGACTGTGTTTTGTCGGTAATATCAGCACTACCACAAGACACAAGGGCAAGTCCCATTATAAAACACAAAAAGAAAGCCAATAACTTTTTAGTTAATTTCATATATATCACCTTTTTGATAATACACCAATATAAGTAAAATTGCAATAATATAATTTTGCACCAATGTTCATAACTTGTCATAATATATAGCAAGGGGTACCTCTTAAAAAAATCACAAGTTACCTCCATCCCCCAACTATAAAATCTGTTGACAGAATTATATTAAAAGGCTACAGTTTTGACGCTGTAGCCTTATTTTTATTTATTCTTGTTTTTAATATATTCATCAATGGCTGATGCAGAAGTTTTGCCTGCACCCATAGCAAGAATAACTGTAGCCGCACCTGTTACGGCGTCGCCACCTGCAAACACTCCCGGGCGAGATGTTGCACCGTTTTCGTCAGCAACAATTCCACCCCAGCGGTGAGTTTCCAGTCCTTCTGTTGTAGACTTAATAAGTGGGTTAGGTGATGTACCAATAGCCATAATAACCTGATCAACATCAATTACATATCGGCTGTTTGGAATTTCAACAGGAGCACGTCTTCCACTACGGTCAGGCTGACCCAATTCCATTCTTACACAACACATAACCTTTGCGTTACCGTCTTCGCCAGGCAAAATTTCCACAGGGTTATTAAGAACTTTGAACTCGATACCCTCTTCCTTGGCGTGTTCAACTTCTTCTTTACGAGCAGGAAGTTCCTCCTCGGAGCGACGATAAACTATGTAAACTTCCTCTGCTCCTAATCGCTTTGCGCAACGAGCAGCATCCATAGCAACGTTACCACCACCAACAACTGCAACTCGCTTGCCTCTCATAATTGGGGTTGTACTGTTATCCTCATAAGCCTTCATAAGGTTAACACGAGTTAAAAACTCGTTAGCAGAGTAAACGCCGTTAAGATTTTCGCCAGGAATTTTCATAAATCTTGGCAAACCTGCACCTGAGCCAATAAATACTGCCTCAAAGCCCATATCGTCCATCAGTTCGTCAATGGATAATGTTCTGCCAATAATCATATTTGTTTCTATTTTTACGCCCAAGTTCTTTAACGCTTCCACTTCTTTTTTTACGATTTCTTTAGGAAGTCTGAACTCAGGAATACCATAAACCAGCACGCCACCAGCAAGATGCAAAGCCTCAAAAACAGTTACGTCGTAACCTTTCTTAGCAAGGTCACCTGCACAAGTAAGACCTGCAGGACCTGAGCCAATTACTGCAACTTTGTGTCCATTCGGCTGAGGTTTTTTTACTTGAGGGTTTTCCTGTGCATTATGATAATCTGCCACAAATCTCTCAAGTCTGCCGATAGCAACAGACTCGCCTTTAATTCCACGAATACATCTGCCCTCACACTGAGATTCCTGTGGGCAAACTCTACCACAAACTGCAGGCAAAGAACTTGCCTCAGATATAACCTCGTAGGCTTTGTCAAAATCACCTTTTGCGATTTCACTAACAAATGATGGGATGTTTATCTGCACAGGACATCCGTGCACACACAGAGGAATTTTACACTGAAGGCACCTTTGTGCTTCCAAAACTGCAACTTCCTCAGTATAGCCTAATGCAACTTCTGAGAAATTTTTGTTTCTAACATCAGGGGCTTGAGTAGGCATAGGGTTTTTATTCAAATTTTTATTATGCAAATTACTCAACCTCCTTTTTGAACAAGTTACAAACATCAGAATAAGCCTTACGCTCAAATTCTTTGTAGTAAGATGAACGCTTGATAGCCTCATCAAAGTCTACTTTGAATCCATCAAAGTCAGGGCCATCAACACAAGCAAACTTAGTTTCGCCGTCTACAGTAAGCCTACAGCCACCACACATTCCTGTGCCATCTATCATAATTGGGTTCATAGAAACAGTCGTAGGAATATCGTACGGGCGAGTAGTTGCTACTACGAATTTCATCATAACAAGAGGGCCTATGGCAATTACCCTATCGTAATTCTCGCCACCTTCTATAGCCTCTTTTAGCGGAGAAGTTACTACGCCTTGTTTACCGTAAGAACCGTCGTCTGTCATTACAGTAAGTTTACTTGAACAAGCCTTAAACTCGTCCTCGAGAATTATTAAATCTTTACTTCTAAAGCCAATGATAGAGTGGACTTCTACACCTCTATCGTAAAGAGCCTGTGCCACCGGCAACGCAATAGCGCAACCTACTCCACCACCTACTACGGCAACTTTTTTGCACCCAATTAGAGAAGTAGGTTTACCCAAAGGACCTACAAAATCCTGAATACAATCTCCTTGCTCTTTGTGGTTAAGCAACTCAGTTGTAGCGCCTACAACCTGAAAAATTATGGTAACAGTGCCTTGCTTTTTGTCACAACCGGCAATAGTCAAAGGAATGCGTTCCCCATTTTCGTCAACTCTCAAAATAATGAACTGACCTGCTTTTGCTTTGTTTGCAACCATTGGAGCCTCTATTTTCATTTGTGTTACAAATTGATTTAGCACCTTTTTTTCTACTATTTTATACATAAAAAATATACCCCTTATTAAGACAACATTACATATTGCCCTATTTAATTCTCAATTTTATCACAAAAATCAAGGTTTTTCAATGCTTAAGCCAATATAAATTAAGTTAAATAATTTCCAATTAAACAGGGCATAATTATTATGGGTGATAAAATGAAAAAAATATTTTTGGTTGGAACAGGTATGGTTGGTATGAGTTTTGCGTTTGCAGCCCTTAACCAGAATTTGTGCGATGAACTTGTGTTGTGCGATATTAACGAGAAGCGTGCGAAAGGTGAAGCACAAGACCTAAACCACGGTCTTGCCTTTTCCAAAACAAGTATGAAAATCTACCACGGTAATTACAGCGATTGCAAGGACGCAGATATAGTAGTAATCTGTGCAGGAGTTAATCAGAAGCCTGACGAAACTCGCTTGCAACTATTACAGCGTAATCTTGAGATTTTCAAAACAATCATAACCCCTATCAAAGAAAATGGCTTTAACGGAATTATTATTGTAGCCACTAACCCTGTGGACATTATGACTGCATTAACTCAAAAATTAAGTGGGTTTGACAAATCAAGAGTTATTGGCACAGGAACAACTCTTGATACTGCACGACTACGATTTTTGTTAGGCGATTATCTTAAAGTTGACCCTCGCAATATTCACGGATATGTTATGGGTGAGCACGGTGACAGTGAGTTTGTGCCTTGGAGTCAGGTGCTTATATCCACTAAACCTATTCTTGATGTGCTTAAGGACAACCCTCAATTTAATATGCAAGACCTGGAGAATATTAGCGAAAATGTTCGTTTGGCCGCCTATGAAATTATTGAGGCAAAGGGCGCTACCTACTACGGAATTGGTATGGCTATTTGCAAACTTGCAAGAGCTATTTTGCAGGACGAAAACTCTATACTGACAATTTCTGCTGACCTTACGGGAGAATACGGTT
The DNA here is from genome assembly GCA_964629465.1 of uncultured Ruminococcus sp. GTDB lineage: Bacteria > Bacillota > Clostridia > Oscillospirales > Acutalibacteraceae > Ruminococcoides. Next base: position 56,105 of record CAZVRE010000008.1, on the reverse strand, counting down.
GCCACGACGTGTACGTAGGTTCTCCTTGGATAATTAACAAAAACGGTGCTGACAGAATAATTGAACTGTCCTTAACAGATGAAGAACTGGAAAAACTCCACAAATCTTGCAACATCCTCAAAAGAACCATAGATAACTTGACTTTTTAACAAACAGGGGCAGTTAACTCTGCCCCTAAAAAATACAATTATGTAACTGGACTTGATATGCCAAAAAATATATAATCTTACTATAAACTAGAAAGAAGGTGAGCGCCATAACAGATTTTGATAAACTTACTGAAAACTTGCCCGAATATGATGTTTTCAATGATAGCACCCCTATTGGCGCTACTCCTAAAAAAGCCAAAGATATAGGCTTTATTGAATATGATGAGGAAACTGATTTTCGTAATACATATAACCAAGAGCCTCCTGAAGAGGAAGAAGATCATCACACTGACTACGATGATGGTTTTGGTGTTTATCAGGTAGAGGAAAAACGACGCCACAACATACTGACTTTGCTAATGTTCCCTTTGAGCATACTATGGCTTGAGATTATGTTGAGGATAAATTGTCAACAAAACATTCTCTCTTTCAGTTTGATTTATATATGTGTATTTTCCTTTGCCTTTGCAGGTTTTTTCACCTTAATATGCACCTTTGCTGACGAAAAGTTCAACCGTACACTTGCAAACATCATACTGTTGTTACTAACCTTGTTATACCTTATTCAAGGAATTTACTTTAACAGTAGTGGAGAATTTTTGACACTATCTTCCTTTAGCAAAATCTCTTGGAGTGAGTTTTTCGGTGGAATAAGTGCTAACTTTATACCTTTGATATTGATGTGTATACCGTTGTTACTGAATTTGATTTTTGGCAGGTTTATTTTTCCGTTCCGTCGCATAATTGCAGTAGGCAAGATTTTTCTTGCGCTTGCTATTGTTATACTTCATATTTTAGGCATTGGAATAATTGCCATTGATAATATATGTTTGCCACGAAGCGACAAGATTTATTACACTCAACTTGATGCAAACGCTTCACAACAAAGATTTGGTCTGCTGACAACCGAAAGGCTGGATGTGACTTCTCTAATCAAATCAAATAGTGATAAACAATAAAATGTATATTGCAAAAACATCATATAAATGATACTATTACTTTATAAAATGGAGTGATTTATATGAGAAATTTTATGTATAAGATAAGTATGTTTATGCAAGGTCGCTACGGTATGGACCAGTTCAATATATTCCTGCTGATTTTTTCGGTTATTTTTAATATAGTTCTTGGTTTTACCCCTGTTTGGTACCTAAGGTATTTATCCTATATTACTTTGGGTTACGCAATTTTTAGAACTTTGTCAAAAAACATCTACAAAAGACAACGAGAAAACAACAAATTCTTAAAGATATACACACCAGTTAAGAATTGGTTTTCATTTACAGGCAAAAAGTTCAAAGACGGCAGAACTCACCGTTACTACCGTTGTCCTGCCTGCAAAGCACAACTTCGTGTTAAATACATCAAGGGTCAACACACCATAAAATGCCCAAAATGCGGATATCAATTTGTTAAAAAAATAAGATAATATAATACATAATGGGGAGTACACTATGGATAAATTATGGCTTGTAATTCCTTGCTACAACGAGGAAGAAGTTTTGCCCGAAACTTCAAAGCGTCTTTACAAAATTATGGCAGATATGATTTTGAACAAACGCATTTCTCCGGAGAGCAAAATCGCTTTTGTAAATGACGGAAGTAAAGACAACACTTGGAAGTTAATCGAAAAATATCACGCTAATATTGATATGTTTGTGGGCATAAATCTTACCAGAAACAGAGGTCACCAAAACGCACTTGTGGCAGGTCTTACTGTTGCCAAAGAATATGCCGATATGGTAATTACTCTTGACGCTGACTTGCAAGATGATATAGATAAAATTTCTGAATTTGTAGAAAAGTACTACGAAGGTAATGACATAGTATACGGCGTAAGGAACAATCGTGACACAGACACAGGTTTCAAACGTAATAGCGCAGTAGGTTACTACAAACTTATGAAGTTTTTGGGTGTTGATATTATTCATAACCATGCCGACTACAGACTAATGAGCAAGCGTGCCGTTGAAGGGTTGCTATCTTTTGGAGAGGTTAATTTATTCTTGCGTGGCATTGTTCCTCAAATTGGCTATAAGTCTGCCATTGTTGAGTACAGCCGTCAGGAGAGATTCAGCGGAGAGTCAAAATATCCCCTCAAAAAGATGCTCTCTTTTGCTTTTGATGGAATTACATCTTTCTCTGTAAAGCCCTTGAGAATTTCCTTGATTTTAGGCGCAATTTCATTTTTAGTTGCAATTATTATTGCTATATACAGTTTAGTGCAGTTTTTCCTGGGCAACACCGTAAGTGGTTGGACGAGTATGAGCCTGTCCGTATGGGCATTGGGAGGTCTTCAACTGTTAATGCTTGGTATTGTGGGCGAATATATCGGCAAAATTTATTTAGAGACAAAGAACCGACCTAAATTTATTATTGAAAATATTTTGTATAAATAAATGAAAGCCACTGCATACGCAGTGGCTTTTTACTTTAAAATTACAACTCTAATGTTTCAACTATTTTGTTAACTGTGTTTTCAAGTATGCTATCGTGTTCACTTACTACGCTAATGTCAGCATATTTTTCATACAAAGGAGTACGAGTGTTGTAAATATCAAGCAACCTTTCCCCTTGTTTCCTTACAATTCCTCGTGATTTAAAATTCACAAGGCGATTTTCTAATTCTTCAAGAGGAACTTTTATGTACACAACCTTGCCCAATTTTTTAATATTCTCCATAGCCTTTTGGGACAGCACCATTGAACCTCCTGTGGCTATAACATAACCACTGCAGTCAAGGTGCTCACCTACATATTCCTCTAACTTTAAAAACTCCTCAATCCCGTCATTATCTATGATTTTCTGCAAGGGTTTTGATGCCTTTTGAGATATAAGCAGGTCAGTATCCATAAAACTATATCCAAGACTTTTGGCAAGAATTACTCCCACTGTGCTTTTTCCACAGCCTGGCATTCCGACTAAAATAATATTTTTCATAAATTCACCTTATTTCCAACCAATAATATACAACAATTTTATAAAAATTTCAATGGGCATAAGTGTTTTCTTGTGTTTTTACCGACTTTACTCTATAATAACACTATACACATCAAAAGGAGTGACTTTATGGTACATTTGGGTAATGATTGGGACGCTATACTTGCTGATGAATTTGAAAGACCTTATTACAAACAACTTCGTGAGTTTTTGAAGCAAGAATATTCAACCCACAGAATATATCCTCATATGAACAATATTTTTAACGCTTTGAAGGCATCTTCTTTTGAAAACACAAAGGTTGTTATTATAGGTCAGGACCCTTACCACGGAGCAGGACAGGCTCACGGAATGTGCTTTTCTGTGCAAAAAGGCGTTGCTCCCCCACCTTCTCTTAAAAATATATTCAAAGAATTGGAATCAGATGTTGGCTTTAAAATACCAAAGCACGGTGAACTCACTCAATGGGCGCAACAAGGCGTGCTACTACTCAACACAGTACTAACTGTACGAGAAGGATGCGCTAACTCCCACAAAGGAATGGGGTGGGAGCATTTTACTGACCGTGTTATATATGAACTCAACAGAAAAACTACTCCTGTGGTATTTTTGCTATGGGGCGCAAATGCTAAAAACAAAGCGAAAATCATTACTAACCCTTTACATCGCAAGTTAGAAACCGTGCACCCTAGTCCTCTGTCTGCTTTTGGTGGTTTTTTTGGTTGCAAACATTTTTCTAAATGCAACCAGATACTAATAGAGTCAGGACAACAACCCATTAACTGGCAAATTACAGATTAAAAAACGGCACTCTTTTGAGAGTGCCGTTACTTTTTATAAAACTTTAATCTGCAATGTATCTGTTCCGTAAGATGGTCCACCAACTTTGTTAGATGAAATAACTACTACTGTGTCGCCCTTTTTAACTATGCCTGTTTCCATAGAAACCTCCATAGCCTGCTGAGTGATTTCGTCAGTATTCGTCAAGTTCTTACCAAGCACTGCAGTTACACCACAACTAAAGCACAGATTGCGCTGAACATCCTGAGAAGTTACCACAGCGATAATTGGACAGTCAGGTCTAAAATGAGCCATTGCACGAGCAACCTTGCCTGTAGCAGACTCAACAATAATTGCCGCTGCCCCTACATTTTCTGCAACCTGACGAGCCGCACGGCAAATGCTTGAACGGAAACTGTTTTTATCGTCATACAAATCAATATATTTTTGCAGCAATTCGCTTTCGTGATTACTCTCGGCTTCCTCACAAATATCAGCAAGAGCCTTAACGCTTTCGACAGGATACAAACCTGCAGCCGACTCACCTGATAGCATAACTGCTGAAGTACCGTCATACACTGCATTGGCAACGTCACTAATCTCAGCACGAGTTGGCAACAAGCAAGTTGTCATACTCTCAAGCATTTGTGTAGCAGTAATAACAAATTTACCCTTTGATACGGCTTTGCGAATAATAGTTTTCTGCAATTCAGGTAATTTGATAAATGGAATCTCTACGCCCATATCACCTCTTGCAACCATAATTCCGTCAGATGCCTCTACTATCCTGTCAATATCATCAACGCCACTTTGGTTTTCGATTTTGGATACGATTTCAACAGTTTCATATCCAAGGCTGTCAATATAATCACGCAAAGTCAAAACATCATCAACACTTCGCACAAAACTTGCAGCAACTACATTTGCACCCTGCTTGAGTCCAAACTCAATATCAGCACGGTCCCTTGCGCTTACAAAAGGCATATTGATATGATAGTTAGGAATATTTATGCTCTTTCTGTTAGAAAGTTTACCACCTTTGTTTACAAGGCACTCAATATATTCGTTGGAAACATCGTTAACAATAAGGGAGATTTTGCCGTCATCAAGGAGAATTTCTTTGCCCTTTACCTTTGCTTTATCCTTTAGAAACAAGTCAATAAGCCTTGGGAATGTAATCTCGACACCGGTCTCATCGCCAATTTCTTTTTCTTTATAAAAACGGAAAGTTTCTCCGTTATTTAACATAACACTATTATTTTCGAAAGAACCTACTCTTACTTCCGGACCTTTTGTATCCAAAAGGATCGCAATATTTTTGCCTGTTTCTTTGATAGCCTCTTTAAGTCTGTCTATTCTTTCTCTTTGTTCGTCGTAATCACCGTGAGACATATTTATTCTTGCAACATTCATACCTGCATTTATCATTCTGATAATAGTTTCTTTATTGTCACAAGCAGGTCCCATTGTGCAAATGATTTTTGTTTTTCTCATACTTTACTCCCACAAATTTGATTATACCTATATTATAGTATGTACCAAAAATCTTTTCAATATATATATTTAAAATCTGCGTAAAATTTTAGTAAAAAAACGGCAAGTTTCCTTGCCGTTTTAAAATTACATCAATGAGCAAACCAAATCTGCATAACCGGATGGATCTTCAATAGGCAATCCTGCAATAAGTAATGCCTGATTATACAGAATTTCTGCATATTTCTTTGCTTTGTCTGAGTCTGTCTCTATCAGATTCTGCAAAGACTTTACTGCATCGTGCGTCATATTTAATTCGAGACAACGTTGTGCCTTCATATTTGCTTCAGGCTGAACTGATGCAAAATACTTTTCCATCTCAAAACTTACTCCACCCTTGGCAGTCATACAAACAGGGTGGTTTACAAGTTTTTTGCTGGCAACAACCTCTGCAACCTTATCTCCCAATGCTTCTTTTACAAAAGATATAACTGCGTCTGCGTCGCCTGTTTCCTTAACTTCCACATCATTGTCAATGCCCAAGTCATCACTGTCAACAGAACGGAATTGCTTTTCTTTGTAGTTCATCAAACTCTGCATTACAAACTCGTCTACTTCTTGAGTGCAACAAAGAATTTCGTAGCCTTTTGACTGTACCATCTCTGCCTGAGGAAGTTTTGCAATAGTTTTTACATTTTCACCAATTGCAAAGTAAATGTATTTTTGTTCTTCCTTCATATGGTCAACATATTCATCAAGTGTAACCAACTTCTCTTCTGTGGAAGAATAGAACAACAATAGGTCCTTGAGGTTATCTTTGTGCATACCGTAATCACTTACAACACCATATTTAATTTGTCTGCCAAATTCATTAAAGAAGTCCTCGTAAGTTTCTCTCTCGTTTTTAAGCATTGACAAAAGTTCATTTTTGATTTTCTTCTCAAGTGCCTGAGCAACGGTTTTTAACTGATGGTCGTGTTGCAAAACTTCTCTTGAAATATTGAGAGAAAAATCCTGACTGTCAACAACACCTTTAACAAAACGGAAATGTTCAGGTAATATTTCCTCGCAGTTTTCCATAATAAGCACACCGCTTGAGTACAACTGCAAACCTTTTTTGTACTCCTTAGTGTAATAATCATACGGAGTTTTGGACGGAATAAAAAGCAACGCTTTGTAAGTAACTACACCCTCTACAGATGTTGTGATAATTCTTGCAGGCTTATCGAATGTCATAAATTTATCGTGATAGAACTTTTCGTATTCTTCCTGTGTAACATCTTTTTTTGCTCTCTGCCAAATAGGAACCATAGAGTTGAGAGTAGTAGTTTCTACAACGCTTTCGTATTCAGGGTTTTCCTCTGTGCCTTCCTTAATCTTGGTTGTGGCTATATCCATAATAATAGGGTAACGAATATAGTCGCTATACTTCTTTACAAGTTCCTGTATTCTATATTGTTGCAAAAACTCGCTGTAGTTTTCTTCCTCTGTGTCTTCTTTAATATAAAGAGTAATAACAGTACCAACAGTTTCTTTTTCTGCTTCTTTTACAGTATAACCGTCTGCTCCACTTGACTCCCAAATATAGCCTGTATCTACGCCATATTTTTTGGTATAAACCTGTACTTTACTTGCCACCATAAATGCAGAATAAAATCCTACGCCAAATTGACCAATGATGTCAATATCGTCTGACTTCTCCATCTCCTGCTTAAAGCGATAAGAACCTGAAGACGCAATAGTTCCCAGATTTTTGTCAAGGTCGTCTTTATCCATTCCTATACCGTTATCAGTAATAGTAATTGTACGGTTATCTTCATCAACATCAATGTTGATTTTAAAATCTTCACGATTAAGTCCAACATTTTGGTCTGTTAAAGATATAAAACACAACTTGTCAATTGCATCACTTGCGTTTGAGATAATCTCTCTCAAAAAAATATCTTTGTTTGTGTAAATTGAATTGATCATTAAATCTAACAAACGCTTAGATTCTGATTTAAACTGTTTTTTTGCCATAATTACATCTCCTAAAATTTAATAAAACAGTATTTACTTATGTAGCATTAGTCTGCTTATGTTATTTGGTGGAGCCGATAACGGGGTTCGAACCCGGGACCTACTCATTACGAATGAGTTGCTCTGCCAACTGAGCTATATCGGCATCTATATTTCTTATATTATACTACTATAATAATAAAATATCAATTTACATAACACCCAAAATGTTAAATTGCCCAATTTGTCATAATTTTCCTTGTTAAATACCACAAGTTTTGCGCACCATATTTATCTAAAAGCAACGAAGTAGTGTGACAATATCTCACATTTGTTGCAACGCAATAAAATAAAATTTATACTAACAACAAGGACAGTATATGTCTTATTTTGTCTTTTTTTATTCTTTTTTATCTATTTTTATTCAAATATTGAAAGGGGTATGTTCTATGTCAAAAGCATTTGGCGAGCATTTGCGCAAACTCCGTAAAGAAAGATCCACTAATTCCCAGCAAGATATGGCAGATAAGTTGAAAATTTCTCGCTCAACTTACACTTATTACGAAACAGGCAAGTCCGAACCCGGTCAAGCTACACTAAAGCAACTATGCGATATCCTTAGCGTTGACTACAACACTCTGCTAACTTGTGGACCAACAGCCCAAAAGGTTGCTGATGTTACCAATGTGTCTGTTTCTAACGAAGAAGCATTGATTTTGAATGCTTACAGAAAATTATCAAAAGAAGAAAAAGAACTTTTGAAAAAGGAACTAATTAAGTAAACAACTCACAAAGTTCAAAATTTTTCTTTACTTTTTTAATTTTTTGTGATACAATTCAAATGTTGACCTTTTACACGGATATTGGATCAAGCCGTTATGCGGATTTTTCACAGCCTTTACCTGTGTATTGGGCATAAATATTATGAAAGGTGGAATAACAATGTTACCAGAAGAAAAGAATGCTATTATTGCAGAATACGCTCTTCACGAAGGTGATACAGGTTCTCCTGAAGTACAGATTGCTCTTTTAACAAAGAGAATCAATGACCTTACAGATCACCTTAAGACTCACAAGAAAGACCATCACTCAAGACGTGGTCTATTAAAGATGGTTGGTCAGAGACGTGCGCTTCTTCAGTATCTAACAAAGGTTGATATTGAAAGATATCGTTCAATCATCAAGAGATGCGGTATTCGTAAGTAATGAAATCTTTTTAGGGCAAGCGGAGTTTTCGTTTGCCCTATATTTCGTTTATTACAGGGTTTATTTTTTACGCTTTAGCGGTAAAACAAATGGACAAGTTCCTTATCCCTTTGTTTTATTGCTTAAGTGTTTTGATAAATCCTGAACAATACAGATGTGGGCTTTTGCCCAAGAAAGGAATTTATTATGAACAAAAAAATGGAGTTTCCTAACTACAAAGTTTTCGAAACAGAATTTGCCGGCAGACCTCTAAAGGTTGAAACAGGCAAAATGACTCAACTTGCAAACGGTGCATGCTTGGTTTCTTATGGTGAAACAGTTGTTCACGTTGCTGTAACTGCTTCTGCAAAGCCAAGAGATGGTGTTGATTTCTTCCCACTTTCTGTTGACTACGAAGAAAAGCAGTACGCTGCAGGCAGAATCCCTGGCTCTTACCTAAAGAGAGAAGGTCGTCCATCAGAAAAGGCTATCCTAACAAGTCGTGTTATTGACCGTCCTGTACGTCCTTTGTTCCCAAAGGATATGAGAAACGACTGTTCAGTAATCTGTACAGTTATGGCAGTTGACCCTGACTGCTCACCTGAAATCACTGCTATGATTGGTGCTTCTATTGCAATTTCAATCTCCGACGTTCCTTGGAACGGTCCTATCAGTGGTTGTTCTGTAGGTTTGGTTGACGGTGAAATTGTTATCAACCCAACAGAAGCACAGAGAGCAGTTTCTGATATGGCTACAACTGTTGCTTCTACAAGTGAGAGAATTGCTATGATTGAAGCCGGTGCTAACTGTGTTGACGATGACACAATGTACAACGCTATTATGGCTGGTCACGAGGCTAACCAGTCTGTTATTGAATTCATCAACAGCATCGTTGCTGAAATTGGTAAAGAAAAGTTTACTTACCCATCTAACGACCCAGACCACGATATGTTTGAAGCAATTTACAACTTCTCTGAAGCAGACATCAAAGTGGCTCTTGATACAGATGACAAGACAATTCGTGACGAAAGACTAAAGCCAATTTACGAGGCTGTTCACGAGAAGTTTGACGAAGTATATCCTGAATGTGAAGCAAAAATCGACGAGTGCCTATACAAAACACAGAAGACTATTGTTCGTCGTTGGTTACTTGACGAACAGAAGCGTGTTGACGGTCGTGGAATGGACGATATCCGTCCTCTTGCTTCCGAAGTTGGCGTACTACCAAGAGTTCACGGCTCAGGTATGTTCACAAGAGGTCAAACTCAGGTATTGACTATTGCAACACTTGGTTCTGTTTCTGAAAAGCAGTTGCTTGACGGTCTTGACGGCGAAACAGAAAAGAGATATATGCACCACTACAACTTCCCATCATACTCTGTTGGTGAAACAAAGCCAAGCAGAGGTCCGGGCAGACGTGAAATTGGTCACGGCGCATTAGCAGAGAGAGCACTCCTTCCTGTTATCCCTCCTGTTGAAGAATTCCCATATGCACTAAGACTTGTTTCTGAAGTTCTATCTTCTAACGGTTCTACTTCTCAGGGTTCAGTATGTGGTAGTACACTTGCTCTTATGGATGCAGGTGTTCCAATTAAGGCTCCTGTAGCAGGTATTTCTTGTGGTCTTATTACAGAAGGCGAAAGATGGATGACAATGGTTGATATCCAGGGTCTTGAAGACTTCTTCGGTGATATGGACTTTAAGGTAGCAGGTACAAAAGACGGTATCACTGCTATTCAAATGGACCTTAAGATTTCAGGTCTATTGCCTGAAATGGTAAAAGAAGCACTTGAAAAGACTCACAAGGCAAGAAATTATATCCTTGACGAAATTATGCTCAAGGCTATCACTGAACCTCGTGCAGAACTTTCTAAATATGCTCCAAAGATGTTCACAACAACTATTCCTGCTGACAAGATTTCTGAAGTTATCGGCAAGAGTGGTAAGGTTATCAAAGAAATTCAGGCTCAGTGTGATGTTAAGGTTGATATCGAAGAAGACGGCGACAACGGCAAGGTATTTGTTGCAGGTATTGATACAGAACAGTGCAAACGTGCATTAAGTATGATCGAGACTATTGCTAACGACCCAGAGCCAGGCGCAATGTTCCTTGGTAAAGTTACAAGAATTATGGACTTTGGTGCATTTGTAGAAATTGCACCTGGTAAAGAAGGTCTTTGCCACGTAAGTCAACTTGATGTTAAGCGCACAGAAAACGTTACTGACGTTGTAAATGTTGGCGACATTATCCGTGTTAAGGTTATGGAAATTGACGACAAGGGTAGACTAAACCTAAGCCGTCGTGCAGTTCTTATTGAAGTTGATGGTATGACTCCTGAAAACGATATCGAGGACCGTCCAAGCAAACCTCGTCGCAACGGTAATTTCAAAAAGCGTGACAGAAAGTAATAATTTAACTTCATAAAAAATGCCTCATCAATTGATGAGGCATTAGTTTTGCAAAAAAGAGCAAGTTCAATGCGAACTTGCTCTTTTTCATTTTATTAAACTTTCTTTTTCTTTTTAGCGATTATAAAGAACACTATACCCAAAAGTGTCCAAGCGAGTAATGCTATACGAGCAGGTGTACTCAAGCCACCAAATCCCCAATCCGTAGGACTTAGCAACAACACAATAAATACTAGTGAGAAGATTGTACCCAAGATGGCATTTATTCTCAACATAATGCCTTTTTCTTTGCTCTTCTGCATAGTTACAAATGTAGCGGCTGAAGTAAAGCCGTATCCAATGGCTGCACCAATAGAAGACATATCAACTACCCAGCCAAGAACTTCTCGACCAAACCAAGGTGCGATTAAGCCTATTACCATTACAAATAAAATTGCAACATAAGGTGTTTTGTATTTTTTGTGTAGTTTACCAAATGATGCAGGCAAAATGCCATCTCTCGCAACGGAGTAAAGAAGACGGCTTGTTGCCATATAGAAACCGATAATACCACTTAATACTGCACAGAACAATGCAACTGCAAGTATCACAAGACCGGGAACACCCAAAAGTTCCTGTGCTGCGTTGAATGTTGGCATTGAAACAATACCGTCAAGACTTTTGGAAGCAGTAATGTATTCTGACCAGTTAGCATAACCGTCAGGAACAACTGCAGCAGTAATAGTATTGAGCACTATATAAAGCAAACCACCAAAGATAATGGAAAGTACCATAATTACCTTTGTCTTTTTGTGAGAGAAGTTAAATTCCTCGCTTGCCTGAGGGATAGAGTCAAATCCTACAAATGCCCACGGTGCAACAGCAACTACTGCCAAAATTCCACCTGCAGAAATTGAACCGTCAGATGTGGTCTGGAACGCAGGTGCAAGAGCAGAAAAAGATGCCTTGTCGCTGATTATGGCAGCCACTGATAACAGCGCCACAGAGCCTACAAGTAAAAATACCAGCACTGTTTGGAACTTACCTGCCACACTAATGCCTCGAATACTCAACCAAGCAAATAGAACCAATGCAACAACAGCCAGTAAAACCTCACCCAAATAAATTGAATATCCCTCTACTGTATAAAGATATCCCCACTGAAACACCTTAGGGAACAAGTTACGTCCAATCAACGCCAATGCAGTTGCATTAAGAGGAACTATTGCAAGATAAGAAAGACCCAAAAACCACGCACATATATAACCTGCCACTGTACCAAAAGAATTTTTGGTGTATGTAAATTCACCACCAGCAACGGGGTATTTGTTAATCATATAGTTGTAGTTAAATGCGATAGAAATCATAATCAGTGCCGCAATAGCCATAGCAATAGCAGTACCTGCAGGACCTGCCTTAGGCAAGAAAGTGTTGCCCGGCATTACAAACGCACCCCAACCTATAATACTACCAAGTGCCAACGACCATACATTTACCGGGCTCAATTTGCGTTGCAGCGTGTTTTCATTATTTGCCATAATCATTCTCCTTTTTTAAATTCAGAAAGCACCAAATCTAATGCTTTTTCTTCCAATGTAAAATCACATTCTTTGTAATCACCCTCAAGTAAGCGCTTGAGAATTTCTCGCATAAATGAAGGGTTGCGAGGAAGCACAGGGCCAAGTGACCAAGTACCAAAGAAGTTTTTATATAATGTACCTTCGCTAACGTCAGGCTTGTCACCATCAGAAAAACCGTACATAACATTAAACAACGGATATTTATTTTCACCCACAAGATATGCTGTACGGTTTGCAAAGCCGTAGACTGCTGCCTCTGTATCAAAAGTAGGTTGTCCCATCATATCAGATACAAACACCTTGCTTGTTTCTACACCAGTGTAGTCAAACAGACCAATACCCTCCACAACTTCACCATCAGGAGTTGTAAAACTCTTGCCGAACAGTTCTCTTGAGTTACCAATAACAAGCCAAAGTTGACCATTTTCGATTTGTTCTTTAACCTTATCACCATATGGTACAAAGTGTTCTGCCACAGCCTGCAAGTTACGAGCCTTGCCGTGGCCCATATATACCATATCGTAACCCTCAAAGCACAACTCCTCAAAAAGTTCTGCAGTAGTTATCTCAACATTATTGCCTGTTTCTGCAATTCGTTGTGATAAAGCAGTTAAGTTCTTATAATCTCCGTAAAGGTCCATAGATTTGGAGTAAAGATGCAGTATTTTTATGTTTCTCATTTCTTCAACTCCTCAATAATCTTGCCTTCATGTCCAAAAGCAGAAGCAGCGAGAATGTAAATATCTCCCTCTGTTTTGCGAAAAGCCTCTTTAACTTTTTGTAAATCATTTTCATAAACCAGCACGCCGTCCTCAAATCCTGCAGTTTTAAGACAAACTGCTGCATCCAAAGCACGGTTACCTGTGCACAAGATATTATTGATATTACCGTGAAGTCGCTCAAACGCAACATCATATAACCAAGAAATATCCTTGTAATCAAGATAAAGCACATTGTTAATAAATAGCACCACGCTCTTGTCGCCTGTTTGCTCCAATACAAATGAGATAGACTGGTCAAGAGAAGCAGCGTTCTGTTTAGTCATCATAAGAGTAACCTTTCTACCCTCAAAATCAAAGGTATCCAGTCTACCCTTTGCGCCCTTAAATGTTGAAGCCCCCTTAATAAATTCTTCCATTGTAACACCTGCGCTAACAACCAACGCAGCCGCAGCAATGGTGTTGAACATATTGAAAGTGGTGTTATATGTAACATTTACAAGTTGACCGTTAATTTTAAGAGATTTGTTTTCAAAATCTACATCCGTACCAACAAAGTCAGGGGTTGCAGATGCGTAGTCACAATGTGTACAAGCAAATTTACCAAGATGATTATAATGATAAAAATCATATTCCATTGAGTGGAAACATACAGGGCAAATTTTTGCGTCGTGTGTACCACTAACACAAATATCGGTAGAACGGCTTGTACGGTCCATAGCAAAGTACACAACCTTGTTATTATTTGCTGCAAAGTGCTGACTGATAGGCTCGTTTGCATTCAAAATCAAAGTCATATCAGGTTGCAAAGCGATTGCATCAGCAATTTTTTCAAATACCAAATCAGGGTGACCGTTACGAACAACCTGATCACGAAGCAAATTAAGCACAAGGTAATAATCTACCTTGATATCTGCAAAGATAAAACGGCTGTAACACTCGTCAACTTCAAGCACTACATAGTCGGCATCAATTTTGCCGTTGAGTTTGCAAGCACAAAGCAAAGTTGAGGCTATACCACTTGTCATATTTGAGCCCAACTCGTTATTAACTACTTTGTAGCCGTTTTCTCGTAGAATATGAGCAACGATGTTAGCAGTAGTAGTCTTACCGTTAGAACCTGTAACTGCAAGAACTTTGCCGTTGAATTTAAGTTTTTTCATAACGTGAGGATAAATTTTAAGGGCAATTTTGCCGGGCAAATCTGTTCCTCCACCCAATATTCTGCCTGCAAGGCTTAACACCTTACACAACAAGGCAGTAAAAAGAAATTTCATAACTAATCTCCTTATTTGCAATATATTTGATTATAACATTTTTTTGTGTATTTTAAAAGAATAAATTTTAAGCAAAAACTCCCACTTGCATTGACAAGTAGGAGCAAATAACTTATTTAATCAATTTAATAGCAGTTGTGGCTTTGTCAATAATGCGCAAATCGTTATCATAAACGCAGATTTTGTGAGCCTGTTGCAAATCGACCCACATATACTCGGCAATTTCTTCCTCTTGCATACTAACTTTATCAGTAAAAGCCTGTGCAAGGAAGAACACAACGTGCTTTCTGATTTTGCCAAACGGACAGTAATCAGAAACTTCTTTAAAACCCTCTTTGATTTCAACATCAAGACCTGTTTCTTCTTTTATCTCACGAATTGCAGTTTGTTCCTCTGTTTCGCCTGCTTCAATGTGACCTTTTGGAAAACTCCAGTATCTGCCATTGTTGTTTTTTACAAGCAATATTTTTACATTATTCTTGCCTGTGTAAAAGATAATTCCCCCACAAGATTTCTCATATAAGCAAGATAATGACACAAGTGACATATTCTTGAGTGCAGACAGAGTCTGTCTGATTTCAGGCTCATAGTACACGTCGTTTTCGTCAGCAACGATGTATCTTTTGTCGTCATTTTCAAAAGTTGCTACGGCTACAACAACACCCTTAAAGCATTCGCCTACAGGCTTATCTGAAAAAATATAAGCCTTCTCATTATTAAGTTTTTCTGATGTAATATAGCCTGAATATAAGTTGGTTGATATATTACCAAACACACTTACTCTAACTTTTTCAGATAACATAGCCATAACCTCCTTTCAAAATTTATCAGCCTATTGAACTTTCTACGCTACTGATGAACAATAGTGTTGTGATTCCGTTGTCTTTACAATACTGAGCAATATCACCGTCAAAACTGAGGGTGTTGAGAGAATGAACCTCACTGTAATTATATGTGAAGTAAGGAACTGCAAATCTGCCAAAACTATTGTGAACAATAGCAATTTTCTCGTTTGAAGCACTCTTGCTGTTGCTTGTAATTACCTCGTGATAATCACCCTGCAAGTAAACGATATGTCTGCCGTATGGTTCTTGATTTTGTGCAGCTTCGTAATAACAAGTAGGTGTTGTAACAACTTCCCCTGAATTTGCCGTAATATCCACGCTTACGCCATAGTTAAAATCCCAATACTTAATTGATTCGCTTGAAATTTGTGTATCTGCATATGAACCTGCAAAGCCTGAGATGCTCTTTTCTTTGCAATTATCAAGTGATAGTGCCTTTTGAGAAGTAGCCTCAGTAAATGCAGTATAACCGTAGTATGCACCTAAACCTGTCCAACGATAATCAGTATTGAAATAAATTTTTTCGTTACAATGCTTTGCAAGTGTATTGTATGCGTAAATTGGAGTTACATCTTTGTCAAGTAGGCTATATGTCTTTTTGATGTAATCTTTCTGTGAGTTTGTTGCAATACCCTTGTCAGTATTCTTCAAACGGTCTGGCAAGTTAAGTTCAATGCTACTTGGTACAAGCATACTGTAAACCTTTACATCATCACCAAGTTTGCCATTTATCTTATTAACATAATTTGCGTAAGACTTTGCTTTTTCGTTGTCGCCTGTAAAAGCATCAAATGCCTGATTGTTCCATACATAGAAACCAGCAATAGTCTTGCCGTTAGAATTGTCGTCTTTGATATTTGGGGTGACAAACTCAACCTCCTGCACTACAGGTTCTGTGGTTTCTTGAGCAGTAGTTTCTACTGCAGTGGTTGGTGCTTGAGTAGCGTTTGGATCAATTGTCTCAGTTGCTGTAATCTTCTCCTCTGCATTATTACAACTTGCGCAAACACAATTTTTCATAAACAAAGAGAATAAGAAAATAATCAAAGCACAAAGCAAAACGCCCACAGTTACAATGATAATTCTGTTTCTAATTCTTTTGTAGTTACGCTTTTTCTTTTTATATCCTCTGTTATAGGAAGAAACTTTGTATCCACTTGGGTTATATTTGCGATAATTTTTGTTACCTTTGTATCCACTACTCATAATCTCACCCACTATTCATAATAGTATTTTTAATTATACACTAAAATCTGCCACAATACAACATTTTTTTGCTATAAATACACAGAATAACGAATATTACATATGGCAATTACAATAATACTGCTCTTATACGTTTTTCATAATCAGCATTTTGAGAAATGGTGCAAACTTACTTGCAAGTACAGTAAAACTATGGTAAAATTACTATGTATATTGCAAAGGATGATTTTATGGAATACACTTTTTCGGACAGAACAAACAACCTAAAGCCAAGCGCTATAAGAGAGATATTTAAATACGCAGCAGATCCTACTGTTGTATCACTTTCTGCAGGAAACCCATCCCCTGATGCTTTTCCTGTAAAAGAACTTGAAGAAATATCTCAAAGATTATTCAAAGAAAACCCCATTGGACTTTTGCAGTACAGCGTTACTGAGGGCTATGCTCCGTTGCGTGAGTATCTAAAAGGTTTTATGAAAAGCAACTATAATATTGGAACTGAGGATGACGATATTCTCATTACAACCGGTGCACAACAGATAATGGACTTTACCACCAAAGCCCTTGTAAACGAAAAGGAAGTTATCGTAACTGAAGCACCAAGTTTCATTGGCTCACTTAACACATTCCGCTCCTACAACGCCACCTTGATTGGCGTTCCTGTAGAACAAGACGGTATAAACACTGATGTTCTTGAAAAAACTTTGCAAGAAAATAATGTTCGCTTTATATATACTATTCCTAATTTTCAGAACCCATCAGGTGTTACAATGAGTCTTGAAAAGCGCAAGAAAGTATATGAACTTGCTCAAAAATACAACGTGCTTATTCTTGAGGATAACCCATACGGCGACTTACGATATAGTGGTGAGTTCTTACCGTCAATTAAATCTATGGATACTGACGGCAGAGTAATTTATGCAGGTAGTTTCAGCAAGGTTATCTCTCCTGGTATTCGTGTGGCGTATGTTATTGCACCAAAGTCTATTATCCAGAAAATGACGGTATGCAAACAAGCAAGTGATGTGCACACTAACATCTGGTCCCAGATGCTCTGCTATGAATTCTTAACTAAATACGACTTTAACAAGCATCTTGAAATGTTGCGCAATATTTACAGAGAGAAAGCACAGTTCTGTATGGACTTGCTTGACAAATACTGTGCTCCAAACATTACTTACAACAAAATTGACGGTGGTTTGTTTATATGGTGCGAACTTCCTGAAAATATTGATATGCCTACTTTCTGCAAAGAAGCAGTACTCAACAAAGTTTGTGTAGTACCGGGCAACGCATTTTTGGTAGATGAAAGTGAGAAATGCAACGGCTTTAGAATTAACTTCTCTACACCTACTGATGAGCAGTTGGAAAAAGGTATTAAAATCTTAGGCAAACTTGCTAACAAATAATCTGACTAACGAGGTAATCATAATGGAAAACGAAAAGAAAAAAGTAGCCCTGAGCCTTATTCAGCCAAGTGGTACAATCACATTAGGTAACTACCTTGGTGCATTAAGGAACTGGGTAACAATGCAAGAAGAATTTGACTGTATTTTTGCATTGGCTGATATGCATACAATTACTGTACGCCAAGAGCCGGCACAAATGCGTAAGAATATTTTGGAGGCATATGCTTCTATCCTTGCTTGTGGCATAGATGTTGAAAAATCATTGTTCTTTATTCAGAGCCACGTACCTGCCCACGCTGAGATGGCATGGATACTCAACTGTTACACACAATTTGGTGAACTTTCTCGTATGACACAATTCAAGGACAAAAGCGCAAAACACGCTGACAATATTAACGCAGGTTTGTTTACATATCCTGCATTGATGGCAGCAGATATTTTGCTGTATCAGGCTGACTGCGTACCTGTTGGTGCAGACCAAAAGCAACACCTTGAACTTGCACGTGATATCGCCGCTCGTTTTAACGGTTTGTATCCTAATGTATTCAAAGTTCCTGAAGCATATATTCCAAAGACAGGCGCAAGAGTAATGAGCCTACAGGACCCAACAAGAAAGATGAGCAAATCTGACGAAAATGTTAACGGTTGCGTACATCTACTTGATACTCCTGAGGTTATTATGAAAAAGTTTAAACGTGCAGTAACTGACAGCGAGATGGTTGTCCGTTACGGCGAAGGCAAAGACGGTATCAATAACCTTATGGATATTTACGGTGCAGTTACAGGACTAACTCACGAGCAAATTGAAAAAGACTTTGAGGGCAAAGGCTACGGCGACTTTAAGGTTGCAGTAGGCGAAGCAGTAGTTGAAGCTTTGCGCCCTATCAAAGCTGAGTACGAAAAGTTAATTGCTGACAAAGCATACCTTGAGAGTTGTTGCAGAAAAGCAGATCAGACTGCATCTTACCTTGCACAAAAAACACTAACAAAAGCAAAGAAAAAGATTGGTTTTATTCTTTAAGGAGGTCTTTTAATGAAAGGCGCAAAATCACTTATTTTGGCGTTGGTTCTACTTTTGGCATTTAACTGCATATTTACTGTTGCTGCAGTTGATTATGATGTAAACAAGGACCAGCAGTTCAATGTGTCCGATGTTACTGCTTTGCAAATGCACCTTGCAAAACACGACGTAGATGTGGACTTGTTTGACGTTGATGCAGACCAAAAAATTACTATTAAAGACGCAACTGCTATGCAAAGACTTCTTGCAGAAATAGAAGTTCCGTCAAGCACTAACGACGGTGGAATCGGCAAAGACGAAAACGAAGTTGATGACGATTTCTTTACTGAGCCAGAAACTCAAGAACCCGTAGGTGACGGTGGAATTGGTACTGATAGTAACGAAACAAACGACGACTTTTTTCAGGAATAATTTATAAACAAAAGAACGACTACATTCCATTAGTGGAATGTAGTCGTTTTGTTTTATTATTTTACAGTCTGACTTGTAAGGTTTGCTCTTCCCTTTTGAGTTACATAAAGGAAACTTGGCGCTAAACCTTAATATTCCGGATATCGCTTTTTGTATTGCGCAGGGGTTACACCATAAACCTTTTTGCACATACTTATAAAAGACTTAACGTTTGGAAACCCGTTCTCAAATGCTGTATCTGTTACTGACAAATTACGAGTGAGCATATCCTTTATTGCGTGTTCCAAACGGATACCGTTCAAATAATTATAAAAACTTGTGCCTGTTATGTTTTTAAAATACTTAGAGAAATAAGCAGGCGACAGCCCCACAAGTGCAGCCATATCGTTAAGAGAAATTTCGTCTGTGTAGTTTTCTCCTATGTATTCAAGCACCTTTTTGGCATAATTAAAATTACCCTGCTTGTTAATAACAAGACTGTTCTTTTTGCAAACTACACACTCAGTAAGCAGTATGTAGTAGATTTTGAAAATCTCTGAATTTTTCTTTAAAGTCGCTAACTCATTGCTATCCTTTTCTTCAATATCCATCAAAGTGCGCATACACTCTTTGATTTTTTCCATAGCAGTTGGGTTAGAATACACATCAAACTCTACGCTATCAATCTTTTTGAAATAATCACGAATAAACTCGTGAGAAAGCAACAATACCAAGTACTTGTTGTAACTCTCGCCATCTTCCACATTAGTAATGTGAATTTGCTCGGAATTGCAAAAAAATAAATCGCCGTCATCAAGGGAATATTTTTTGCCATTAACGGCATAATCTAAGTGGCCTTTTTCAAGATACACAATTTCTATCTCTTTGTGCCAATGGAGTTCTGTACGACATCTCCAACCCTCTTTGTTTTGTAACAAAACCATTCCCGGTATGTTTTTGTTGTATTTTACAACCTCATATGAATATTGCATAGATTACCTTATCATTTATATAGGGGCTGTTTTTATACAGCCCCTTTAATAATTTATTTAATTTTAAAACCTTATACAGTTACTGTCATCGTCTGGGTAGTTGGGTTAAATACAAATGTAATTGTAACACCTTCTGCTAGGTCATATACAGTAATTGTCTTGTTTCTTGCTGTGGCTGTTGTAAATGTGAAAGTAGATGTTGTTCCTCCAACATTTGTAGCGTCGTAGTATACACTTCTCTCATCATTGGCAGTCATAGTGTACCAAGTACCATTTGTAGTATTATAAACATTTACACTAACATTTCCTGAATCAGTTGTTGTGTATGTGTATTTGTAAGTGCCGTCTGCTTGAGGAGTCAAGTATGTATCTACTGCATCCCAATCATGTGTTCCTGCATGGTAATAACGCAACGCATAGGTTGTATCGGTTGTGGACCCATCAGTACCTGGAGTTGTTGGAGTTGAAGTAGCATCTGTGTAGTCAAAGTTTGTAACGGTGTACTTGCCGTCAGTCATAGTGCTGAGCATAAAGCAGTTGCCACTATATTCGCTCAAAGCAATGTCAACAGTCTGCGCAGTACCGTTGTTGAAAATCAAGTTCTTGTACTGTCCTGCTGATGCAAACTTAATGCCATATACATCATAGCCGTTATATGTACCACAAACTTCAAGTTGAACACCTGGCCATGTTGCGTTAGAGCTTGATGACCAAGCATAGCCATTAACAACGGACCAGTTCTGAGTATTTACAAAGTAATATGTATCACCTACAGGGTAAATTGTAGGAACGCCAATATGAGTAGAAATCTCTTGGAAATCAGAAATCTTTGACTCAAAATCAGCAATTACATCACTTGATGCAGATGACGCATCCTTGTATGTATTATACATCTTTTTAACTGCCTGATACTGGTCGTAAGAAGCGAATGTATAATAAGCAAGTTGAGTTTGTGCAGAAGTTAGTACTTCACTTAATGTTGATGCACCAACAGAATTTACTGCCTTGCCTGTATCTGCTACAGTTTTGTCTGTATATCCAAGAAGTACGCATTGAATTTTTGTAGCATCCTTAATGCTTACGTTACCACTTTCGTTATAATCAGCCAAGTAAACCTGTTCATCATCAAACTCATCGAGTTTTGCAAGATATCTTTGAATTGCAGTAACGTCTTGAATATTCAACTCACCATCACGGTTAACGTCACCCATTTCGTACTGTGAAAGTTCTGATGACGGAGTAGTTGGTGTTGTAGTTGGTGCTGTAGTTGGTGCAGTGGTTGGTGTTGTTTCAGTGGATGGAGCAGTTGTGCTATGTTCAACCACCACTTTCATTGTAGTTGTATCCAACGTAAATGTATAGTAACCACCTGTAGCATTTAGAGTACAGTTATTTGAAACACCCGATGACATTGTCCAACCAGAAGTTGAAGATGTAGTAGTTGTGTCATCAATTGTACCTGTATTACCGTACCAACTTGAACCATCATAGATTTTAAACTCATATGTACCTGCTGATAACTGATATGTTAAAGCAACGTGAGTATCATCAACAACTTCCATATTTGCACTTGTTGACCAGCTGTTAAATGAACCTGGTAACGCATATGTCTTTGGAGTTGTAGGAGAAGTTGTTATAGGGTCAGTTTCGTTAACATCATCTGCAGATGTATTTCTTGCACCGTCCATAATATAACAATATGCAGGATAATACAATTCTTCTGTTAAATTAGCACCGTAATAAACTACTGTGTTCTCATAAACTTCTACCAAATAGCCCTGTGAATTATAACCGGAACCATTGTTGTATTCCAAACCGTCGTCAGTACTATTAACCCAAGTTGAACCAACAACTGCAGGGTTGTGAATCATATGACAAGCAGTATCATCTTCGTTAGAATAGTTATAATCTAACTGGAAATCAATATGAGTATGACCACTCATCCAAATAACTTCAGGATACTTCTGAACCAAACTCTTAAACTTAACGTTAGATAACTGGTCCTGTTTTAACAGTGCTTTGTAGTAAGGATTTTCCATTCTGTCGCCTGCACCAAAGCCTTCAATAGGAGCGTGCTCGATGAGATAGATATTCTTACCTGTACCGTAATTTTCTTCTAACAATTCACTTGCCCATGCAAGTTGCTCGTCAGAGAAAGCACCTGTCTCGTAGCCTTTGTAAGATTCCCAAGCCATAAAGATAAACAAGTCACCTGTTGACTTTTCTGTTACTGCATAGTAAGGCTTGTTTGCATCATAGTTTGCGATAGTGTTATCTGTACCACTATAAGTTACAAAGTTCTTTGTTCCGGCTGTTTCATCTGCTCTCAAGTCGTGGTTACCGTTTGATTCATAAACAGGATTGTCAAAACTTGAGTCAGCAAGAATTGAGAGGTAAATATCCCATTCTTCCTCTCTACCGTAGTTTACCATATCACCTGATGATACAATAAAGTCTGCGCCTTTTTTTGCAGAGAACTCAAGGGCTTGTGTCCAATATTCAGTATAATGCTGATAATAGCCCTCTGGGTCAATATGAACATCAGAATAAGAACTGAAGTTGTAGAGTTTGTCGCCAGAACCTGCTGATAATTGTTTGCTTGCAGGAACATTGTAAGTTGCAACTGCAGAACTAACTGCGAGGGAAGTTTTGCTTGTTGTTGCAATAATTTTGGTAGCACCTGCAGGAATTGCAGTATGGTCACCAAAGGTAAATGTATCGCTACCACCTGCAGTTACTGTCATCTCTGCGATAGGATAGTAACCATCAAGCGCCTTGGTATCGTCAGCCCAATACAAATAATATGTACCTGCAGATACACCTGTAAATGTTACAGTACCTTGAGCATATCCCGCTAGGTCTTTTTCGTCACCTGTAAAGTTATAAGTAATAGATGCGTCTGCTGCATAAGCTGAAATTGCAGAAGCAAAAATCACTGACATAACCATCAATAGTGACAAAATAATTGATAATGTAGATTTTGCAAATCTTTTAACTTTCATAGTCGTCACCTTTCTGTATAAAATTAGACTTATACATCTATAGTAATTATATACCTTTTTTGCGCATAAGTATAGTAATTTTGTAGCAATTTATGGTTGATTTTTGCTTTTTGGTAAAAAATAACAAATTAAACGCACATTATCTGTGCAACATTTCGAAGTAAAAAACACCCCATCACAAGATGGGGTGTTAGTTTAAATATTATTAAAACAAATTATTTTACAGTAACCTTTAGTTTTAACTTTTTAACGCCGTTAACCTTTACAGAAACTGTAGCCTTACCTGCCTTAATACCCTTAACTTTAATAAAGTCTTTCTTCTTACTGCCACTAATTTTTACTACCTTCTTGTTAGTTGTAGCATATGCAGAGTTCTTGAGGCTCTTTGCTTTGCCTTCAATATAAACTTTTGTAGTCTTACCTGCTTTAACAGTAAGTTTATTTACTTCCTTGTTCTTATTATTAACAAGTTTAGGGTTAGTTTTAACAGTTACCAAACACTTAAGGGTCTTGCCGTTAACCTTTGCATATACGCAAGTTGTACCCTTGCTACGAGCAGTAACTTTACCGTTTTTAGATACACTTGCGATTTTGCTATTGTCAACACTATAAGTAACCTTTGCACCTGTTGTGTTGTCCTTAACAGTCAAGTTAACTGTTGCACCAGCCTTTAGTGAAACATTTGATTTGCTCAAATATGGTGTTTTTGCAGTTGTTGGCTGTGTTGTTGAATCATCTGATTCACTTGGCTCTGTCTCACTTGGAGTTGTTGACTCGCTTGGAGTTGTTGGTGTTGTATCATCAGGATTTGATGATGGAGTTGTTGGTGCTGTTGTATCATCAGGATTTGATGATGGAACAGTTGGTGTTGTATCATCAGGATTTGATGATGGAACAGTTGGTGTTGTATCATCAGGACTTGATGATGGAGTTGTTGGTGTTGTTGGATCTGTTGGATTATCAGGATCCTCAACACCCATTTCTTCTACAAGGTCAAGGTTGAAGTAATTTAACTCAACTGTGTTCTTGCGGATATCTGTGTACTGGCTCTTATCAGCTGCTGTATCGTATTTAGCATACCAAGCCATATTCTGGTCATACCAGTCAGTTTTATTGTAGCACACCTTAATAGTATGTGTACCCTTTGTTAAGTAAACTGCTAAGTGTGAAGATTCCTGATCTGTGTACTGTGAGTAAACTTCAGGGAAAATAAGTGTACCAACATCTGTACCGTCAACATAAACTGAACGGATACCACAGCTGATACCTGACTGAGCATCACCTGAGTTGTTATAGATAGCACTTAATAAATATTTACCTGATTTAGTAACATCAACTGTGACTTCAACTTCATTATTGTAAATGTTGTTGTTGCTGTCAACAGTCTGAATTACATAACCATTTGAAATGTAAGAAGAGTCTGAAACAGTACCTGATTCTGCCTGTACTGTGATTCTGTCTGGGCTAACTACGATAGGCTCACTCAATTCAGAGCAGATACCATCAGCAGAAATAGCCATCAAACTGTATGAACCGTAAACATCAGAATCATAGTAGTATCTCTTTATACCTGTATTTGCATTAGCCTTAATGTCAGCAGTATCAATAAAAGTACTACCTGTCCACAATTTGTATGTGTAGCCTTCTTCTTCAGTCCAATAAACTGAACCGTTGCTTGTATTCTGAAGTAGTGATGGCATTGAAGGGCAGATAACAAGATTGTCAGAACTCTTGTTTATTGTGTCTTCTTCTCCCTCAGTACCGTCAAGAGCAATCTCAATAGTATGTGTGCCTGTTGCATCTATAGGGAATACATATGTTTCAATGTCTTCTTCAACGCCGTCAACCTTGAAACTTGTAACATTATCGCCTTTGCCTGTTACTGTCATATTCAAAGTAGCGTCGTGATATTTGTAATCTGTTAGGTAGAAAGGACCTTCCATCCAGTCAGCAACTGTTGGGTTAAATGTGATACCGTCCTCGTCGTAGTTCATACCGAACATTGTTCTGTAATAACCAGCAAGTGTACCTGCAACTGACCACAACTGCATACTTGAGTGGATACCTTCACCTGTTTCGTAGTTAACAACTTCGTAGTTAGATAGGTAAGTAACTGCACAATGGATATTTGAATCAAAAATTTCCTCTGCCATTGTTTCGTTACCCTGTAGGTTAGCACCAACCATCATAATTGTCTGCCAACCAGGCCAGATACCACGGTTGTGATAATATCTTGTAGCGTGCTCGCCATTACCCAATTTTGATGGATATGTTGTTAACGCACCATAGTTTACAAGTGGGAAGTTTTCAGTAATAGAAGTCATCTGTTCCTCTGTACCAACATCGAACCAAAGAGCAAAACCATTACCCAAAACGTCTACTTTTTCAGATAGAATATTACCCATATATTCAGGATACTGCCATGAAGCGTATGCGCCGTAATTTTCTGCCCATAATTCACTACTGATTGTTGCTTCAAGAGTTTCAGCAGCTGTTGTCCAGAATTTTACTGCATCATCGCCTTTGCCAAGAATGTCAGCCATTCTTGCCATAATTTCGTATGCACGAACATAAGTTGCGTTTACAACTGCAGATTTACCTTCAGCAATATCAACCATACCACTGCTCCACTGTGAACTCATCCAGTCAGGATATGTCTGGTCACGCCAGTCAATACCACCTGTTTCACCACGGAACAAACCTGCTTGAGCGTCCATAGCAACATGCAAGTCCTGCATCATTGTGTTGTAGCCAACCTCATAGAAGTATGCAAGCATATCCTTGTCGCCGTTAGCAAGGTATGTTTCCCACATAGAAATCATTGTGATAATCTTATCTGTTGATACAGGGTAAGAACCACCTGTACCTGTGTCCTGCTCAAGAACTGCTATGCCTGTACTGCTGTCTGTATGCACTTTCTTGTAAGAACAGTTAGAAGCAACCTCAGGGTTAATCCAAGATAATGACAATAGGTTGGAATAAGCAGTATCACGAGTCCATACCTTCTGCCAAGCAGTACCTGTTACGAAAGCAGTACCAACCTGTGCATCTTCAAATGTATCGTTAACTAATTCTTCCATTGATAACTGATAAGCAGCCTCTGCAACAGGTGTGTTAGGAGCAGAGAAAGAAGGATACTGAGAAATATCTTCAGTTAATGTCCATTTTTGCTCTACGCCTGTAGCATATGTACGGATAGTCAAGTTGCCGTCAGCATCTTTATCAACATAAGCGTTAAAGCCTGTGTCTGAGATTTTGTCTGTGCTCATTGTGTAGTCGTATTCTTCAAATTCAAATACCCAATGTGCACTTTCATAGTTAGTAGGAAGCGTTGCGAGTTCTACGCCGTTTCGCCAATTTTCAATGTTGATAGCGTCACCGTTTGCTGCCAAAAATCTCTTGTTACCGTTAACAAGTTTAATTGTCCAGATACCTGCAGAAGTTGAGTTGCCTGTACTGCTTACGGAAACTATTGAACCGTTAGCATAAGCATATTCTTTGGTGTACCAGTTCTGTAGGTAGAAACCGCCTGTTGTAGGAATGATATTCCATAGGTGGTTTGTGTTATCATAATCTGCATCGTTAGTACTTGCATAAGTAAGTTGTCCGTCTGCTAACGCAAGAACTTTGTCGCTGTGATCGCTCCAGTAGTTACGGATAACAACCTTCTCCAATGCATCTTCTAACTCATAATCTTCTTTGATTTCATAAGAAGCAGTGTGAGTAGAAGTATTGATTGTAAACTTAACAGTAGCCGCTGAAGCCAATGTCATTGTTAAGTTACCACTTACAGGATACTGATATGTACTCCAGTCTTCTGTAGCATACTTGTACTCATAAGTACCTGCTGCCAAAGAAACAGTAGCTGTGTAGTTAACGTTGTCAGAAGTAGTCATTTTGTCAGATGTACCCCAACTGTTAAATGCACCACGTAAATACAAATCAGCACTAAGAGCACTTGCAGAGATAGCACCTGTGCCAATAACAATGCTCAAGCACATCATAAGTGACAATGCTACGCAAATTACTCTTTTGAAAATTGATTTTTTCATAGTATTTTTCCTTTCTTTAATATAATATTTTGCAAATTTAATTGTATCATTTTGAAGGGCAAAAATCAACAAAAATACAGTCAAAATTTGACTTCTTTTCGCACTTTGTAAATATTGCCACAAAGGTCATATCTCTTTTAGTTATAAATCACCAAATCAACAACACAATCTTTTTCATCAATTAGTTTCATATCCATATTGGATAGTACTTCAAAGTCGTTTGTTATTGTTGTATTACCCTTTTTAAGCACCTTGAATTCTGCAACATACATAGTACCGTAACCCGTAAAGTTAAATCCCTTTGAAATCTCGGAGCCGTTGTAAAGGATAGAGTCTGTCTTTGCGTTTATCATTCCAGAAACGTTCATAGTAGTGCTTACACACTCGAGATACTCGCTGTCAAAATATGTAGTGCCCTGGAAGTTGATCAGAGTTTCTGGAGTTTTGAGGTTAAGCACAACTGTAATTGTGTCGCCAATATCACACTTTACACCGTTTACTTTAAGCACATTTTTACCCTTGGCTTCTTTGTCAGCATCCTCAATTTTTACTTCTTCTATAACTTCTTCTTTGTGGCTTTTAGTAGATGTTGTGTTACTCTGGGTGTCTGATATATTATTAGAATTATTATTTTTGGAGGTAGTTTCTTTACCTTCCTGTTCTGTTGTATCTTGCGAAGTTGCCTTTTCAACCTCGTCAGTTGTGTCCACAGTAGCCACTGTGTCAGTTGTGTCTTCTGCCTGTGACTCAGTAGTTTCAGTTGATGAAGTTTCGCTAACATTACCGTTAAAATTTTGATAAATAAGAATTCCACCCACTGCTATCGCTATTACCATAACAACTATCACTGCAACGATTGCAACAAGTTGTCCTTTGCTCAATTTATTATTTTTCAATTTCAACACTCCTTTTATAACAATAATTATACCATATTCAACCACTTGTTATCAACTGCAGATGTTTGGAATTTTTTGTCTTTTTTGACTTTTAACTGTAAGTTTGCACAAATAAAAACCCCCTGCTATGTGCATAGTGTATAGCAGAGAGTTTGATGTATTTTTATTAAACATTTAAAAACGGCAACATACTAACAAGCCAGTCCCACAAAGGGCAAAATAAGATTGGCAGGAACATTGCAGGTATAAGGTTTGACACCTTGATTTTGATATCACTTATCATTGTAAGTCCCAATGCGATAATAATGATGAAACCTATACAAGTCATTGTGTCAGTTACAGCAGATGTTAAAAACGGACTTATCCAATTAGCAAGGAAAGTCAAGAGTCCCTGATAAACGAGCACAAAAACAGCAGAAAACAAAACACCCATTCCCATTGTACTTGCAAAAATCATAGAAGAACACAAATCTAATGCAG
The DNA here is from genome assembly GCA_964629465.1 of uncultured Ruminococcus sp. Taxonomy (GTDB): domain Bacteria; phylum Bacillota; class Clostridia; order Oscillospirales; family Acutalibacteraceae; genus Ruminococcoides. Next base: position 27,323 of record CAZVRE010000008.1, on the reverse strand, counting down.
ATTTTGTAAACAGTATGGCGTTATCGCCATACAGACCTGCGTTAAGGCAACCGACTATTGTCATTGAGCCAATGCAAAACAGCATAGACGCTGACACAAACCCTTGTGCAATCTTGGAATTAGGGTTATTTTTGTCAAACTTTTTCTCTAAAAAACTACCCATTCTGTTAACTTGCTTATCAATATCAATAAGTTCACCGATTACTGTACCTACAATTACGCACAGTACAATAACCAATGTATTAACACTCAACAACTTGCCGTCACGAACAATGCATCCACTGATGCCCATATAAATTGTTACCAAACCTAATGCTTTAAATAATGTGTCCGTCAGTTTTTTTGGTATGCCTTTGTTAAGCAACATACCTATACAACCGCCTACAATGACCGTAAAAACATTTACCAATGTTCCCAAATAACCTATCATTTTGTTTGCTCCTTTTGCTTGCTACGAAAAATTATAGTACAATCAGAATTTTTTTGCAATATTTTGTTTTAATAATTGCAACTGCATATGTTTTGTGATATGATTATAGTGTATATTTCTATTTAAGTTTACATTGAAAGGAGTTTTACTCAATGTGTGGTATATGTGGCTTTACAGGTCAAATTGAACAAAGAGAAGAAACAATCAAAAATATGACTGCAGTTATTACTCACCGTGGTCCTGATTCAGATGGTTTTTATAACGATGATTATATAAGTATGGGCTTTAGACGCCTTAGCATTATCGACTTAGATGCAGGTCATCAGCCTATTTATAATGAGGACAAGTCTTTGGTGCTCACCTTTAACGGTGAGATTTACAACTACAAAGATTTACGCAAAGAACTAATAGATGCAGGTCACACTTTCTATACAGAAGCAGACAGCGAAGTGCTTGTTCACGGCTATGAGCAATGGGGCGAAGATATGCTCCTCAAACTTCGTGGTATGTTTGGCTTTGCAATTTACAACACAAAGGACAAGAGTGTGTTTATTGCTCGTGACTTCTTTGGCATTAAGCCAATGCATTATGCAGTAGTTGGCAAAGATTTAATTTACGGTAGCGAAATCAAGAGTATTCTTGAACACCCAAAATACGAGAAGAAGTTTAATCGCAAAGCTCTTGACACTTACCTATCTTTCCAATATGCAGTTCCTCCCGAGACTTTCTTTGAAGGTATTTACTGCTTATTGCCCGGTCATTTTATGACATTCAAAAACGGCGAGATAGAAACTATCCGTTATTGGGAAGCAAAGTTTAAGCCTGACGAAGATATGACAGAGGAAGAAGCCATAGATAAAATCGAAGCAGTATTTGAAAACTCTGTTAACGCCCACAAAATTGCTGACGTTGAGGTTGGTTGCTTCCTATCAAGTGGTGTTGACTCAAGTTATGTATCAACATATTTTGCTGACCAAAAAACATTTACAGTTGGCTTTGACTTTGGTGAAAAATACAATGAGATTTCATGGGCAAGTAATTTGTCAAAACAAATTGGCGTTGAACACCACACTCATTTGATCTCAAGCGAGGAATTTTGGGACGCAATTCCTACAGTTCAGTACCATATGGATCAGCCTCTTGCTGACCCAAGTTGTATTGCATTGTACTTTGTATCAAGACTTGCAAGTGAATACGTAAAGGTTGTACTTTCCGGCGAAGGTGCTGACGAACTATTTGGTGGCTACACTTGTTACAACGACCCTCGTGTGTTCAAAGTTTATCAGAAAGTCGTTCCTTATTGCATAAGAAAAGCAATTTGTAAAGTTGCCAAAAAATTGCCTGACATCAAAGGTCGTGACTACCTTATCAGGGCAACTCACCCACTTGAAGAAAGATTTATCGGCAACGCATTTATGTATGACTATGACCAAAAGCGTGAACTTTTGAAAGATCCTAGCATTTCCACAAGACCACAGAGGTTAACTCGCAAAATTTATCATAAAACTCGTCGTCAAGACGACGTAACTCGTATGCAGACTCTTGACATTAACCTATGGATGGTAGGCGATATTCTGCTCAAAGCAGACAGAATGTCTATGGCAAATTCACTTGAGTTGCGTGTACCTTTCCTTGATAAAGAAGTATTTAAGGTTGCGTCCTCTCTGCCTACTCACCTACGTTGCAACAAACACAACACAAAGTACGCTATGCGTAAAGCGGCACAGCGTCACTTGCCTATTGAAACTGCCGAAAAAGAGAAGTTGGGCTTCCCTGTTCCAACTCGTGTATGGCTTCGTGATGATGCATACTATAATCAGGTTAAGAAAACATTTACTTCCGAAACTGCTGAGCAGTTCTTTAACACAGATATCCTGTTAACCTGGCTTGATTTGCACTATAGTGGCAAAGAAGATACAAGCCGTAAAATTTGGACAATTTACATTTTCCTTGTATGGTACGATATTTACTTTAAAAACGACGGCAAGGTTGAAAAGCCAGAAAATCACCTTGATGAACTAAAGGCTAAAGCCGAAGCAAAGCGTGAACTTGAAAGACAAAAGGCTGCTATTGCAAGAGTGCAGGCTGAACTTGCACAGCAAGAAGGCATTGGTGATGATGGCTATGCAAAAGGCGCAGGTTCAAGCACAAGTGCTTTTGAAGACTACACCGAGGAAGAAGAATTTGTGCCATCAAGAGTTGACACTATTGCAGAAAAATTATTTGGCTTAGACGAAAATCTCACCCCACTTGAGCAAGCAGAACAAGATGCTATGAATATGGAAATTGTTGACGAGGATAACTTTGACGATTACGAAGACTACAAAAACGACATAGCCATCGAAGAACCTGATTACGAAGAGCCCGAACCTGTAATTGAGGAGTTTATTGATATTACAAATCAATCTCAGATTACTGACGGTGACGGTGTGATTCGTGATGATGTTATTGACAACATCTTGGGTGATATAGAAAACTACAAATAATATGGATAATTTAAAAGAAAAAACCGTAGATACACAAACAGCGTATCACGGCAGAATACTTGACTTAAAAGTAGATAATGTACTGCTCCCAAACGGCAAAACTGCACAGCGAGAGGTTGTGTGTCATAGTGGTGGAGTGTGTGTTGCACCAATAGATAATGAGGGTAACTTATACTTTGTGCGTCAGTTCCGTTATCCTTACAAAGAAGTTGTACTTGAATTGCCTGCAGGCAAGTTGGAAAAAGGACAAACTCCTCTGGAAAACGGTAAGAGAGAATTGATGGAAGAAACAGGGTGCATAGGCTACTCCTATATGTCACTGGGGCAGTTGTACCCAAGCCCAGGCTATACTGACGAGATTATCCACCTTTACACCTGCAAAATCGAAAGTCAGCATCAGCAACAACCTGACGATGACGAATTCCTTGCAGTTGAAAAAATCCCTTTTGCTCAAGCATTGGAAATGGTGCTTAACAACCAAATTCCTGACTCCAAAACTCAGGTTTGCATACTAAAATTAGATGCACTTATGAGAAGTGGTAAAATTTAACTTGGAGAGATAAAGTTGCAGATAATCAGAAACCTCACAAAAACAACTGAATATACTGCTGTTGCTCTGGGTTATTTTGACGGTGTTCACCTTGGGCACAAAGAGGTTATTGCTTCTGCAGTTAAATGCAAGGAGCAGGGACTCGTGCCTACAGTTTTCACCTTTTCCACTACCCCAAAGGGCTTTAAGGAACTCTCTGATTTTCAGGAAAAATGCACTCTTTTTGAAAAATTAGGGGTTGAAATTCTTTATGTAATCGACTTTGAAACCGTAAAAGACAAAAGCCCAGAGGAATTTGTTAAAGATGTATTGAAGAACACATTTAACTGCAAAAAAGTCTACTGTGGATTTAACTATCACTTTGGCAAAAACGGTGCAGGAGATACACAAGTTCTTGAAACCTTGTGCTCACAGTACGAAATTGAAACTTGCGTACTAAACCCAATTTTGGTAGATGAGATAGTAGTTTCTTCCACCGAAATTCGCTTATCACTAATTGAGGGCGACATCAAAACAGCTAACAAATTACTGGGTTACTCCTTTGGCATAAATACAAAGGCAGTAAAAGGCAACCATATTGGAACTAAAATGGGCACACCTACCATAAATCAACCTGTTGCCCCCAATATAGTTATTCCAAAATACGGTGTGTACGCTTCTGTTGTAACCTTTGATGGAAAAAGTTATGTTGGTGTTACCAACATTGGCACCAAACCCACCGTAGGCAGTAGCGAAGTTTTGTGGGAAACCTGGATACCTAAATACACCGGTGGCGATTTGTATAACAAAACTATTGACGTAAGGCTAAAAGAGTTTATACGTGAAGAACAAAAATTCGACAACCTCCAAATGCTGAAAAACCAAATTTTACAAGACGGTAAAACTGCACTAAAATTAGTTAAATAAAAAAGCGACGGATATATCCGTCGCTTTTGTTTATCTGCCAAATAAATAATCTAAAGAAACATCTAAAATTTTGGCTATGGCATCAATCTCAATATCAGTAACTGCACGTCTTCCGTTTTCAATGCGTGAAATAGAGCCTCGACAAGTATATACAGCCATAAGTTCCATCTTCTCTGAAAGTTGGGTTTGACTGTAACCTTTCTTTTCTCGTGCTTCTTTTATTCTTTCTCCAATGATATTTAACTTTTCTCCATCAATAATTCTTTTCATATTTTCATCTCTTTTGTCTTGATTTAGGACAAAAATAGTTTATACTATAAACAAAGCAACTACGTCCTACTGATAGGACAGGGAGATGAAAATATGGACACTGCAGTTTTTATAGGTCACAGCAAATGTTATAATTTATCAATTGACAAATTGGAAGAAGCAATAAAACAATGTATAGAAAACGGCATTACGCAATTCTTGAGTGGTGGTCAAGGTGAATTTGATCGCATTTGTGCTTATACTGTTTTTAGGCTAAAAAGCAGACATCCTCACATTAAAAATATTTTAGTAATTCCATATTTATCTTTTAATATATTTAATGAAGATATTTTTGATGAAATACTTTATCCCAATGAATTTGAAAAATATTACTATAAAGTTGCTATTCCCCAACGGAATAAATATATGGTATGTCACTCTGATATTGCTATATGTTATATTAACCATAGTTGAGGTAACGCTGTAAAAACTTATAATTACGCCATACAAAAAGATCTTAAAACAGTTAATCTTGCAACTTATGAAAAATAAAAAGCGACGGAATTTCCGTCGCTTTTGTTTTTATTGTTCTGGAACAATTGCAACAAAGGTTAAATCTTCGTCGCCTATGTTGATGAGAGTGTGGGTGTCACCCTTTGGGCAATAGTGACATTCACCTGCAGAGTAAAACTCTTCTTCTCCGTTATAAATTACTTTGCCTCTGCCACCAAGAAAATATATAACCTCAGAGGAAGTGTTGTGAGTATGCACACCTATACTTGCACCCGGCTCCAACTTACCTCGCATAATCTTGATGTTATTATCAACATACCTTTTGACATAAAACTCTTTTTCTCCACCATTAAAATTCTCAAGTACAGTTGTCTCCAAATTTTCAAAGTTGAATTTCATAATTATCCCCTAATCTTCTATCAATCGTTTGTTACGCCATGAGCCTTTTTTCCATCTTATCAGCACCACAATTCCACGGAAAATCTCATCAAGCGCCATCGCTATCCATACGCCAACAAGCCCCCATCCAAATAGTACGCCAAATACATAAGACATCAATACTGCAAAGCCCCACATAGATATAATACCTATAATTGTAGGGAATTTTACATCGCCTGCGGCTTTCATTGAGTTTATTATAACCAGATTTATTGTTCGACCTATCTCAAGGAAAATTGCAACAAACATAACTTTTTTGCCAAGAGCGAGTATGTCAGGGTTATCAGTAAACCAACCCAAAGTGAAATCAGACACAAAGAAGTTAAGCACAGCAAGACTCATTGAGATTACCATGGCAAACGAAAGTATCTTAATAACTCGCTTGTAAGCATAGTCGTAGTTTTTTGAACCCACACAATGGCCTACCACAATTTGCGTACCTATACCCAATGACATTGTGATTATATAGGCTAACATACAAATCATATTGCAGTAGGTACGAGTGTTGATAACTGCTGTACCCATAACGGAAGTTGTTGCAATAACATTTACTATAGATACAACTACCGTCTGGCTGAAAGTATAACTAATGTTCTCACCTGCAGTTGGTACGCCCAACTTAAGTAATTGCTTGAGTACATCTGTTGGGAAAGGACGCAACCACTTAAGGCTAATGCTACCTTCGATTTTATATTTGAAATAAATAATTGCTACGACTACCATTACAAGTCGGCTCAAAACAGTTACAGTTGCAACACCTGCAACGCCAAAATCATAGACCTTAAGTGGTCCGTAGATTACTGCATAGTCACCAATAAGATTTATGATGCTCATTGCAAAGGCAAGTAACATACCAATTTTAGTCTTGCCATTACTCCTGAATATCTGGTCAAAGGTACTGAATATACTATGGGCAAAAATCATACTACCCACAATTTTGATGTATGTGCCTGCATCAGCCATAAGACTCTCAGGAGTTTGCAAAAGGCGTAGCAAACCTTGATTAAATATAACAAGTACTGCGCCAACAACCAAACTCAAAACAAGGTTAAACATCATTGACACGGTATACACCTGATTTAACTTGTCTGTACGCTTTGCGCCCAAATATTGTGCGGTCAATATTCCTGTTGCACTTGATACTACTGTAAAGGCTAAGGTGAGCAAACTCATAATGGAGTTTGCGTTACCAATAGCCGCTACTGCTTCCTCGCTATAATGAGTGAGAACGATTGTATCTACATACCCAAGCGATATACCCAAAAGGCTTGACACAAATATTGGCCACGATAGTTTTAACTCTGTAAATTTATTAAACTTCTGTTCCAAAAGTCACATTCCTTCAAAAAATATTTGCTTTTATTAGAATATAATATTATACTAAATAGAAAGAGATTTCAATAGAAAATTTTGTATATTACTTTTGATAATAAGGAGAATTTATGAATATATGCGTATATTGTGCCTCAAGTGAAAAGATTGACAAATCTTACATAGAGGCAGGAGAAAAGTTTGGACTTGCTATGGCACAGAGAGGTCATACTCTTATATTTGGTGGTGGCAAGTACGGTGTTATGGGCGCTGTAGACAGAGGTGTTCGCAAAGGTGACGGCAACCTAATTGGCGTTGTACCCAAATTTATTGAGGATATGGATGTTGTTGATACAAACTGCACTCTTGTTCGCACCGAAACTATGCGTGAACGCAAGCAGATTATGGAAGAAAAAAGCGATGCCTTTGTGATGTTACCTGGTGGCATTGGCACCTTTGAGGAGTTCTTTGAAATTCTTACCCTCAAGCAGTTAAACCAGCACTCCAAACCTGTAGTGCTACTTAACACAAACGGTTATTTCACACCACTTATTGATATGCTTGAGAACGCTATTAAGCAGAAATTTATGAGCGATAAATGTCGCAAATTATACTTTGTAAGCGATAGCCAAGAAGAAATATTTGACTATATCAAAAACTACAAGCCAATCGGCTACGACAAATATGATTTTTAGGGAGTAAACTATGGCTAAATCAAATTGTGAATTTTGTGCAAATTACGTATATGACGAAGAAATGGACTGCTACTACTGTCAGATAAACTTAGACGAGGACGAAATGGCTCGATTTATGCAACAGAGCATAGACAACTGCCATTACTTCCAACTATACGACGAATATAAAATCGTCCAAAAACAGAATTAAAGTAAATCAAAAAGGCTCCCTTTATGGGAGCCTTTACTTTTATTCTTTATCTCGATTATCCAAAGCATATCTGCAACATTGTAATACCAAATGATTAAAGGAAATATCGTTTTCTGCAGCAACTTTATTTAATTCCTCAAACAAAGGCTCTGTAAAACGAATAGTGCGTGGAGCATTTGCCTTCTTTAATTCCTTTTGTATTTTAAACATAATAATCACCTCTATAGTAATTATATTATTTAAAGTACTTAACGCCACTTTCGAATAGCATCTGGTCTTTTGCGAACGGAACGTTAGCATACAAGTTGTCGCCCTTACGCTCGGAATGACCCATCTTACCAAGAATTCTTCCGTCTGGGCTTGTAATACCCTCAATAGCGCATACAGAACCATTGAGGTTATACTGAATATCGTCACTTGGGTTACCGTTGAGGTCAACGTACTGAGTTGCAACCTGACCGTTAGCGATAAGTGTCTTGATAGTTTCGTCATCAGCCACAAATCTACCCTCACCGTGAGATACAGGAATTGCAAATACATCGCCTGCGTTTACCCCAGCAAACCATGGTGACTTAACAGATGTTACTCTTGTGTAAGCCATATGAGAAATATGACGACCAATTGTATTAAATGTTAATGTTGGGTCGCTGTCCTTAAGGTCACGAATTTCACCGTAAGGTACAAGACCTAACTTGATAAGTGCCTGGAAGCCGTTGCAGATACCAAGCATCAAACCGTCACGATTCTTGAGCAAGTTATTAACTGCTTCTGCGATTTTAGGATTACGGAAAGTAGTTGCAATAAACTTACCTGAACCGTCTGGCTCGTCACCACCACTAAATCCACCAGGGAACATAATCATCTGGCTACGGTTGATAATCTCTGCCATTTTATCGATTGTTTCCTCAATGTCAGATGGCTGTAGGTTCTTAACAATTAGTAGTTCAGCATTTGCGCCTGCCTTTTCAAAGGCTCTTGCAGTATCAACCTCACAGTTCGTACCTGGGAACACAGGAATAAACACTGTAGGTTTAGCAACCTTGATTACAGGTGATGAGATATTTCTCTCTGTATATAGTTCTGCATTGTGGCTGATTTGTGGGCATTCTGCTTTTGTTGGGAATACCTTTTCAAGCGGAGCAGTCCATTTATCACAGATTTCGCTGATTTTAATGTTTTTGTCACCGATTTGAATTTCGCCATTATCAACTACCTCACCAAGTTCATAACTTGTAACATTACTGTCAAGTTCTGCACCATCAGCAAGTTCAAGAATAAGTGAACCTGAAAGTGGAGCAAATAATTCCTGATGTGTAAGTTCCTTTGTAAACTTAAAGCCAAAGTTATTACCTAAGCAAGCTTTACAAACTGAACCTGCAGCACCACCCTCTTTAACAACAGAAGCAGATAGCACCTTGCCCTGCTCCATAAGAGCATAAACTGCGTTATACATTTCAATTAGTTTGTCCCAGTCAGGCATCAATGTTTCCTTGTTTTCAGGAACAGGCACATAAATTACCTTTGAGCCTGCCTGCTTGAACTCGGCAGAGATTGTCTTGGAAGCCTTTGTCATAGCAACTGCAAAAGAAACAAGAGTTGGAGGAACGTCAATATCTTCAAAAGTACCACTCATTGAGTCTTTACCACCAATTGATGGAATACCTAACTTAAGTTGTGCTTCCATAGCACCAAGCAACGCTGCAGCAGGTTTGCCCCAACGCTCAGGCTTGTCCTTTAATCTCTCAAAATATTCCTGGAAAGTTAGTCTTGCCTTTAGAGGATATGCGCCAATAGCAAGTAACTTGGAAAGTGACTCAACCACTGCATAAGCAGAGCCGTGGAACGGACTCCAACGAGATACACCGGGAATAAATCCAAAGCTCATTGCTGTTGCATCGTCAGTTTCGCCCTTAAGTAGTGGAATTTTTGCTGCCATTGCTTCCTGTGGTGTCAACTGTGTTTTGCCACCAAATGGCATAATAACCGTACCTGCACCGATACTTGCGTCAAATCGCTCGGATAGACCGATTTGTGAGCAAACTTCAAGTCTTGCCATATTTTCTTTGATAGCCTCGTCAACAGGCAAGTCCTTGAGTACTTCAGGGCAGTTTGTTCTGTAACAATCGTCCTTTTCAGGAGCAGTAATATATGCGTTTGATACCTGTGTAACACCGTTAGTGTTCAAGAATTCTCTTGACAAACTAACAATAGTGTCGCCACGCCAGTTCATTGTAAGTCTTGGGCTCTCTGTAACTACAGCCACAGCAGTAGCCTCCAAGTTTTCTTCCTCTGACAAAGCAATGAACTTGTCAACATCAGCCTTATCAAGCACAACAGCCATTCTCTCCTGTGACTCGGAGATAGCAAGTTCTGTACCGTCAAGGCCTTCGTATTTCTTTGTAACTTTATCTAAATCAACTGTAAGACCGTCTGCAAGTTCGCCAATAGCAACGCATACGCCACCTGCACCAAAGTCATTACATCTTTTGATCATTGTTGATACTTCAGGATTACGGAATAATCTCTGAATTTTTCTTTCAGTTGGTGGATTACCCTTTTGAACTTCTGCACCACAAGTTTCGATAGAACTCATTGTATGGGCTTTTGATGAACCTGTTGCACCACCACAACCGTCACGGCCTGTTCTACCACCAAGCAATACAATAACATCATCAGGAGCAGGAACTTCACGCACAACGTTCTCCTTTGGAGATGCGCCGATTACTGCACCGATTTCCATTCTTTTTGCAACATAGCCTTTGTCGTAGAGTTCCACAACCTGACCTGTCGCAAGACCTATCTGGTTACCATAAGAAGAATAACCTTGTGCAGCACCGGTTGTAATTTTACGGCTTGGAAGTTTGCCCTCCATAGTATCCTTAAATGGAATTGTAGGGTCGCCACTACCTGTTACACGCATAGCCTGATAAATATATGCTCTGCCTGATAGTGGGTCACGAATAGCACCACCCAAACAAGTTGCAGCACCACCAAAAGGCTCGATTTCTGTAGGGTGATTATGGGTTTCGTTTTTGAACTGTACCAACCATTTTTCAGTTACACCGTCAATAGTAACAGGTACTTCAATAGAACAAGCGTTGATTTCTTCGCTTTCGTCAAGGTCAGGAATCATACCGTTTTTCTTGAGGTATTTAACGCCGATTAGCGCCATATCCATCAAAGACACGTCACGAGTTGTATCTTTGCCGTAAACCTCGTCACGAGTGTCGTAGTAAGCCTGCAAAGCGTCCTCAATAACCTTGCCCAATGCTTTCTTTTCTACTTCAACTTTTTCAAGTCTTGTAAGGAAAGTTGTGTGACGACAGTGGTCGGACCAATATGTATCAATAACTCTTAACTCAGTAACTGTAGGGTCACGATGCTCTGTATCTCTAAAATAATCACGGCAGAACTTGAGGTCTGCAAGTGTCATAGCAAAGCCCATTGAACCAAAGTACTCTGCCATTTCATCATCGTTCCATTTTGTAAAGCCCTCAACAACCTTTACCTTGTCAGGTTGTTCAATAGGAATTTCAAGTGACTCAGGCTTATCAAGAGAAGCAAGACGGCTCTCTACAGGGTTAATCATATACTGCTGAATTTTTGCAAATTCCTCGTCAGTAATATCACCCTTGATAGCAATAACCTTTGCAGTCAAAATCTTGCATTTTTCGCCTTGTGTTAGCAACTGAACACACTGCTCTGCAGAGTCTGCACGCTGGTCGTACTGACCTGGCAAGTATTCCATAGCAAAAACTCTCCAGCCCGCTTCAATCGGTAATGTTTCCTCATAAATTACATCCTGATTAGGCTCGGAAAGAATGATATTTTTGGCACGGTCAAAGTCCTCCTTTGACAAATCCTCAACATCATAACGATTTACAAAGCGCAAGTCCTCGATAGCCCTAACGCCCAAATTATGGCGCAAATCCCACATAGTTTCTTTAGCAACTACATTCATACCCTGACGCTTTTCTACAAAAAGTCTTAATACGTTGGACATACAAAACTCCCCCAATATAAAATTACATTCAAAGTATAACACAAACAAATACCATTTTAATACAATAAAAGAAATTTTAAATTTTTTTGCATATTTTTGACGGAAAGTTTAAAAATTTTCAGTCTTGTATTATGAAACACCTAAAACAGCAATAATTTTGGTGTTTTTTATAGCCAAGATAAATTTCATCTTGACAAAAACACTATAAAAATATATAAATAATATAAGGAACCACAAAGGAGGTTTTACTATGAAAAAGTTCACAAAAATTTTATGCACAATCTTATCAGTTTTAATGCTAATCACTGCAGTACCTATGGCATCAGTTTCTGCTGCTGGTAAAGTTACTGCTCCTACTGTTACCCTAGAAAATGTAGACAAGGGTATTACCGTTTCTTGGACTAAAGCCAAGAAAGCAACAAAATATACAGTTTACAGAAAACTTACTTCAGACAAAAAATACACAAAAATTTTTACATTCAAGACAACCGCTGCTGGTGAATACCTTGACCAATCTGCCAAAGACGGCAAAACTTACAAGTACATTGTAAAAGCATCTAACAAAAATTCAAGTGCTAATTCAAAGGCAGTTAAGACAGTTCGCCTTGCTACCCCAGAAATTTGGGCAGATACCGGCGACGGTGGTATTACAGTAGGTTTGACTTCCCCTGTAAAGGGCGCAAAGAAAATTCAGGTTTTCCGTGCTGAAGTTAAAGACGGTGTAATCGGCAAGTACACAAAGGTTGACACACTTGACCCAACTGACGAATGGGATTTCTTTGAAGATTATGACACAGTAAACGGAATTTTCCAGTTCAAAATCAGAGCAGTAAAAGGCAATTACAAGAGCGCATTCAGTGAGATTATTAGAGTTGATCACATTCAGAAAACTTCAAGTTACTCTGAACTTAACGCAGACAAAACTGGCGTTGACATTACTTGGAACAAGATGGACCAGGTTGAAGGCTTCAGAATTTATCGTTCAGTTAACGGCAAGGGCGCAAAGGTGCTTGCTGATATTAAATTAGAAGATTGTGTATCAAACGAGGACAACAAATACTACATCTACACAGATACATCTATCGAAAACGGCAACACATATACTTACTATATGCAAGCATATGACGGCTACAGAGTATCTAACGTAGAAGAAACATTTACATCAGTAACTGTAAAATAATTAAACAACAAATAGGGACTCCTGTAGAGGGGGTCCCTATTATTTTGCCTTTAATATGAAAAGCGCAGTAAAGAATTAACTTTACTGCGCTTTAATTTTACTTTTTAAAACTGTCTTTGAGTCCTACTGCACGGTTGAATACAAGATTTTCTTTTGTACTGTCTTTGCTGTCAACACAGAAGTAACCTTGACGCATAAACTGGAATCTGTCCTGCTTGTGCGCATCAGCAAGGGACTTTTCTACCTTGCAGTTTTTGAGCACTACCAAAGACTCAGGGTTGATATAGTCAAGGAAGTTTTTATCACCGGAATCAGGGTCAGGAACCGTAAACAAATTGTCGTATAGTCTAACCTCTGCATCGCAATAGTCCTTGGCATTTACCCAATGAATAGTACCTCGTACTTTTCTGCCGTCAGGAGTATTGCCCCCACGAGTTTCAGGGTCATAAGTTGCATAAACTTCAACCACATTGCCGTTGTCGTCCTTTTTACAACCTGTGCACTTAACAATATATGCGCCCTTAATTCTTACCTCGTTGCCAGGATACAAACGCTGGTACTTCTTGATAGGTTCTTCCATAAAGTCAGTTGACTCAATGTACAATTCATTGGAGAAAGTAACCTTGCGAGTGCCCATCTCAGGGTGATTAGGGTGATTTTCCACCTCAAATTCCTCTGTCATATCAGCAGGATAGTTTGTGATAACAAGTTTGATAGGATCAAGTACTGCCATAGCACGGAATGCAGTGTCGTTGAGGTCATCACGCAAACAATGCTCCAAGAAACTGTACTCAACAATAGAATTAACCTTTGCTACACCTATCTGGTCAGTAAATGAACGAATAGATGCAGGAGTGTAACCTCTGCGACGCAAACCACAGATTGTTGGCATACGAGGGTCATCCCAACCACATACATAATTTTCCTCAACAAGTTGACGGAGTTTGCGCTTACTCATAACTGTATTGTTGATACCCAATCGAGCAAACTCAATCTGACGAGGTTTGCAAGGAACGGAAGTGTTATCAATTACCCAGTCATAAAGAGGACGATGAGCCTCAAACTCAAGTGTGCAAAGTGAATGAGTAATACCCTCCATAGCATCCTCAATAGGATGAGCAAAATCATACATAGGATAGATGCACCAGTCGTTACCTGTACGGTGATGCTTAAGTCTGTTTATTCTGTAAAGTGCAGGGTCACGCATATTGAAGTTGCCTGATGCAAGGTCAATTTTTGCACGCAAGGTCATAGAGCCGTCCTCAAACTCACCTGCACGCATACGCTTGAACAAATCAAGACTCTCCTCTATTGGTCTGTCACGATAAGGGCTTTTTGCAGGAGTCTGCAAATCGCCACGATTTGCTCGCATTTCTTCCGGAGTTAACTCACAAACATAAGCAAGGCCTTTTTCAATTAACTCAACAGCGTATTTATACATATCTTCAAAGTAATCAGAAGCATAGTAAAATCTGTCTTCCCAGTCAAAACCAAGCCACTGAATATCCTCTTTGATAGCATCTACATACTCCACATCTTCCTTGGTAGGGTTAGTGTCGTCCATACGCAAGTTGCAAACTCCATTATACTTTTCTGCAGTACCAAAGTCTACAAAAATAGCCTTAGCGTGGCCAATGTGCAAATAACCGTTAGGCTCCGGTGGAAAACGAGTGTGTACCTTTTTGCCGTAATATGCTCCACCCTCTGCAATATCCTCATCAATAAACTGATGTATAAAATTGTTAGACATTACATTTTCGTTTTTAATTTCTGCCATTTTAAAATTCCTTCCGCAATTAACCTAATTTTTCAAGACCAAGTTCAAGTCTTCTCAAAGATTCTTCTCTACCCAAAATATCGAGAATTTCAACTGCGCCACCAGGAGTTACCGTCTGACCTGCTGCAGCAATACGAACACCCCACATTACTGTGCCGTTCTTGAGTTCTTTTTCTACTGCCATATTGATAAGGCAGTCGTGAATACTTGTGCTATCCCACACAGGCATAGCCTTGAGTCTGTCATAAGCCTCTTGTAATAACGCAGGAGAGTTTTCAAGAGTAGTTTTGCTCTTTTTATTTACAAATAATTCTTTATCATATTCAGGCAACTGTGCAAAAAAGCCTATCATCTCAGGAATATCCGTAAACTTTGTAGTACGCTTTTGGAGTATGCCTGCAAATTTTTGGAAAGGCATTTCTTTGTCGTCAAACACTTGTCTGTAATAAGGCATTGCTTCGCTGGTAAATTCTTCCTCGCTCATAGCCTTGATATACTCGCCGTTCATCCACAAAAGTTTGTCATAATCAAATACTGACGGAGATTTTGAGATGCCGTCAATAGAGAAACTCTGCTGTAACTCTTCCATTGTAAAGATTTCCTGATTATCCTTTGGACACCAGCCTAAGAGAGCAATATAGTTGATAACAGCCTGAGGCAAATAACCCTGCTCAACCAAGTCTTCAAAACCTGTGGAGCCGTGACGCTTACTTAACTTTGAAACTGAACCGTCCTCGTTTTTGCCCATAATCAGAGGCAAATGAATATATGTTGGAATTTCCCAACCAAATGCTTCGTAAAGCAAGTTGTATTTTGGAGTTGAACTGAGGTACTCGCAACCACGCACAACGTGAGTAATACCCATAGTGTGGTCATCAATAACATTAGCAAAGTTATAGGTTGGATAACCGTCTGTCTTAATCAAAATCTGGTCTTGAAGTTCGGAGTTATCAACAGTAATCTCACCAAAAACTGCGTCAACAAATGTAGTCTTGCCCTCCAAAGGCATTTTTTGACGAATTACATAAGGTACGCCCTGAGCCAAAAGTCTGTCGATTTCTTCCTGTGGCAAATCACGGCAATGTCTGTCGTAACCCCCAAACTCGGAAGTTTCTTGCAAACTCTCCAGTCTATCTTTGGTACAGAAACAACGGTAAGCCTTGCCCTCTTTTATAAGTTGCTCGGCATAAGGCAAGTACATATCCTTGCGTTCGCTCTGCACATATGGGCCATATTCACCACCCACATCAGGACCTTCGTCGTGTTGCATACCTGCAATTTTGAGAGTGTTGTAAATAACATCTACTGCACCCTCAACATAACGCTCCTGGTCTGTGTCTTCAATTCTCAAAACAAATGTGCCACCCTGTGACTTTGCCACAAGATACTCATAAAGAGCAGTTCTCAAGTTACCTACATGCATAAAACCTGTTGGACTTGGGGCATATCTTGTACGAACTTTCATAATATATATCCTTTCGGTTAAATTTCCATATTTAATTTATTTTAGCACAAACAAAGGGATATTACAATTGTTTTGTGAAAGAAAATCCTCTTATACATTTAATGCGAGGTTGTTTAGTTTTTATATTCAACTATTTTTTAAGTCTGCTATATATTGATACACCTGATTTTTTTGCGTTGTGCATTTTTAAGCATAAAAAAGACTACATTCCTATCTTACAATAGGTTTGTAGTCTTTCTTTTTATGTGATTATTTTACATTCCTATTAGATACCAAGAAGTACCGATTTTTACAATATCAATGTACATAGAATTGGTTCTTTCCTCACCGTTTATTGGAATTTTTAACTCTACTTTTACTTCTTTTCCTTCTTTAATATCTAAATCTGCTTTTCTATATTCATCCTCAATATCATCAATATCATCAAATTCCATATCTTGCACATATACTATTTCATAAGAAATAGTTTTCAAATCAATTTCATATTCCTCTAACATATCAACTAATTCGTCAAGCATATCTTCTAGTTCATAAATCATTTCTTCTTTGTCGCCTTCAAACTCTTCTTCTACAACACAATCCACAAAAGAATCTGGCATTAAAGAGAGAATTTTCTTTGCATCTCCTTCAAAAGATGCTTGTATATATGTGTCTACTACACGCTCATAACTACTTGCACCACAAGAAGCACAACTTAACATTAATATTAAAATAAATAACACGCACAATAATTTTTTCATAAAACATTTCCTTTCTTAATTGCAAAGATAATTATATTAACTCTATAATACACTGTATAAATCTTAAATACAGTTGTATTAAACCAAAACCACACAGTGCACCTGTAATAACTCTTCGTATATTGCTTGACTGTTTCCAACACTTATACTGTATAAACCAATCTAAAAACATAATCACACAGAACAGTGTATCTATCCAAAATGGTATTTTTAAAAAGGGGAAGGTGATAAATCCTACCATATATCCAATAAATGCACCAAAACATCTTGCACATACAGGACATTGCCTGTTACGAAATCTAAAACTTCGTTCAGGCATCTGATGACATCCTGACATTTCTCCTAATGTCCATAATACATCATATAATTTAACTTTCATTTTGTACTATATTTTAGGATGTCCACAACCACAAGTACCTACATAATTTTGATGTACTTTGCCACAATCTGGGCATTGCCACTCATTACTTCCTACTTGACTTTGCTGTTGCTGTTTGCTATTTCCACAACTTGAACAAAATCTTGCATATGCAAAATTATCATTTCCACATTTTGCGCATTGCCACATAGCCTCGGCTGGTTTTTCCTGAGGAACAACTCTACCTTTGCCACAATTTATACAAAACTTTGCTTGTGAACTATTTGTTGTACCACATTCACATTCCCAATCATTAATTTCTGAAGTATCCTCACTTACTTCTGTATTATTCATTTGTGATTCAACTCGTCGATAACTAGGTTCATTTCTAAAATAACTATTCATTTGTTTTTGCATTGTATCTGCTTCTTGTATTTTATTATTTGCTTGTGTCTGTGATAGTGCCGCTAATACAAATATACCAACTGCTACAATAGTACAAATTATTATAAGAGTTATCTTTTTATCCTTATCGCTACTGTAATGTGCTGGTATCATCATTATAACAAAATCCATTATAGATATAAGTATAGCTAACGCTACTACAATCCCTGTTCTCGCCTTTAATGATCTTGCTTCTTCTTTTAAGTCTTCAGGTCTTCTAAATTTGTTACCACAATTTTGACACATCCAGTAGTTAGTATTCGTTGTAGTTGTTTTTTGGTTTTGACCACAAGAACCACATAACAAACCAAGTGGACCTAATAACAAATACCCTAAACAGCCCTGTCCTGACGAATAATTTTTACCTGTTGTTTTAACATCTGTTTCAGTTGTTAATTGTAAATGTTTGTGACCACAATTAGGACAACAAAAATGATTTGACATAAATTAACTCCCCTTTATTTTTTCTTAATCACATAGTTGAATTCAACTTGTGCACCCTAGTATATGTAACAGATTGTTACATATACTAGGGTAACATAATGTTACAATATTGTCAAGAAAAAATGGAAGGAGTAACCCCCTTGAAAATGATAGGTCTTCGTGAAATACGACAGAAAAAAGGTTATAGCCAATTAAAGGTTGCTATGGACTTAAATATTTCAAGAGAAGCATTATCATATTATGAAAATGGGAAACGCAACCCCGATTTGGAAATGCTAGTTACTTTTTCCCAATATTTTAACACCTCTATTGACTATCTTATTACAGGACAGCAGTTTCAGCCCAATATAACTAAACAACCATATGAAAAGAAAAAGGACTAATGGAAATTCCATTAGTCCTTTATTTTTATATAAGTTTACTCATCTCTGCCGCAGCATTTTTTGTATTTTTTGCCACTACCACAAGGGCAAGGGTCGTTTCTGCCTACCTTTTTGCCTTTGCGAACAGTTTTGTTAGCAGAATCTGTGCCGTCGCCTGCAGGGATAATTGGGTTTGCAATTTGCTTACGCTTTACTGCATCAGCAAACACATCTTCGTTACCCTCGTCGTCTGCATCAGCATTAGAAGTTGCACCCATAGCCTTTTGAGCAGCCAATCTCTTGGCAGCCAAAATTGCCTCTTTGCGCTTTTTAGCCTCATACACCTTTTTAGGTTGTGTAAGCACGAGTTTCATTGTGTCCTCACGGATACAAGCGATCATCTCGTCAAACATATCAAAGCCCTCAAGACGATACACAACTACAGGGTCGTGCTGACCATAGGAACGCAGGTGAATACCTGTTTTTAACTGTTCCATATTGTCAATATGTTCCATCCAATAAGTGTCAACACTCTGCAAGAGATATACTCGTTCCATCTCACGCATTGTCTGTTCAGGAATAAGTTTTTCGTTCTCGTTATAGATAGCCATAGCGTCGTCAACAATCATATTCTTGATTTCGTCTGACTCTATGTTCTCAAATTCATAGTCGGAGAAACTGTATTTATCTTTGTCAGTAATTACCCAGTCCTTGTAAGTATCAACAAGTCCCTGCAAGTTCCAGTTGTCGTGAATACCCTCCGGCAAATATCTCTTGACTGTTTCGTCAATATTGCCCTCTATCATCTTAACAATAGTGTCGTGGAGGTTTTCGCCGTTAAGCACCTGATCACGCTGAGTATAGATGATTTCACGCTGACGGTTAAGAACATCGTCATACTGGAGTACGTTTTTACGAATACCAAAGTTACGGGTTTCTACCTTTTCCTGTGAACTTTCAATAATACTGGAGAGCATCTTGTTCTCAAGAGGCATATCCTCTTCAACATTAAGGCGTGACATCATCATCTTCATTCTGTCGCCACCAAACAAACGCATCAAATCGTCCTCAGTTGACAGGAAGAACTGGCTTTCGCCAGGGTCACCCTGACGGCCTGCACGACCACGCAACTGATTATCTATACGGCGTGACTCGTGACGCTCTGTGCCGATTATAACAAGTCCACCAGCCTCACGAACTTTCTCTGCTTCTTGCTTAATTTCATCGCTAAACTTAGCGTTAAGTTCTGCAAAAGTTTTTCTTGCTTCCAAGATTTCTTCGTCGTCAGTTTCGGCATAACCTGTAGCCTCAACGATTAGTTCGTCCTCGTAACCTTTTTTGCGCATTTCTGCCTTTGCAAGAAACTCGGAGTTACCACCCAAGATAATATCAGTACCACGACCTGCCATATTTGTGGCAATTGTAACTGCACCGTACTTACCTGCCTGAGCAACGATTTCCGCTTCTTTCTCGTGATGCTTTGCATTAAGTACGTTATGCTTGATACCACGTTTTTTGAGCATCTTGGATAAAACTTCTGATTTTTCGATAGAAATTGTACCAACAAGCACCGGCTGGCCCTTTGCATTACACTCCACTATTCGCTCGATAACTGCTCTGAATTTACCCATTTCTGTCTGGTAAATGCTATCAGCCTTATCCTCACGAGCAAGTGGCTTGTTTGTAGGAATTTCAATAACGTCTAACTTGTAGATTTCGTTAAATTCCTGCTCCTCTGTAAGAGCAGTACCTGTCATACCTGAAAGTTTGTTATATAGACGGAAGTAGTTTTGGAAAGTAATTGTAGCAAGAGTTTTGCTTTCGTTCTGAACTTTTACGCCTTCTTTAGCCTCGATTGCCTGATGCAAACCCTCGTTGTATCTTCTACCATACATAAGACGACCTGTAAATTCGTCAACAATAATAATCTCGCCGTCTTTTATAACATAGTCAACGTCACGCTTCATAATGCCGTGAGCCTTGATTGCCTGATTAATGTGATGCTGAATTGTAAGGTTTTCAGGATCAGATAAATTTTCGATATTAAAGTAACTTTCTGCCTTTTTTACGCCACTTTGAGTTAGAGTTGAGGTCTTTTGCTTTTCATCAACTACACAGTCAATACCGTTCTCTGCGTAGTAGTCTTCCATATCCTCTTTGGCGTTAATTTCAGCAAACTTTTGCACCTTAAGGCTACGAGCAAAACGGTCTGCCATAGTGTAGAGTTCTGTACTCTTGTCGCCCCTACCACTGATAATAAGTGGAGTTCTTGCCTCGTCAATTAAGATAGAGTCAACTTCGTCCACAATAGCAAAAGCATGGCCACGTTGCATTTTGTTCTCTTTGTAAACTACCATATTGTCACGCAAGTAGTCAAAGCCCAACTCGTTGTTAGTACCATAAGTGATATCTGCGTTATAGGCTTCTTTCTTTTCTTCTACGCTCATATCGTGAACAATAAGTCCAACTGTTAAACCAAGATAACGGTACAACTTACCCATCCACTCGGAGTCACGACGAGCGAGGTAGTCGTTGACTGTAACGATATGCACGCCGTTACCTGTAAGACCGTTAAGATATGCAGGCAAAGTTGCCACCAAAGTTTTACCTTCACCTGTTTTCATCTCGGCAATTCTGCCTTGATGGAGCACAATACCACCGATAACCTGCACAGGATAGTGCTTCATCCCAAGCACACGCACAGACGCCTCACGACACACTGCAAATGCATCGGGCAAAATATCGTCAGTAGTTTCTCCATTAGCAAGTCTTTCCTTAAGAATTGCAGTTTGCTGCTTTAGTTCTGACTCGCTCATCGCTTTGTATTTATCGTCAAGAGCCAAAACTTTGTCAGCAATTGGCTGAACACGCTTTAACTCTTTTTTACTATAACTGCCAAATAATGACTTTATAAAATTCATTTATATTTCGTCCTTTCAATTAGGGGATATCATTCGCCTCTTAAACTTTTTGCTGCCTGAATCATAGCCTGTTTTGCTACCTGACCTGCTGTGCCGTAGCCGTAATTTTGTGTACCACTTACAACACAAGCAAACGCAAGAGGACAGTCCTCATCAGTTGCAAAACCAACCATCCAGCCGTTGTTAAGTTCGTTTTCACCTTTGGAGGTTTCGCCTGTGCCTGTTTTGGCACATACATTCAAATCTCCAAACATAGTAGAGCCGTAACTGTTTTCTACGGCATACTTCATAAGTTCTGTCAAGCCCTCTGAGGTTTCTTTGTCAAGGAGAGTTTCCTCAGTAGTAGTGCTAAATACCCCTTTCTTTGCAAGATAAGGAGTTTTAGTTGTGCCACCGTTAGCAATAGCACCACACATAATTGCCATATGCATTGGGTTAACTTCGTCAGTATATTGACCTACACCTGCCCAACCAAGGGAGTTGTCGTCAACACCTTTTACATTAAAGTTTCCTGCCTTTGTGCTGATTCCATCAATTGAAAAACTTGATGTTAAACCTAACTTCTCTGCAGTTTCCATAAGTTTTTCGTCGCCTAATTCAACTGCAAGTTCAGCAAACACAACGTTACAGGACTTTGCAAAAGCCTGTTTTAAATTCATATGTCCGTGCTTTGCGTTGTCATTACAAGTAATTTTATTGCCAACATATTCAACTGAACCTGAGCAGTCCCAAGTGCGATCCCATATGTCGTCGATGTTTTCAATAGCACAGGCTGAAGTAACTATCTTAAAAACTGAGCCAGGAGTGTAAGTTGAAGATAGTACATTATCAAGATACACACCCTCATATTCCTCTTGGTTTTCCTCAGTGATTGTAGGTGGAGCCTGAGGGTCATAAGATTTTACGCTAACAGAGCACAAAATCTCCCCTGTTTGATAATTGTATATAACACAAGCGCCACTATCGTAATCTTTGAGAGCATCATATGCAACTTTGCAAGTTTTTGCATCAACTGTAAGTTGAATATCCTTTGAGTTGGCACTTGTCTTTTTTAGTGAATCAGGTAGGTTTATGCCCCAAACAAAACTATATCCTGTAAGAGTAGAGCGAAAGTCCTTTTGACTTTGAATAGCAGTAGAAATATTGATACTATTATCGCCTACAACGTGCAAGAGTGCAGTACGAACAGACTCGTCCTCATTATAAACACGTTTACCGTCAACGGTTTGTGCCAAAATCTCGCCGTTTCTGTCAGTAATAGTACCTGCATCTGCAAGTCCACCTGAACCTGCTGTGTGGAGGTTGTACGGTTTTGTTGCCCATTCTGTGGCATTGTATACTGTTTGGAAAATAAGGAAACCAAGTCCAATAAAAAATGCTAATACTATAACAAAAATCATCCAAGAACGATTAAGCATTCTTTTCATACAACTCTCCCCTTTCTGTAAATTTAATCTATATTATAATGTTTTAATTTTTTCTTTGCGTGCATATGTGCGCTCGTCGGCTGCCTTTATAAAGGCTAACAGTCCCCAGCAACATATCATACTTGAACCACCACTACTAATAAACGGTAAGGTTACACCAGTTAACGGCAGAATATCTGTTGCGCCAAAAATGTTAAGCGCCATTTGTATCACCAAAAGTCCCGCTGCACAACAAGCAGAAATTGAATAGAAAGTGCTACGGCTACGAGTAGTAACTGCTCTTGCATATACAACAAGTAACGCTATAGACATAGCAATTGCAATAGCAACTATAAAGCCCATTTCCTCTGACAAAATGCCGAACACAAGGTCAGTTTCGGATGCGCCTATATACTTGAGGCAACCGTTGCCTATACCTACGCCGAACAAACCACCCGAAGCAATATCTATCAAAGTTTGCACCTGCTGATAACCACCGTTGTAAGGGTTAGTTCCCTCCCAAATGTGTCCCCAAGTAGCAAATCGCTGAAGCACGTGACTCTTGACAGACAGCACCAATATGCCTGCGAACACTGCTGCTGCAACTGCAAGCAAAACGGTCTTGAAATCGCCTGAACGCATAAAAGAAATCAACAAGAATGTGCCAAAGAAAATTACTGCTGTACCAAAGTCGTTCATAAGTGCCAATGCACCCACGCACAAAGCCGAGAATATAATAAACTCCCAGATGTTCTTTTTGGTCTGCAAATAATCAAGAGTAGATGCACCTACAAATATAAATGCAACCTTTACAAATTCAGACGGCTGAATTGTCAGAGGGCCAATTTGTATCCAGTTGGTAGAACCAAAAGTAGATTTACCCAAAACAAGGTTAAGGGCCAAAAGTCCCACTGCACCTATCATTACTATCATTCTGATTTTGTTAGTACGGTCAGGTTCTTCTATGAATTTAATAATAATGCAGAACAGTATCATACCAATTACTGCTGCTATTAACTGCACCCACGCTGAACGTTCCTCTTGTCTTGCAAGAAGCATTACGCCAATACCTGACAAGAATAAACATAAACTTTCTACCTCAAAAGATACTCTGCGCAATAATGAAGTGGAAACTCCAAAGAACAGCCACTCAACTGCAAGCCATGCTCCACACAATATAAACGGAAAATAATCATCAGCACCCTGACAGAAAGTAGCCTCCACTGCCATAAAAATATGGAACAAAGATATTAAAAGCATCAACTTGTAAGGTTTGATGGCAGGTTTTTTGGAAACTTTGGAGAAAAATCTGTTTTTCTCTAACTGTTCGTGGAATTCCTCACCACGTTTGAATATAAATTCTTTGTTACCTATTGAAATTGTATCGTTAATTTTAACTTGAGTACGCTTACTAATTCTGCGACCGTTTACACGAGTGCCTGTTTTAGAACCAACATCGGTAATAAACCAGCCCTCTTTACGACGCAAAAGCACACAATGGTCACGTGACACCGCAGGGTCATCTACAGCAATATCACTGCCTCGGCTTCTGCCTATAGAGTTCTCCCAAAACAGAACGGGAGTTTTGATGCCTGTATCTGTATCCTGCAAAAGCACAAGTGGACGCTCGTTTCGTCTGTGGCGCATCATAGAAGCATAACATTGATAAATTATAACAATAGCATAAACAGGCATAAGCATACGCAAAATTACTACTGCCACATCCATTATGTATGTCATATTAACGCCACCTTTCTACATAAATTTGCAAAAGTCCTACTTCTGCTTATAAAAATAATTACACATTGTATATTTTACCTCAAACAGCATAAAAAGTCAATGAATTTGACTACGCAAAACAGCCCATATGTTCATACAAATCAAAACAGGGTTACCTCAACGAGATAACCCTGTTTTTTCTATCTTTTTACCTATAATTATTGCCAGACAAAGTTTTGCAACATCAAACACTATGTAAGGAACTACGCATACAAATAGCGCTGACACTAAATTTACATTAGCAACCCACATATACCAACCTGTACCAAAAGCATAGCACAGTACAATGCCTATAAGCATACTCAGTACTGTCAGGCGATTTTTGAATATGATTTTCCCTACTCCAACCACCAATATTATAAACACAAAGCCAATTATATATCCTCCGGTAGGACCTAACAAAACTCCTACTCCTCCCTGAAAATGAGAGAATACAGGAAGTCCCACCACTCCAAGCAACATATACACAACTATTGCCATAATGCTATACTTTAAATCAAGAACATATGCAGTCAGAAATACCGCAAAAGTCTGCAATGTAAATGGAATGGCAGTAGGAATACATATCCAGGTGCAAATTACAATTATTGCAGTAAACATTGCCGTCAGTACCAAGTTGTATGCCGTCTTGGTTTTTATGTTTTTCATTCTGTCTTATTCCTCGGCTTTATCTATCTGTAGAGTAATTGTAACATCAAATGTGTTTTTTGTACTTGGGCGATACAAAGTAATCTCAACCTTGTCGCCTTCCTTGTGTTTTTCAAGGATATCATAAACCTCTGCAAATGTTGTAATGCTTTCGCCGTCAACTGCAGTAATAATGTCGTTTACTTTTACTTCGCCGTTATCCATTGGGCCACCCTGTGTAATGGCTGCAATTTGGATACCGTCCACACCTTTGGTTGACTCATATACAACTGTGCCTGTTATACCTATCTTAACTCGGTTTGTAACATAACCGTTTCTTATGATGTCATCAACTATTGTTTTCATAGTTGCACTTGGAATAGCAAATCCCATTCCCTCATAATATTCTGATGCGATTTTTGAAGTTGTAATGCCTATTACCTGACCATACATATTACACAATGGGCCGCCACTGTTACCAGGGTTAATGGCAGCGTCTATCTGTAAAAAGCCTACATTGTTGCTTGTAGAAACTTTTCGATTAAGTGCAGATACAATACCTTTTGTAACAGAATTTTGGAAGTCCAGACCGTTAGGGTTACCGATTGCAATAACGTCCTCTGTAACCTCAACTAATTTACTATCGCCAAATTCTGCACAAGGCAAATTCTCGGCGTCAACTTTTAGTACTGCAATATCAGAACGACTGTCGTAACCTACTATACCTGCCTGATATTCCTTTTTGTCAGCAGTAATAATCTTAACTAAATATGAAGTTCTGCTATTGCCGATAACGTGAGAGTTCGTAACAACGTAACCATTTTCAGATATAATAATACCTGTACCCTGACTCTGATAACTATCTGTATTTTCATCAGCCTCATAGTAACAAACTACACCAACAACTGCATCCTGCAATTTGTTGAAGGTATAACTTGCTCCGTATTTATCGCTATTTTTATTCTTTGGTTTGCTTTCCAACTTAACACCTTCGTAGTCTTTGTCAATACTATCACGAGCATCAGACTGAGAATACTTTTCTGCTTCAGTTTCTTCTTCAATTCCAAAGTCAAAGCCATAGCCGTAATCGTCACCGTAGTCATAGTCTTGAGTTGGTTCTTGGCTTTTTTCCGAAACAAAACCTTTAGAACTGTTTTTGCTTCCAAGGTGCATACCGTAACCAATTAGTATAGCAACTAAAACTGAAATAACAATTATTATGATTGTCTTATGTTTGCCACTCATCTTGTTCTTTGGAGGAGCAGGTGGATGTGGCATTGGTGGCGCAGGAGGTGTAACCCTCTGACCGTTAGGAGTTTGCTGTGTAAACGGATTGTACGCATTCGTATTAGTTGGTGGAACTTGAGTCTGTGCAGGAGCAGTAGTAGTTTGAGTATCCTCAGGGATTTCTTCTGCTTTCTTAAGCTGTTCCAAAACTTGTTCTGCGTCGTCCTGTTCAACTACAGTAGGAACCTGAGGGGTTTGTGGCTGATTTACCATAGGTGCCATAGGAGGTTCCGGTGGTGCCACTTGCTCTGCTGGTTTCTGGATATTTTCAGGTGGATTTATGCCTGTCTGTTCCTTTTGTTTATTTAATTCGTTGTAAAAATCGCTCATTGTATGTACCTCTTTCAAAATACTTAATCATATTATATTATTTTTTTAAAATAAAAACAACTATCTTGTGTGTTTCTTATGTGTAAAATACCTGAAAATCTTTAGAAACTTTGCAAAATCATATAATTTTTATAAGATTTTTTAAAAAAGCCTTTATAAAAGGTGGTTTTTGTAGTATAATTACTTCAAGCGTATGGTTGTGGACGCACGCCATATGAAATATTTATTCGGAGGTATTTAAAATGCCATTAGTTAATGCAAAAGAAATGCTTACAAAAGCAAAGGCTGGCCAGTATGCAGTAGGTCAGTTCAACATCAACAACCTTGAGTGGACAAAGGCTATTCTTCTAACTGCAGAAGAACTAAAGTCTCCTGTTATCCTTGGTGTATCTGAAGGCGCAGGCAAGTATATGTGTGGCTACAAAACTGTAG
>CAZVRE010000007.1:7173-69492 GCA_964629465.1 uncultured Ruminococcus sp. | reverse complement strand
TGGTGCCGACGATAGTTGGCTGGTGACGGCCTGTGAAAATAGGGAGATGCCAACACAATGAAGTGTCCACCCAATAGGGTGGGCGTTTTGCTTTTTATACGCTTTTTATTGAGTCCTATGTAAACGCAAGTTTATGCAGGACTTTTCTTTATTTTATTAAGAATATGTGATACAATACCATTGGTGATATTATGAATTTTACTCAAAACCTCACAAATGTCTGGGGCTTTTTTAGCACTACTCAAAAACCCATTATCCTCTACGGTATGGGTGACGGTGCAGACAAAGTACTTGCTGAATTTGACAAACTTAACATCAAGCCTTACGGCGTAATGGCGAGTGACGAATTTGTGCGAGGTCAGAAGTTCCACGACTATACTGTGAAAAAACTCTCTGATTTTGAAGACGAACTTGATGACTTTGTAATTGCCCTTTGCTTTGCAAGTCAGTTGCCAGATGTTATGGAGAACATCGAGAGAATAGCAAAAAAGCACACCTTACTTGTTCCCTCTGTGCCTGTATTTGGCGATAATATTTTTAACGAGGCTTTTTATGTTGAGCATCAAAATGAACTTACACAGGCTTACAATTTACTTGCAGACGACTTAAGTCGCAAAGTCTACGAGAACATCATAAAGTTCCAATACACGGGAGATATCACCTACCTGAAAGAATGCACTACAGATAAAGATGAAGTATTTAATAATGTGCTTAAATTAGGCGAAAACGAAAGTTACCTCGATTTGGGAGCATATCGCGGAGATACTATCGAGGAATTTTTGCATTACAGTAAAAGTTATAAGAGTATTGTGGCCTTTGAACCAAACAGAAAGAATTTTGAGAAACTAAAGGAAAACACAAAAAATATTGACAACGTGGCTTTGTGGCAACTCGGCTCTTACAACAAAAACATCACCCTGTATTTTAACGACAAAGCAGGACGCAACTCTGCTATAAGCAAAGAGGGTAAAGAAACCAAGGTAGCCACAGTTGATTCAGTTTTGTGTGGTCAAAAAATTACCTACGCCAAACTTGACGTAGAAGGTGCAGAAAAAGAAACCCTACAGGGAATGGGAAACACCATAAAACTTTTTGCCCCAAAACTCAACGTGGCAGCGTACCACAGAAGCGAGGATATTTTTGCTTTGATTTTGCAACTGCATAAAATCAACCCACAGTACAAATTCTATTTGCGCCACCACCCCTACATCCCTCATTGGGACACAAATTTGTATTGTATATAAAACCATAAAACAAAGGCGAGGGTTAATCCCTCGCCTTTTGCATTTTATTTTACTGTGATTTTACACTTTAGAGTAATGCCGTTGGTTTTTACATTTATTGTTGCTGTTCCTTTTTTCTTGGCTACTATCTTACCCTTAGAATTTACCTTCGCTATCTTTTTGTCAGTAGATGTAAATGTAGCCTTGCCAACTTGACCTGTAATTTTAAGAGTAAGTGACTTACCCTTCTTTAATTTCACATTTGTTTTGCTAAGTGTTGGCTTTTTAACTGTAACTTTAAAGGTTTTGCTTACACCATTGTTTGTTACAGTAATTGTAGCAGTACCCTTTTTCTTGGCTGTAACTTTACCGTTTGCATTTACTGTAGCAACCTTAGTATTGCTTGATTTGTAGGTAGTTGTGCCAACACCGTTTGATACAGTTGCTTTAATTTTTGTTGTGCCTGTTAAATATAAAGTTGCTGAAGAAGATTTTAATGTAACTGTTGTTTTGACTGTTGGCTCTGTTTCGCTTGGTTCTGTTGAACTTGGCTGACTCTCGCTTGGCTCGGTTTCTGTTGGCTCACTTGAACTTGGCTGACTTTCACTTGGCTCGGTTGCTGTAGGAGTTGTATCTCCAGTTGGAGCCTCTCCTAAAGAAACAAAAGTAATGCCGTTATCCTCAGCATAAGTTTGTGCTGTTGAATTATTGTAGCCATAAATAACAACACCTTCTACTAATAATTTATCTTCTTCATAACCAAAGGCACGTGTCCATATACTAGTTTTATCATTAAGAATTGTTATACTAACTAAGTTTGTGCACTCAAAAAAAGCCTCATAACCTATACTGGTTACACTGTTAGGTATCAATATGCTTGTTAAACTGTCACAATAATAAAACGCAAAAACACCTATGTCTGTTAAACTATCAGGCATTGTTATACTTTCTAATTCAAAACAAGAAGCAAATGCATAGTCCCCTATGCTTGTTACGCTATCACCAAATGTTACGTTTTTTAATTTGAAACATGCGCGAAATGCTTCACGTCCTATACTTTTTACACTATCACCAATTGTTATATTTGTTAAATTGTAGCAATATTCAAATGCACTTTCACCTATAACAGTTACACTATCTGGTATTACATACGATGTTTTTTCTAAATTTGCAGGGTACTGTATAAGTGTTGTGCAATCTTTATTAAACAAAACTCCATCAACTGAACAATAGTTTATATTATTGCTATCTACATTTATATAGGAAAGATTTCTACATTCATTAAACGCATTCTCACCTATACGGGTTACACTATCTGGAATTTCTATACTCTCTAAATTATTGCAACAATAAAACGCACTTGCGCCTATGCTTGTTACACTGTTAGGTATCGTTACACTTGATAAAGAGGTGCAATATTCAAACGTACTTTCGGCTATACTTGTGATACTATTAGGTATTTTTATATTTTGTAAGCTCCTACAGCTTTTAAACGCACCAACACCTATTCTTGTAACACTATCAGAAATTACTACGCTTGTTAATCCCGTGCAATATTCAAATGCACTTTCACCTATAACAGTTACACTATCTGGAATTTCTATGCCTGTTAAACTATAGCAATATGCAAATGAGCCATCTGCAATACAAATTGTGCCTTCTTTTATTGCATAATCTCCGGAAATAGATGTATCTGCTTCTATCAAGTGACTTCCAATATATAGCACATCATTTTCCCAGTTATCACTATCATAATAGTCAGCAGTACTATGAAAAGCCTCATAACCTATACTGGTTACACTGTTAGGTATTTTTATATTTTGTAAGCTCTTACAGTCTAAAAACGCATAATCGCCTATACTTGTAACACTCTCTGGGATCGTTATATTCTTTAAGCCTGTGCGATAAAAAGCATATGGTGCTATATCTGTTACACCATCTGGAATTATTATACTCGTTATATCGCAATATTCAAATGCTCTTTCACCTATAACAGTTACACTATCTGGGATTACATACGATGTTTTTTCTAAGTCTGCAGGGCATTTTATAAGGGTGGTGCAATCTTTATTAAACAAAACTCCATCAACTGAACAATAGTTTGTATTATTGCTATCTACATTTATATAGGAAAGATTTCTACATTCATTAAACACACCCTCGCCTATACTGGTTACACTATCTGGAATTTCTATGCCTGTTAAACTTTCGCACCAATTAAACGCATACTCACCTATACTTGTAACGCTACCGCCGATTGATACGCTTTCTAAACTTTCACAACTTGAGAATGCACTATAACCTATATTAATAACGCTGTCTGGTATTACTATACTCTTTAAACCATTACAATCGTAAAATGCACGATCACCTATATTAATAGCGCTGTCTGGAATTGTTACGTTTGTTAAACTTTCGCAACCATAAAATGCCCAATCACCTATACTTGTAACTGTGTTGCCGTCTAAAGTGCTTGGAATTTCAAGTACAGTGTCATCGCCAAGATATTCAGTAATTTCCACTGTACCGTCATCTAAAATATCATATTTAAAATCTCCACTTTCAACAGATACAATATTGTTAGTGGTTTCTGCTGCTGATGCTGTAATGCCTACCCCTGCAAAAACAGAACAAAACATTAAAACTGATAAAATAATACTAATAAACTTTTTCATAAAAATCCTCCTTAACTTTATTAGTTAAGTAAATTATATCTGTATTACAGATAAAAGTCAATATCTGTAATACAGATATGCCATAATAAAAACGGTGATTTTTATGAAATTTAAGAATTTGCGAAGTCTGCGGGAAGACAGAGATATTAAGCAAAGACAAATGGCAGAATTCCTTAATATATCCCAAAACACTTACTCTCAGTACGAAAACGGTGTGATATCTCTAACAGCAGAAGTACTAATTAAAATTGCAGATTTTTATGATGTGAGCATTGATTATTTACTTGACCAAACAGACAACCCAAAACGCAATAATTAAAGCAGAGAGTTTTTACACACTCTCTGCTTTTTTGTTTAGGAAAGGTTTGTTCAAAAAATCCCCCCTGACAAAATTAAAATTTTGTCTTCCCCCCTTTAGGCAAGGGGGGCTTGAGAAAAACAAAGGCGAGGTTAGACCTCGCCTTATATCATTTATTTGATTTTGACCTGCGTTTTATGAGCATTGATACAAGAAGTATTATGTAAGATGCTAATGAAAATGCACCAACATAGATAAACAAGCACCAAGGGAAAGCAACCACACCTTGTACCCATGAGTATACAAGTAATGACGGTTCGCAGTATGGACTTATAAAGAACATATTGAAAGTGTCTGTTTCCAAAAGTCCTGTTAGGTGGGCTATTTCGTTGAGGACTACCGCCACGCACACCAAAACTGCAAACACAGGAATTGCCTTGAGTATAGTCTTGTGCTCTGATTTGACATAGTTTGTATAAAGCAAATACACGCCCACTGCTATCATTGAACCGTGGCAAATCATAGTTTGAATATTTATGCCTATTGTACCTATAAACACCGTGCTTGGGTACAGCATTACACATAGCCCTGCAAACACCGAAAATGTTGCTAAATACGCACACAAAGCGTCGTGAATTTTGCCTTTTGTTACGCCTGCAAGCAAGCCTATGTACATTGGAGTTGAACAAAATTGAAACGGAAAAGCATACCACTCATAGTCAGCAGTTATTACTCCGTTTTCTACCCCAAATGTATAGTTGATTTGCTTGTAAATCTCCAACACAATCACTATGATGGAGGTAATTAGCACTACCTTGCGCTCATTACCTTTGCCTACAACTTTGCACAAAAGCACAGTTGCAACAACAGTTACTATCAAAAATAATATATGAAACCACCCGTACATTGTGGGTCTTGTCATCTGCAAATCTAATATCTCAAGGACATTACACAAGAAATTCATACACCCATCTCCCACAAATAATTATAATCCTAATAACTACAAAGTCAACACTAAAGCCCTCATCTTAATAAAACATTAAGAAAGGTTGCAGAATTAAATTCTGCAACCTTTTGTGTTATCTATCCTTAAGTTTTTTGTACTCTTTATGATCGCTGATACTAATGTAAGCAGGTCTGATAATCTTGTTACCATTAACAAGTTCCTCAATTCTGTGAGCACTCCAACCTGCTATACGAGCAATCGCAAACAATGGTGTGTAAAGTTCGCTAGGTAAGTCTAACATACTGTAAACAAAACCACTGTAGAAGTCTACGTTGGCAGAAACGCCCTTGTAAATCTTCTTTTTCTCTGCGATAATTTCAGGTGCTAATTTCTCAACATTCTCGTATAGAACAAATTCTTTTTCCATACCTTTTTCCTCAGCAAGTTTCCGCACAGAACTCTTGAGAACTCTTGCACGAGGGTCAGAAATTGTGTAAACTGCGTGGCCCATACCGTAAATCAAGCCACTACGGTCAAAGGCTTTTTTGTCAAGAATATCACCCAAATACTTTTTGATTTGGTCTTCGTCATTCCAATCTTTAACGTTAAGTTTGATATCCTCAAACATCTTGCTAACCTGAATATTAGCACCACCGTGCTTTGGTCCCTTTAGTGATCCCAAAGCAGAAGAAATTGCAGAATATGTATCAGTACCTGATGATGATACAACATGAGTTGTAAATGTAGAGTTGTTACCACCACCGTGCTCTGCGTGAAGCACCAACGCCATATCAAGCACCCTTGCTTCAAGTTCAGTGAACTTTTTGTCAGGGCGAAGCAGAGTCAAAATAACCTCTGCAGTTGACTGACCAGGCTCAGGTACATGAATATGCAAACTCTGATTACGGAGATAGTGATTATATGCGTGATAGCCATAAACAGAAAGCAACGGAAATACTGAGATAAGTTGCAAACTCTGTCTTAAAACGTTCTCAATAGATGTATCGTTAGGATTTGAGTCATAACAATATAGTGTTAAAACTGAACGAGCCAAAGTGTTCATCATATCATCTGATGGGGCTTTCATAATAACATCACGAACAAAGTTTGTAGGCAATACACGATATGAGCCCAAAATACCCTTAAACTCCTCCAACTCCTGCTGACTTGGCATATCGCCAAAAAGCAGTAGATACACAGTTTCTTCAAAGCCGTATCTGTGCTCTGAAGTAAACCCGTGCACGATGTCCTCTATATTGTAACCTCTGTAGTACAACTGTCCGTCAATAGGAACAGTTTTGCCGTCAACAATTTTATTCTGCTTAATTTCGGAAATTTCAGTTAAGCCCGTACGCACGCCCTTACCGTCAACATCACGCAAGCCACGCTTAACATCATATTTACCGTAGAGATCTTGGTCAAATAAAGGCTTTTCAAGAATTTTGTCAGCAAGTTTATTAACTTTTTGGTTGGTTTCGTAGTACGCTAAATCTCTTGGCATTTCTTTCTCCTTGTTCCATATATTTTCGTTAGAATTCATTTATCGTAAATTTTCAATATTTTTATTATGTAGAAATATATTATAACATAAACAAACAAATATTGTAAAGATATTTCTTATAAACAAGAATACATATTAGTTTATTAAGAAAAAAGGGCGGTTAAAACACCGCCCTCTTAATTATATGCAAGACTGCAATTTCATAGAACAAATTACTTTAGATATGTAGTGCTATCACCAATTTGTCCGTCGATTCCTGTGAAACCTGATGCACAGCACACATAAACTCTCATATTGGCAGTGCCGATAGATGAAACTGTTAATGTTCCGTTTGTGACGTCTTTAACATCACCTGTAACAGCATCAATATATCTACCGTTGGGAATGTTCTTGAATGTTGCACCGTTACTAATAGTAACAAGAGCAAGGGAGTCAACGCCCTCTGTAGCATCAGTATATCTTCTGATGTATGCCATATTGCCACTTACATAGTTAGAGTTATTTGTGTATTGTCCTTTTTGCAAAGCAGGTACTGCTCGACGAATTGCATTTAACTTTGAAATATGCTTACTCAATGTTGAGTTCAACGTATCTGCAACTGTACCACTGGCAGTAAATTCGCTAAAGTCTGTAGCAGAAACTGTACCCTCAAGGTAATCGCCGTAGTAAGCACGACCGGTAGTAGATAAAGCAGCAGTTGTACCTGCGTCAATTCTGGCACCTTTCTGGAATTCTACCTCTGTACCGTAATACACACAAGGAATGCCACGGAAAGTGAACATTAAGTCAAGGTTTTCTGCCCACGCCTGTGTGCCACCTACATAACGATAATCTTGACAGAAGTCAGGAGAATAGTCGTGAGAGTCAACATACACAACGTTGTAAGTTGCATCGTTAAAGTAAGAGTCGTGTTCCAACGCTTTGTTGTAAGCGTTACTTGCATTTTCAAACGCCCAATGCATTCTAAAGTCAATTACACTTGTACCGTTACCCTGACTATAATCAGGAATACGGTAAGTTATGCCGTTAAGGTAAGCATTGTTACTTGTCTGTGAAATTGTGCGAGTGTTGTATTCGTTATAATGTTTTATTGAATTGTTATAGTTTGCTTCAGCATCAGTTGTGCTCCAGTTATTTAGCCAAGAGGTACTGCTCTCTTTCCAAGTATAGAAGAAAGGTGTGTCTGACAAGCCACCTTCGTTTACAACCTCGTGAGTTCTTGCACAAACTTCGCCAAAAATATGGAAGTTTTCGATATCGCTAAATGCAGGGAAATATGCAGTGTTAAGTGTCCAACGATTCATATGCTTTTCTGTATCAAGTCGGAAAGCATCTACGCCCATATTGGCATATTCAAGATATGTATCTGTAAGGAAGTTAGCAACCTCCTGATTTTCTGTATTAACATCTACGCAGTCACCTGCCATCTGTCCTGTTTGCTCTGTATAGGAGCCGTAAGACAAACTTTGGTCGTGGTGATAATAGTTATTAACATCGTGATTCTTGCCGTCTGTATTCTTGAGAACAGCAAGTCTTGCCTGGTACTGAGCGTCCGAATTCATACTGTCATAATTAGGATAAGCCGTATCCAACTCTGAACCCTCAATAACCTGCATACAGTCAATAGAGCCAAGGTCCTGTATATCGTCATATTCCTTTGTAAACATCGCACCCAAAGTTGCCTCACCAAAGTTACTTGTGTGGTTCCAAACAACGTCTTGGATTATCTTGATGTCTTTTTCGTGCGCAGCCTCAATAAGGTCCTGATATGTAGCACCTTCGCTCTCGTAACGAGGGTCAACCCTTGTAAAATCAAATGCGTGATAGCCGTGATAATCATAACCCGAAGCATTTTCGACAATAGGTGTGATCCAGATGGCAGAAAAGCCAAGAGCCTTGATGTAATCAAGTTTGTCTATAAGCCCCTGAAAATCTCCTCGCCACGCAGGGTCGGAGTCAGGGTTGTTGGCTTTTGAATCGTCCCAACAATGCACATTGTTGCCTGAGTCGCCGTCATAAAAACGAGTAGTAATTACAAAGTAAATTGTTTCCTCACGCAAATCTGTGCGTTGCCAGTCATCTGCCTGACTTGGGTCGGCGCTGTACCATTTCTTTTTGTACCACCACTCACCTGTGTTGCGAGTTAACTCATCAGAGAGTTGGTTGCCATCTTTGTCAGTAAACAAAATATTTATCTTTGTAACATTATCAAAAGTGTATATGTACCAGTTGTCGCCTTGAGCCGTGTCCTTGGTCATTTTGGCGCCGGGATAGGTGGTTTCGATATTTTGAGGTAAGGAGTTCCAATAATAAATGTATGGAGTTGTGTCCTCACAATAGTAATGAATAGTAATTCCTGTAGTAGCCTCAACCTCTGCTTCTTGGGTTGTTATTGCACTTGTGCTTACAACTGCAATACTCAAAATCATAAGCACGCATATAATCAGCGCAAGCATTTTTTTGAAACTTTTCATATCAAAACCTCCTTGTCAGCAGAAGAATATATTTCCATTATACAGTAGGTGAAGTACATCAAATTTCTGTATAAGAATTATAAATGGCTATAAAATAAATTTTCCCACCACTTCTGCTATACCGTCATTATTGTTATCATTTAAAGTAACATAATCAGCAATTTGCTTCATCTCGCCTCTACCGTTTTGCATAATAACGCTCAAACCTGCAAAGTCAATCATAGATTGGTCGTTAAAATTATCACCACAAGCAATAACCTCATCAGGCTTTATGTTATAACTTTTGCAGAGATTTTCCAGGGCAGTTCCTTTATCTACTCCTTTAGGCATAATCTCCAAAAACCAAGGCGCAGAAAAGTAAACATCCAACTCTGTTGCATATTTTTTAATCATAATATTCTGTATCTGTTCAAGTTCTGACTTTTCTCCCACCAACAAAATTTTGTGAATATCCCAATCTACAAAAGTGAGGAAATTCTCAACATTTTTTAGTGGTGCATTTACAGTAGAAGGAGCAATATGAGTAAACTCATTTATCTTTGTGTCACTTACCAAGCAATTTTGCTGGTGCACGACTGTTGTAACATTAAAATCAGTAAGTTCATTATAAACAAGATGCAAGTACTTTTTGTTAAGATAGGTCTTGCATATAATCTCACCCTTAGCATCAATCACTAACCCACCGTTAAAACAAATAAGGCATCCACCGAATTTTGCTAACTGCAACTGACTTGCGTAATTTTTTACTCCATAAGGCATTCTGCCTGAGGAAATAACAACCTTAACCCCTTGCTGTTGCGCTTTTATCAGGGCGTTAAGGGTATTTGGCGTTATAATTTTTTGGTCATTAACTAATGTACCATCTATATCAAGAGCAATAAGCTTGTACTCCATTTAATCATCCTTAAGCAAAGTTTTTATTTCAATAAGATTTTCAATAACCGCATAGGTACGCTTTGCAGTTTCTTCGGTAGGACCGTCCAAATCAACTGCCATAACGGTAACACACCCTGCAGACGAAGCGGAGATAATACCATTAGCACTATCCTCTACTGCCATACACTCACAAGGAGCAAAACCTAATTCCTCACAGGCTTTGAGATAAATATCAGGCTGGGGTTTGCCTTGCTTCACCATAGAAGCACAAACTATCTTGTCAAAATACTGATATAAATCAACCTTTTTGAGGTACCTTTCTGTTCTCTCAAGTGGTGTGGCAGTAGCAAGGGCAACCTTGTAACCCTTCAACTTAAGCCACTTTAGAATTTCCTGACTGTTTGGCTTTTTGTCAACGCCATTTTCCTCAATGTATTTTTCCATAAGTTCAATTCGTTTGCTGCGAACTGCATCATAATCAAAATCTTCGCCAAAATACCCTTGCAACTTTTGGATAGCAAAAGGACGAGCAAGACTTCGTATAGACAAGGCGTGTTCTTTGGTCATAGGATAGCCACAGGAATTTGCGCCCTCGCACCAAAATCGCACATAGAGTTTTTCAGTATCTAAAACAACTCCGTCCATATCAAAAATTACTGCTTTGATTTTCATACTTTTGTTTCCTTTTATATTAACAAACACAATACCTGCGCATATAAGCAGTAACGCAAGTACATTTTGCCACTTGAATATTTCTTCCTTAAGTAACACTGCTGACCAGAATGTGCCGAACACAGGTACAAGCATATTAAATATTGTAATTCTGCTGACTGGGTGATATCTCAACAATGCAGTCCATAGCAAGAAGCCTACAGCAGACACAAAAGAAAGCCACAGTAAAATAACAACTCCTAATATATTGGAGTGATTTATCCTGCCTCCACTAATTCCTCCAATTGCAAACAATATAACTCCACCAAATAGCAACTGCCAACCTGTTACCATAACAACGTTGCGATTTTTTGCAACAACCTTTGATATAACATTACCTCCTGCTCCGCTTAAGGCAGATAGAAGCACCACAAAATCGCCAAGCAAAGTGACATTGGAAATACTTATGTCCCCTAAATTTATGGAGATTATACCTGCAAGCCCGACAAGACAACCTGCAATTTTCATACCATTTAATCTGTCAGACTTAAAAACAAAACTCGCAATAATCACTGACAAAAGTGACGCTGTGCCGGAAATTATAGAAGTGTTGGTAGCAGTAGTAAAGCCAACACCTATGTAAGAAAACACATACTGAAATGTAGTTTGCACTATACCTAAAACTAATATTGGAAGTAGGTCTGTTTTCTGGGGAACAACTACTTTTTTGCAAATAAAAACTCCTGCAAAGATTACCATAAGTCCTGCTAAAGTAAAACGCTCACCAGCCAAAAGCAACTTTGACGCAATATCGCCATCTGCTATTTCAAAATAGGAGTAACTTAGTTTTATCGACGGAAATGCAGTACCCCACAACGCTGTGCAAAGAATCGCCCCAAAATAAGCGAAGTATTTATTTTTTAACATTTTTTGCATACTGCATCACCTCCTCAAATCAAAAAATGCCCTTGCGATAACGCAAGGGCACTAAAGTTAGTATTAGCCTTTTACAACATCTTTAATAACTTTTTTGATGTTAGTTTCAGTCAAACCGAATTCTTCAAGCAAATCCCAAGCAGGACCGCTGTGGCCAAACTGGTCATAAACGCCAATTCGTGTAACCTTAACTGGGCACTCTGCACTTGTAACCTCGCACACAGCATCAGCAAGACCACCAATAACATTGTGCTCCTCAACAGTAATAATCTGCTTACACTCCTGAGCAGCCTTGATGATGATTTCTCTATCAATAGGCTTGATAGTATGGATGTTGATAAGTCTTGCGTTAATGCCCTCTTTTTCAAGAGCGATAACTGCTTTTCGTGCTTCGTTTACACACAAGCCAGTAGCAATAACTGCAACGTCATTACCTTCGTGAAGTGTAATACCCTTACCAAGTTCAAACTTGTAGTTAGCAGGATCGTTAAAACTATCTACTGCCAAACGGCCAAGACGAATATATACTGGGCCTTTGTGCTCAATAGCAGCTTTTGTAGCCTCAATCATTTCGTAGTGGTCAGCAGGGTTAAGTACTGTCATACCAGGTAAAGTACGCATAACTGCAATATCCTCAAGGCACTGGTGAGTTGCACCGTCTTCGCCTGTTGAGATACCTGCGTGTGAACCTGCAATTTTAACATTAAGTCCAGGATATGCAATTGAGTTTCTGATTTGTTCAAATGCACGACCTGTTGAGAACATAGCAAAAGAAGCCGCTACAGGAGTTTTGCCTGCTGCAGCAAGACCTGCTGCTACGCCCATCATATTACCCTCGGCAATACCACAGTTCTTAAAGCGTTCTGGGTATGCCTTCTGGAAAGTAGAAGTCTTGGTTGCTGCTGCAAGGTCAGCATCAAGTACAACTATGTCATTGTTTGTTTTAGCCATTTCGCAAAGAGCCTCGCCGAAACTCTCTCTGGTAGCCTTTGAAATTACATCTGCCATTATAGTTCAGCCTCCAATTTTGCGATTTTTTCTTCAAGTTCTTTTGTAGCAATTGCTAACTCATCAGCGTTGCAGGCTTTACCGTGCCAGCCAACCTGATTTTCCATAAAACTTACGCCCTTGCCCTTAACAGTTTTTGCAAGAATAGCAGTAGGCTTGCCTTTTGTTGCTCTTGCTTTGTTAAGTGCATTTTCAATATCGTTAAAGTCGTGGCCGTTGATTTTAATTACCTCAAAGCCAAATGCCTCAAACTTTTTGTCCAAAGGTTCGATACCGCCAACTTCCTCAACAGTACCGTCAATCTGCAATCCGTTCTGGTCAACAAATACTACAAGGTTGTCAAGTTGCTTGTGAGCAGCAAACATAGCAGCCTCCCAAACCTGACCTTCCTCACATTCACCGTCGCCTAAAACAGTGTAAACTCTGTAATCTTTATTGTCTAATTTTGCAGCCAAAGCCATACCACAAGCAGCAGAAACACCCTGACCTAAAGAACCTGAACTCATATCAATACCAGGTGTGCCCTTCATATCAGGGTGGCCCTGTAGCATTGCACCGATTTTGCGCAATTTCAAGAGTTCGTCCCACTCAAAAAAGCCCTTGAGTGCAAGTGTTGCATAAAGACTTGGGCAACAATGACCTTTTGATAATACAAAACGATCTCTGTCTGCCATATCAGGGTTCTGAGGGTCAACATTCATTTCCTTAAAATAAAGGTATGTGAAAATGTCTGCTGCTGATAAAGAACCTCCTGGGTGACCGGACTTAGCGTGGTAAGTACCGATTACTGCACCAAGTCTTGCTTTATCTGCAAGAATTTGTAACTTTGTAACTTCTGTACTGTTCATAGTAACTCCTCCTGTAAAGGTCTCCATATACAAATTTATGATATCACAAAAGACATGAGATATTTTTCGCATAAAGAAAATTAGTCAATTAGAGTTGAAAGAATTTGAATTTTATGGTATAATTACTGCAAACTTTGGCTTTGAGGTGAGATTATGCTGCTATGCACTGATGTTGGTAATACAAATATAAAATTTGCATTATACAACGGAGATATGCAACTTATTAAGTTAAGATTTTCTACCAATTCAGAATCAACCCCTGATGACTTTGCGGTAAAATTACATTCAATTTTTGAAATTAACAATATTGACACAAGCAAAATCAGTGGTTCTGTTATCTCAAGCGTTGTACCAAGAATCACTCTACCTCTTGTAGAAGCCATCGAAAAAATAACAGGCATCAAGTCATTAGTTATTGGTCCTGGCATTAAGACAGGACTTGACTTAAGAATTGATAACCCGTCAACTTTGGGCGCAGATTTGGTTGCTATGTGTGTTGCAACAAAAGAACTGTACTCTTGCCCTGCAATAGTTATTGGGTTGGGTACTGCCACAACTATTGTGTATATAAACGAAAATAAAGCCTACTGTGGTGGTGCAATTTTGCCGGGTGTTTCAATATCTTTGGATGCACTTACTCGCAACGGAGCTCTGCTACCAAGCGTAGATATTTCTACTCCTAAAAGCGTTATTGGTACTAACACAGAAGACTGTATAAGCAGTGGTGTGGTTTATGGTACTGCTTGTACTATTGACGGTATGATTGACAAATTTCAGGAGGAAAAAGGCAAGGTTTGTACTGTTGTTGCAACAGGTGGACTGGCTCCTACAATTATTGAAAATTGCAAACACAACATCATTCTCAACGATGACCTTATCCTTGACGGGTTAAGGATAATATACAATAAAAATAAATAAGTTTTTGTAATTAGAGATAAATAAATTTGCGTTGCACTCTCAGGAGGCGACAGCAGGAGGTTTTATTATGACAAAAACAAAAGTAAAAGGTAATGTTTTTAACCTTGCGTTATTAGGCATATTCATTGGATTGATAATCGCACTAACCTTTTCAGGTTTGGGTTACATTCCTTTAGGTCCATTCTTTACTATTACAATCGTACCTATTATTGTTGCCGTTGGAGCCACAGTATTGAGCCTATCAGGCGCCACAATTTTAGGTTTTGCCTTTGGTATCAGCAGTTTTGTTGTTGGACTTACAGGTGGAGATGTTATGGGACCTATTCTGTTTGAAATGTCACCTTTCGGTTATTTTATGCTTACGATTCCTACTCGAGTTTTGGTAGGGTTGCTGACAGGCTTGATTTTCAAAAGTTTGCAGAAGATCGACAAGACTAAAGTTATTTCATATTTTGTAACTTGCCTTTGTTGTCCACTTTTAAATACAATTTTGTATCTATCTACAATGTGGTTATTCTACGGCAACAGTCCTGATATTGTTGGTACATACACTAACTTCTTTGCATTTTTCTTTGCTATTTTTTTGGCAAACGGTATTGGTGAAGTTGTTGCAACAACAATTATCGGCACACCAATCGCAAAGGCTCTTGCAGTTACAAAAGGCAAATTAGATATTAAATAATAATTATATATTTATCGGTGATTTAGTTATGCCAACAAATCAAGGTAATATGTTAGACCTTGAGGTCATAAAAAACAACCTCAACACTAACATAATCGGTAACAATATAATAATTCTTGACTCCGTTGAGTCCACCAACGACTACCTTAAAGCCCTTGCTCATAACGGCGAGCAAGAGGGCACGGTGGTTATTACTCGTGAACAAACTCAAGGCAAAGGCAGACTGGGCAGAGTATGGAATACAGAGAAGGACAAGAGTCTTGCCCTTTCTGTTTTGTTGCGACCTGATTTGACCCCTGATAACACCTGTGGCATTACTCCTTTGGCTGGGCTTGGTGTATGCAAAGCCATAAACGATTTTTGCCTTATTGACAGCAAAATCAAATGGCCTAACGATATTATAGTTGGCAGAAAAAAACTCTGTGGTATACTTGCAGAAATGGAAGTAACAGAATCTCGTACCGACTATGTAGTTGTTGGCGTTGGAATAAATATTTATAATAGCATTTTCACTGCAGATTTACCAAACGCAACCTCTGTTTTTCTTGAGAGTGGCCGTAGAATTGATATAAACAAATTTATAGCAACCTTGCTTAATACTCTTGAACAAAAAATCATCAACAACCATTACACCCTCACAGGTGAAGCAGTTGTTGATTACCGTAATTTGTGTGCTACAATAGGTAGACAGGTTATGTTCAACCGAGGAAGCCGTGACATTACAGGAATGGCTGCTGCAGTTAACAACAAAGGTGAACTTGAGGTTATGTTATCTGACGGAACTATTGCCACCGTAAACTGTGGTGAAGTAACTGTACAAGGAATTTACTAATCAACTAAAAATATATAAAAAAATCCCTCTACTTAAAAAGTAGAGGGAACTTTTATTTTATATCAACTTATGATGAAACGCCCAATATGATAGTTACAATTCTTACTACAAACAGAGCGAATGCAACCCACATTACAGGATGAACATCTTTGATTTTGCCTGTAACAACTTTTAGGATAACCCAAGAAACGATACCAAACATAATACCTGTTGCGATTGAATATGAGAATGGCATCATAACTACAGCGAAGAAACCACCAACCGTGTCTGCAATATCATCTTCAAAATTCATCTTTGTGATATTCTTCATCATTAACAAGCCAACAAATATTAGTGCAGGAGCAGTTGCAAATGATGGAATAGCAAGGAAGATAGGATATAAAGGAAGTGCAAGTAAGAACATAATTGCAGAAACTGCAGCAGTCAAACCTGTACGACCGCCTTCAGCAACACCTGTTGTAGACTCAACATAAGAAGTTACTGTTGATGTACCCAAGCAAGCACCTGCACAAGTACCAATAGCATCAGCCATCAATGCACGGCCTACTCTTGGCAATTCGCCTTTTTCGTTAAGCATTTTACCTTCCTGTGCAACACCAATAAGTGTACCTACTGTGTCGAACAGATCAACAAACAAGAAAGCAAATACGATAACTAAGAAGTTTACAATGTTCTGTGCCACATAAGTGAAGTCAAACTTGAACATTGTTTCTGTTGCCATAGCCTTAACCGGAGCAAACAAAGAATAGTTAGTAAAATCAGGGATAGTTGAAGCAGCACCTACATCAACTCCGCAAAGTTCTGCGATCATACCTAACACCCAAGTTGCAATAATACCAATTAAGATTGAGCCTTTAACCTTAAAGTGCCATAAAACAGCAACAATAATAACGCCTAATAGAGCAAGATAAACAGGAGCAGAAGCAAGGTCGCCAAGAGCAACTATTGTAGACTCATTGGAAACTGTAATGCCTGCGCCTTTGAATGCAACAATAATAATAAACAAACCGATACCTGCTGAAATACCATATTTTAGGTTAGCAGGAACCTTGTTAACAAGAGTTTCTCTAAACTTGAAGAAAGATAAAATAATAAATATAATACCTTCAACTAAAATAGCGGTTAATGCAACCTGCCAAGGGTTTGTAACACCTTGTTCAGCAAGTTGTGGAACAACTGAATAAGCAAAATATGCATTAAGTCCCATACCTGATGCAAGTGCAACAGGATAATTAGCATAAAATGCCATAATCAATGTTGCGAAAGCAGCTGAAATTGCTGTAGCCGCAAATACAGCCTGAGAATTCATTCCTGCTGCTGATAAAATACTTGGGTTAACCGCAAGTATATACGCCATAGCAAGGAAGGTTGTAATACCGGCAACAATTTCTGTTCTTGCATTGGTGCCATTTTGTTTCAATTTGAATAATTTTTCCATTGAACTACTCTCCTTTTTGTTTTTGTATAAAATTTATACAATTAAATTATATAACAATTTGTGAAATTTTCAAGAAATGTCACAGCATTGTCATAGTTGTTTCTTTTAAAGTAAAATACCCACGACTTTTGTCGTGGGTAATAGTTTTTATTAGTCTTTTAGGCACTTAACAAGAACTGCTTTTTGAGCGTGAAGTCTGTTTTCTGCTTCTTCAAAAATTTCGTTAGCGTGTGCTTCCAAAACTTCTGCAGTAATTTCTTC
This sequence comes from uncultured Ruminococcus sp., assembly GCA_964629465.1. GTDB lineage: Bacteria > Bacillota > Clostridia > Oscillospirales > Acutalibacteraceae > Ruminococcoides. Next base: position 51,925 of record CAZVRE010000007.1, on the reverse strand, counting down.
ACCACGGTGTGCAGGTAAGCAATGTAGCACCATACACTCAGCATTTGTAACAGCCATCAATTCATCATTAACCTGGAAGTCCTTGAATACTTTTGCTCTCTTTGCCTGTTCTTCTTCCTGACCCATTGATGCCCATACATCTGTGCATACAACGTCAGTACCCTTTGCAGCATCAATAGGGTTACGACAAAGTTCAAACTTGTCTGCCATACCGTTTTCCTTAGCATAATTGAGAATATGTTCAGGAGCGTCGTAGCCCTCAGGACAAGCACAAGAAATGCTCATACCCATTTTTAAAGCACCAATAACAAGAGAGTTCATCATATTGTTACCGTCACCAATAAAGCACATCTTTAAGCCCTCAAGTTTACCTTTGAACTCACGAATTGTCATAAGATCAGCCAAAACCTGACAAGGGTGGCAATAGTCAGTTAAACCGTTGATAATTGGAATAGAACCGTATTCAGCCAAAGCCTCAACCTCGCTCTGCTCAAAAGTTCTAATCATAATACCGTCAATAAAACGAGATAGAACTCGTGCAGTATCCTGCACAGGCTCACCTCTGCCAATTTGCAAATCGTTTGAGGACAAAAATAGAGGATAACCACCTAACTGTGTCATACCAACTTCAAAAGATACACGAGTACGAGTTGAACTTTTCTCAAAAATCATACCCAGAGTTTTTCCCTGTAAGTGTTTGTGTTCAATGCCGTGTTTCTGCTCGTATTTTAACTGATCAGCAAGGTTGAGTGCTTCTGTAATTTCCTCTGTTGACCAATCTTCCAGTTTTAGTAAATGCTTCATAATTTATTCCTCCAAAGTTTTCTTTAAAATTTCAATGGCTTCGTCAAGTTCATCGTAAGTAATATTCAACGGTGGCAACATACGAAGCAAATCTTTAGCAGTTATAATAAGCAATCCGTTTTCTACGCATTTTTTGGCTATGTGATGAGCATCTCCCTCACTTAACTCTATGCCTACCATTAGTCCAAGATTTCTGACGGACTTAACGCCTTTTATCTGTGCTAGTTTACGGTTTAAATATTCGCCTTTTTTGTTAACTTCCTGCAAAAATTCCTGATTATTAACTACAGACAAAATATAGTTTGCGCCTGCGCATACAACAGGGTTTGCGCCAAAAGTTGTGCCGTGAGTTGACGGTTGCAAAACTTCCTGCAATTTTTCGGTACACAAACAAGCACCAATTGGAAGTCCGCCCCCAAGACCCTTTGCACAAGTAATTACGTCAGGAATTATATCATAATTTTCAAAACTAAACAACTTACCTGTTCGTCCTATGCCTGTCTGGACTTCATCAACAATAAGCACCAAGTCATTTTTGTCGCAAAGTTCTCTTACTTGCTTCACAAAATCTACAGGCAGAATATTAACTCCGCCTTCACCCTGAACGCACTCCATCATTACTGCACAAGTTTTGTCAGTAACTTTTGCGCTTAAGTCCTCAATTGTTGGTTCTGCAAAGTCAAAACCCTCTGTAAAAGGAAAGAAGTAGTTATGAAAAACCTCCTGACCTGTAGCAGATAGAGTTGTGACTGTTCTGCCGTGGAAAGAATTTTTGAGAGTGATAATCTCATTACGATCCTTGCCGTATTTGTCAAAACTATATTTTCTTGCAAGTTTGATTGCACACTCGTTAGCCTCTGCACCACTATTACCAAAGCAAACTCTTGCAAAAGGAGTGTTACTACACAAGTTTTCAGCAAGTTGTGACGCTTGAGGGCTATAAAAATAGTTACTCATATGTTGAATAGTGTTAACCTGTTTTGTAACGGTATCTACCCAACCTTGGTCGCAATAACCTAAAGCATTAACGCCTATGCCTGAACTTACGTCCAGGTACTTTTTGCCATCCTCATCATAAGCATAACAGCCTTTGCCCTCTTTGATAGCCACATCGTATCTGCCGTAGGTGTGCATTATGTATTGTTTGTCTTGTTCTTTAGTGTTCATCTTACTCCTCGTTTGAATGGTTAATTGAAAAATCGAAAATATCATCTCGCTTCTCAAAACCATTGTTGGTCCAAAAACTCTGACCTGTAAAATTATCTTTAAAACAATAGATATGAGTTTTATCTATGTTGTCTTCTGCTATTTTTTGCAGGGCTTTTTCTGCCAATTGTTTGCCAATATGATGACGACGATACTCAGGCAAAACTGCCATATGATATATAAAACCTCGTCTGCCATCGTGACCTGCAAGAACAGTACCAATTACCTTACCTTGGTCAACTGCCACCTGACTCATACCTTTGTTGCGATTAAGATACGCCTCAATTCTATCTCTGCTATCAGCACTACTCAAGGCACGCTTGGTAGTAATCTGCCACAAGGCATAAACTTCATCGTAATCTTCTATTGTCATAGAACGAATTTCCATAAATTCTCCTTAATAGAACATTGTGCCGACACCTTCGTCGGAGAACAACTCAAGCAAAATTGAATGTTCAATTCTACCATCAATAATATGAGCACGTTTCACGCCCATACGAACTGCCTCAACACAGCAGTCGATTTTTGGTATCATACCACCACTGATGATGCCCTCTTTTTTAAGAGAAAGCACCTCACTAACATTTACAACGGAAATCAAACTATCCTCGTCGTTAACATCTCTAAGCAAACCACGGATATCTGTCATAAGAATAAGTTTTTTGGCGTTTAACTTTGCTGCAATTTGAGCCGCTGCAAGATCAGCGTTAATGTTATAAACTTCGCCGTCATATCCCCCTGCAATAGTAGAAATTACTGGGATATAGCCGTTAGCGATAGAGTCGTTGATAATATCAGTATTAACCTCTTTAACTTCACCAACATAACCCAAGTCATCTCCTGAGATGAGTTTGTCAGCCATAAGCATCCTGCCGTCAAGACCACAAAGGCCAATAGCCTTACCACCACTTTGTGACAATAATTGTACCAAAGACTTGTTCACCTTGCCTGCAAGCACCTGCTGAACAATATCAATAGTCTCCTCGTCAGTAACACGAAGTCCGTTTTTGAACTCACTGACTTTACCTGTTTTCTCAAGCATATGGTTAATTTCAGGACCACCACCGTGTACCAAAACAACATTTATACCAACAAGTTGCATCAAGCATATATCGCTCATAACTGCAGACTTGAGATTGTCGTTAAGCATAGCGTTACCACCATACTTCACAACAACAGTTTCTCCTGTGTATTTTTTGATATAAGGCATAGCCTGTATAAGGACGTTGGCCCTTTTGTTCATATCCATAGTTATCTTCCTTTATGTTCTGTAATCTCCGTTGATTTTAACATAATCATAGGTTAAGTCGCAACCGTAGGCTTCGGACTTACCCTCACCATCTTTTAAGTTAATAATAATTTGAATTTCTTTTTCAAGCAAGATTTCCTTTGCAATATCCTCGTCAAAGTCAACTCCTGCACCGTCAGTGCAAACTGTGATTTCGCCCTTAGTGGACTTAAAAGCAACATCTACTTTTTTTACATCTACGTCTGCTCCGCTATAACCTATAGCGCACAAAACTCTACCCCAGTTAGCATCTGCGCCAAACATAGCAGCTTTTAGAAGACTTGAGCAAATAACGCTCTTTGCAACCTTGACTGCATCTTGTTTTGTCTTGGCACCGTCTACTGTGCAAACCAAAAGTTTTGTGGCACCTTCGCCGTCACCTGCTAACTTCTTTGCAAGGCTCTTAAACGCCTCTGTCAAACCTGCAACAAAAACTCTGTAGTCCTCGTTTTTCTCTGTAATCTCTTTATTACCTGCAAGTCCTGACGCCATAATTGCAAGAGTGTCGTTGGTAGAAGTATCGCCGTCAACACTTACCATATTATAACTATCTTCAACTGCCTCAAGCAAAGCCTCTTTAAGCATTTCAGGTGACACGCAAGCGTCAGTAGTTACAAAAGAAAGCATTGTACCCATATTGATATGTATCATACCTGAACCCTTTGCAATACCACCGATAGTAATTTTTTTGCCGTCCAAGGTCATTTCCATAGCCATTTCTTTTTTTACTGTATCAGTTGTCATAATGGCTTCAGCAGCATTAGTGCCACCTTCTTTTGAGAGTTGACCTTTCATCTCCGTTGCGCCTTTTTTGATAGGCTCAATAGGAAGCACCTGACCGATAACACCTGTAGATGCAACAATAACATCATCTACGTTAACATCTAAAACTTCAGATGCAATATTGCACATTTGCTGGGCTTTGTCGTAACCGTCAGCATTACAAGTATTTGCATTACCTGAATTAACGATAACTGCCTGTGCCTTGCCGTTTGCAAGGTGCTCTTGAGTAACCTTGATAGCATCAGATTTTACTAAATTTTTTGTATAAACTGCTGCTGCGTTGCATAGCACATCGCTTTTAATCAGTGCCAAATCTCTTTTAGTTGTATTTGAGGGCTTAATAGAAGCACAAACACCCTGAGCAGTAAAGCCCAAAGGGGAAGTAACTCCACCCTGTATAAAATTATATTCCATAGTAAATTTCCTTTAAAAACGCTGGCAACCGGTGGGTTGTTTATCCGAGCAAATAGGTTAATCTTACCTACCCTTTCGCTCCCGACAGTTACCTCTCTCTGCATTAAAACGCAGGTGGTAGAATCTCCAAGCCTGTTTTTTCGTCAAGGTCAAAAATAATATTCATATTTTGAATAGCCTGACCTGCAGCACCCTTGACCATATTATCAATGGCTGCACAAGCAACTAACTTGTGACAACGCTTATCATAATGAATAGAAACATCGCAGAAGTTAGAATACTTAATGTTATGTATATCAGCACACTCACCTTGCGGAAGCAAGCGAACAAAGTACTCGTCTTTATAGTAATTATTGTAGGCTTCAATTACCTGTTCAAAGGTAACGCCCTCTTTTAAATCTGCATAAACAGTAGCAAGTATGCCACGATTAACAGGTAACAAATGAGGTACAAATGTAATTTTTACGTCCTCACCGGAAAGTTTTGACAAAGTCTGCTCAATCTCAGGAGTATGACGATGACTTGCAACCTTATAAGCGTGGAAGCCTTCGTTAAGTTCAGGATAATGATTTGCCTGACTTGGCTTTCTGCCTGCACCTGTAACACCACTTTTGCAGTCACAAATAATACCCTTGAGTTCAACAAGGTTATTTACAATAGCAGGTGCAATAGCAAGTGGAGAACAAGTTGTGTAACAACCAGGGTTTGCTATTATGCTCTTGCCCTTGATTTCATCTCGGAAAAATTCAGGCAAACCGTAAACTGCTTCTTTGTGCAAATCTTTGTCAAGGAAGGTACCACCATACCATTCCTGGTATTCTTCTTCACTTTCGAGGCGAAAGTCTGCTCCCAAATCGATGAACTTCTTGCCTGAATTTTTGCAGTCCATAGCAAGTTCCTGACTTAAACCATGAGGAAGTGCTGCAAAAATAACGTCACTTTCAGCAACAACTTCTGCCTGCGTTCCACACACCATATCTTCTAAGTTGCGATAACTTGGATAAACATCAGAGATTTTTTGTCCCTGAAAACTTACGGAACTAATTGCCACAACTTCTGCCTGTGGGTGAGATGAAATCAGTCTTACAAGTTCAGTGCCTGCATATCCTGTTGCGCCCACAATACCAACTTTTATCATAATATCATCCTTATTTTAGTAAATCTTTAATGCGATTTGCCTGCGCCTTAACATTCTCAGGAGCAGGGCCACCAAAAGCCTTGCGCTCCATTGTGCATTGTTCAAGAGAAATTGCATTAAAAACATCCTCTGTAAACACGTCGCAAATCTTCTTATACTCCTCAAGAGGCAAACTCTCAAGGTCTGTGTTAAGTTCAATGCAACGAGCAACCAACTCGCCTGTAGCCTTGTAAGCGTCACGGAACGGTACGCCGTTCTTTGTGAGCCAGTCAGCACAGTCAGTAGCATTGATAAAACCACCTGCAGCAGCCTTGCGCATATTCTCTGGGATAACTTTCATTGTATCAAGCATTGGAGTAAATGCAGTTAAACACATTTTAACTGTATCTAGTGCGTCAAAAATTGCTTCTTTGTCCTCTTGCATATCTTTGTTGTAAGCAAGAGCAGTACCCTTCATAATAGTGAGCAGTGTCATATTGTCGCCGAACACACGTCCACTTTTGCCACGAACTAACTCGGCAATATCAGGGTTCTTTTTCTGTGGCATAATTGATGAGCCTGTTGAAAAAGCATCATCAAGTTCAACGAACTTAAACTCCCAACTGCACCACATAATAATTTCTTCTGAAAAACGGCTTAAGTGCACCATAATCATCGACAAACAACTTGCAAATTCAATGCAATAATCTCTGTCTGATACACCGTCAAGAGAGTTGTTTGTAATTCTTGCAAAACCCAAAAGTTCCTTGGTGATATTTCTGTCAATAGGGTAAGTTGTACCTGCTAATGCACAAGATCCAAGAGGCATCTCATCCATACGTTTGTAGCAGTCCTCAAGACGGCTAATATCACGCAAGAACATCTCTGCATACGCCAAAAGATGATGACCGAATGTTATAGGTTGAGCACGTTGCAAGTGAGTGTAACCGGGCATAACAGTTGAACTGTATTTTTCTGCCTTGTCAGCAATAACCTTAACTAACTCCTCAAGCATAGTCTTAACATTTACAACTTCCTTTTTCAGGTAAAGTTTGATGTCAACTGCTACTTGGTCGTTACGGCTACGAGAAGTGTGCAGACGCTTACCGTCGTCACCTAATCTCTTGGTGAGTTCACCCTCAATAAATGTGTGGATATCCTCTGCTTCCATATCAATAGCAAGTACACCAGCCTCAATATCAGCGAGAATTTCCTTAAGACCTTTGCATATATTTTTTGCTTCAGTTTCTTTGATAATACCACACTTACCAAGCATAGTTGCGTGAGCAATACTACCCTCGATATCCTCTTTGTACATACGGCTATCAAAAGAAATTGAACTGTTAAAATCGTTAGTAGTTTTTGAAAGTTCTTTCTTAAATCGACCTTTCCAAAGTTGCATTTAATTCACCCCATAAAAAACACTTAATGGGACAGAGTAAAACTCTGCCCCCATAAGTTTATAAAATGCTTAATAAAATTACTTAATAAGACCTTTCTTAGCACGAACCTTGATTGGCAAGCCAAATAGGTTGATAAAGCCAGCGCTATCGTTCTGGTTATATACTTCGTCCTCGTCAAATGTTGCGATTTCCTCATCGTATAGTGAGTATGGACTTGTAACACCGGCGTCAATAATGTTACCCTTGTAAAGTTTGAGTTTAACATCACCTGTAACATATTCCTGAGTGCTGTCAACAAATGCTGAGAGAGCCTCTCGTAGTGGTGTGTACCATTTACCGTCATATACTAATTCTGCAAACTTAATTGCAAGAACTGACTTGTAGTGCTGAGTATCCTTATCAAGGCAAATTTCCTCAAGTTTGTTATGTGCAGCATATAGGATAGTACCACCTGGTGTTTCGTATACGCCACGAGCCTTCATACCAACAAGACGGTTCTCAACGATGTCAGTAATACCAATACCGTTTTTGCCACCGATTTCGTTAAGTTTTGTAACAACTGCAACAGGGTCCATTTCAACACCGTTTATTGCAGTAGCCTCACCCTTTTCAAAGTGAATTGTTACATACTCCGGTACATCAGGAGCCTGCAATGGTGAAACACCCATTTCAAGGAAGCCTTCCTTCTCGTACTGTGGCTCGTTTGCTGGGTCTTCCAAATCTAAACCTTCGTGGCTTAAATGCCATAGATTCTTGTCCTTGGAGTAGTTAGTTTCTCTGTTTATTTTTAGTGGAATATTGTGCTTTTCAGCATATTCGATTTCGTCCTCACGGCTCTTAAATTCCCAAGTTCTCCAAGGAGCGATAATCTTCATATCAGGAGCATAAGCCTTGATAGCAAGTTCAAAACGAACCTGGTCGTTACCCTTACCTGTGCAACCGTGACAAATTGCGTCTGCACCCTCTGCGAGAGCAATCTCTACAATTCTCTTTGCAATAATAGGTCTTGCAAAAGAAGTACCTAAAAGATACTTGCCCTCATAAACTGCGCCTGCCTTGATTGTTGGGTAAACATATTCTTTAACGAACTCGTCGTTCAAATCTTCGATATATAATTTTGAAGCGCCTGTAGCAATAGCCTTTTCCTCCAAACCCTCAAGTTCAGAATCTTGACCTACGTTACCTGAAACAGCGATAACCTCACAGTTGTCATAATTTTCCTTTAACCAAGGAATGATGATAGAAGTATCAAGTCCGCCTGAATAAGCAAGAACAACCTTTTTAATCTTATTATCTGCCATTTTAAAATCCCCTTTTGGATAAATTTTCTTAACAATATAACATTATACTCAACATCACAAAAAAATCAAGGGCTATTTGCATATTTATTCAAAAAAATGCGAATTTTATTAAAATGTTGCGAAAAACTATGTAAAACCAGCCTTTATATAAACAAAATCACCACAAATTTATAACTTATTTTTCAAAACAAGAAAATAAAATGTATAAATATTATGTATATAATGTATATTTATACACAACAAACCCTTATATTTATTCTACTGGTCAAATCTTTGAAAATGTGATATGATATTTTACATAAACATATACTTTTAGGAAAGGATTTGATATTATGAATTTCAAAGAAATCAGCCCATACGAAATTACAGAAAATACATTCAAACTTCTCAACAAAGACTGGGCACTTGTAACTGCCAAAAACGGTGACAAAGAAAACCCTATGACCATCTCTTGGGGTGGCGTTGGCATTATGTGGAACAAGCCTGTTGCCTTTACCTTTATTCGTCCACAGCGTTATACTTTTGGCTTGATGGAAAATGAAGATTACTATTCTGTGTGCTTCTTTGAGGAAGAGTACAGAGATGCGCTAAAGTTCTGTGGCTCAAAAAGTGGCAGAGATCACGACAAAACCAAAGAAACAGGACTAACTCCTGCATATGACCTTGACGCACCTTACTACGAGGAAGCAAAGTTAGTTTTGATTTGTCGCAAAATGTACGCACAAGAGTTAAACAAAGAGAGTGTTATTGCAACTGACGACGTACTCTCTGCTTATGCAAACAACGACTACCACAAAATGTATATCAGCGAAATTGTAAAAGTACTTGTAAAATAAAAAAATTAGGGCGTTGTATCGGTTGATACAACGCCTTTTGTTATCTGTTCTGCAATGCTTCATTGGCTTTTTTCGCTTCTTTTTTCATACTGATAATACTTACTGCGTAAATCACTCCATACACTACAACAAACACAGGAAGTACAGCCAACAAAATTTGAGAAAAACTGTCGCTGTAACCAATAATTTTACAAGCGCCACAGGTTATTAGCAAGCAACCTACACAATGTATAATTGTAGCAACAACCAAGTTAAGTTTAGAAATTCTGAACAAAAGACTTAACGCACCAAACAAAGCAGATGCAATTAACCATACTAAAAATTCTTTGATAACTCCATTATAGCCACCAATAAGTGTCATACACAAAATTGTTATCGGCATACCAATGCCTATACCTGTAATACAAGCCAAAATAATATCTTTAATTTTCATAATAATACCTCCTTAAATTTTGCTTTTAAACTCTTTAAAATATTTTCGTGAAATAATAAGTATTTCTTTTTTGTTTTTCAATTTAACGGTATAATTTCCACTAAACTCTGCCTGAACTGATTTTACAAAATCTATATTGACAAGCGTGCTTTTATTTATTTGGGCAAAATGCAAAGCCCCCACCTTGTTAATTAACTCATAAAGTTTTGATTTTGTATCATAATCACCGTTTACTGTAACGGCTCTTACTTTGTTGTTGCAAGCCTCAAAATAAATTATTTCTTTAACATCTACAATAAACTGCTCATCATCTTTATAAAGGAATAACTTATTACTCGCCGTTTCATTGTGACTTAAATAATGTAAAAGTGACTCTACCTCCGGATTAGTTATGTCGCCTTTAATTATTACCTCAGGTTCTTTTTGATTAGAAGATTCAAATGTAACTTTCATATTATCGCCTCATTTCTTTTGTCCTTAAGAACTGTCTATATTGTATATTAAAAAATTTACTTTGTCACAACTTTTAAAGTAACAGGTCAATTTTCAAAAGTAAAATACTAAAAATCAACGGTGAAATAAAAAATCTCTCCTTTTCAGGAGAGATTTTTTATTTACATATGTCTTTCATATCTTTTATTGCTTTGGCTGGGTCTTCTGCTTTAAAAACCGAAGTACCTGCTACTGCAACATCAACCCCTGCATCGGCGCAACGCTTAATGTTGCCCAAGCCTATGCCACCGTCAGCCTGAATAATCACATCAAGACCTCGGCGATTGATTTCCTCTTTTATTTTAGTAACCTTAGGGAGCATATCTTCCATAAAACTCTGACCGCCAAATCCAGGCTCAACTGTCATTACCAAAATCATATATACCTTGTCCAAATATGGGAACACACTCTCGGCAGGAGTGTTAGGCTTGATTACCAAGCCCGGCTTAACACCTCTTGCCTTAATTTTGTCAATAGTTTCGTCAATATCGCTGTCACATTCCACATGGAATGTAATAATATCTGCGCCTGCATCGCAAAAATCATCAATATATCTGTGAGGCTCACTTATCATTAGATGCACATCAAAAATTTTGTCAGAAAATTCTCTTACATATTTTATAACAGGAGCGCCGAATGTGATGTTAGGAACAAAATGTCCGTCCATTACATCAAGGTGCATAAAATCTGCACCTGCTAGGTCCATACGCTTTATTTCGTTACCAAACTGTGAAAAATCACAGGATAAAAGTGATGGTGCTATTAACATACTTGCCTCCTGATTACGGTTTTTGAATAGACGGTGCTACCACCGCTGCCAAAGACCAGAATAATGAATACAATAAAATTTCTGCAGTACCAACTACTGCCGTAGTTGCATACAAGCACAAAGTCGCTACCAAAAGCATACCAAAAATAATTGCTACTAATTGAATAATAACTGCAAGGGAAATGTTTCTCTTAATCTGCACACAACCTGCAATACCACTGATTAAGGAAGCAACTCCACCCCGAGTACCCAAGTACGCACGAGAAGTTTCCTCTTTTTGAGATTGGGCTTCTTTGCATACGTTTGCAAGGCCAGTAGGTAACACCTTAACACTCCTGAAGAATATGCCAAAGTCATCTGCAATAAGGTCGCTTGTAATGTTACAGTCAGTAGTTCTTACAAGGTAACTCAAACCATTAGCCTCACCGTGCTGTAGTTCTGTCATAATCTTAGGGTCAGGGGTGTATGTAGTCACAAACATTGCGATTAACTCCCCTGCTTGAGCAAGATAAGTAACCTGTCTGCCCTCAATATGATATTTTTCCTCGTAGTCTTCCGAAGGTGTTTCTATGTTATACTTATGAATCAAGTTGCGATTACCAACCAAAATTCTGTCACCTTGTACCCAGCCAACAAGTCCCATACCGTCCTCATAAAGCACAGACTCAACCTCTGGGATAAGGTTTATATCACGTTGCAAAATACCACTGTTAAACACATTTGCCATTGGGCTGTTAGCCTCTTTGAGCACTGCAGCAGCAGCAAGAACACTCTCGTCTATTCTATGATTTGCAAAAGTCTTGATACCGTCAAGTTTTACGCAACCCTCTGGGTACAAGTCAGTTGCATCAAGCATAACTGCATTACTGTCACAAAACTGTTTTACAGACGGATAACCTGTTATAACAGCATCGTTTTTGTTGAGTTTTTTGCAAAGTTTTCTCATTGGGAAGTTAACTGCAACCAAGGTACACAAAGGCACACTGATAGCAGTCATTACTGCAAAAACATCAATAGCCCCTGCAAAAGTCTTGTAAATTACGCCGTAAACTACTGCTACTGCAAGGGAGCAAATAACTGTTGCAGGAGCGATTTTTCCTGCCATATCCTCACTTGGGTCAAGAGCATAAGACATCTTTAGGAAGTTAGACAAAAACTTTGTCTTGTGCTGATAGGCAAGTATAGGTCTGTCTATAACTGTCCCACCCATCATTTTCTTGGCAATTTCTTCGTTTGTGTAAATCTTTGCAGCATAGTTTGGCTTTTTGTTAACTATAAATTTAAAGTTATCTTTTACCCTTAAAATCATCAGCAACTTACCAATGCAGTTACACAAGAATCCAGCCGATACAATAATTGTAAAGTAATTTATGGCAAAAGTTTTCATGCCACCAAGGCAGAACAATGAAACTACTGCCTGCAACACTGCTGCAACTGCAGAAATTGCAAGTGCAGTATCCGAATTGCCTTTGAACTTTGCAAGTGGAGTAAGACCTGAATAAATAGTAATTCTGTTTACGAACACAATTACTGCAACAATAATCAAATTGATAACTGCATACACAACAGGAGCATTTGCAATACCTGAGAGCAGGGCTTTTGGAATAAATCTTACAAGACAAACCAAAATTAAATTGATAAATGTTACCACACTCATCACTATGCTACGCATAAACAACTTTTTGATGTTAAGGTTAAGTTCGAACATGATGCTCTTGGCATCGTTTTCGTTAGTATAGTCATCAACTGTTACTACCTTTTCGGCAGGCATATCAGTATCATCTGAGTTATCTTTGGAGAATACGCCAACTACCGCAGACACAACCTTTTCCTTAGTAGGGCGAGGATCTTTTTTATTGGGAAGTTCCTCAACCTTAGCAAATTCCTCTTTTATCACTTGAGATATAGATGGGTTTTTGGAACGAACATATTGCTCATACTCCTGCCTTACAACTGCCGAAAACCTGCCCACCTTAACGTGAACTTTCTCAACATCATCTTCAGGTTGATATACCGGTACTTTAGACTCAACTGTTCTTGCGTCAGGAGATGGCTTTTTTATACCAAATATTTTTTCGTAATCACCCTGCTTGTCCTTTTCAGTTATATCCTCAGCCTTACCCTTAAGATCATTTATCAAGATTTCCTCTGTGGCATACATTGTACCTTTTTCTGGGTTTACCTCAGAGAACTCAGGGCTATCTGTAATAACATCCTCTGCAACCTGCGCTCCCTCAGGAATTTCAGGAGTTAGGTTTACAATAGGTGCATCTTCCTCAACAGGAGTTTCCATAATCAGTTCTGCTTGCATTGTGGTGGCAGTATTTTCCCCCACAATTTCCACTTCTTTTTCCTTGAGGCTCAAAGGGTCAACATTTACAAGTCGCACTTTCTTTTCTGCCGTGCTAAAAATCTCATCCATCTGAGGTCTTGCGCCGTATTTTTCGGCTGCTTTTTTCATTGCATCTTGTTCAGTTATGTAATGTGTTTCCTCAATAATTTTATCTATTCCGGAGTCATCTATCAGGAACATATTATTTTCTGATATTTTGTTATTTTCCATTTTTAACTTCCTTTAATCTCTTTTTGATGCTACGGCATACATCAATACGCCTGCTGCAACTGAAGCATTTAAAGAATTTATTTTACCTTTCATTGGTAACGACACTATCTGGTCGCACTTTTCACGAACAAGTCTACCAATTCCTTTACCCTCGTTACCAATCACAAGAGCAACTGCGCCGTCAAAGTTGCAACGAGTGTAATCTTCTCCGTTCATATCAGCACCAAACACCCATAACCCTCGTTCTTTTAACTCATCAATAGTGTTTGAGATATTTGTAACCCTTGCCACAGGTACATACTCAACTGCACCTGCAGAAGCCTTGCCAACTGCATAACTCAACGTTGCACTTCTTCGCTTTGGAATAATAATTCCGTGGGCACCTGTGCACTCTGCAGTACGAATTATTGCACCAAGGTTATGAGGGTCCTCAACCTCGTCCAACACAATAATAAACGGCTTCTCGTTCCTCTCCTCAGCCAAAGCGAAAATATCGTCAACTGTGGAGTATTCCTTGGCAGCAGCACAAGCCACAATACCTTGGTGATTACTACCTCCTGCCAAGAAATCTAACTTTCTTGAGTCAACTTCTTTTACAGGAATTTTCTTTTCTTTTGCCTTGGCAATAATAGCAACAACTGCTCCTGTTCTATTGCCTTTGGCAATCAAAATTCTATCTATAGGACGTGTAGAACGCAACGCCTCACTTACAGGATTGCGCCCTGCAATTATATCTTCTTTTGGGCTTTCAATACGGTCTGTCATTTTGTACAACCTCGTTTTTCTATAAATACATCATTAGTATAACAAACATATGTATATACATAATTTATTTAAAGAAAAATTAAAGAAAAATATTGACCTAATAATATATTTTATCAAGAACTATTGCGCCCACATCAATGTAGTCAGGCACAATTCCATAAAGCCCCGTATCAGCATCTGCAAACAACTTGCCGTGAGGTGGAAAAACTGTAAAAGATACTATCATAACCACAAGCAAAAGCAACATAAAACAAGCAGTCATAAAAAACTGCCCTGCCGAATTGTTACTTGTTGTTATTTTGTAAGATACCACATATGCCAAAAGCATTGTAACGCACATACCCACAATTTTAATAAACAAGTTATCTGCTGAATCTATTATAGAACTGATGGCAATAAACATTAGAAGAACGATATACACTCCCATAAACTTTGCCACCACAAACTGCCTGAGAGGAGGTCGGGCAACACCAAGTTCAATTATCCCCAAAAAGATATACACAAGTACTAAAGGTTTGGTATTTTCCCAAGGACTGTTGTTCACGGTGGAAACCATAGCGCTAACTACACCTTTGCTACCCCACTTATATATGTACCACATCAAAACACTGCCAAGGCACGATAGTGCCAAGCAAACAACTTCATACTTTTTGAATAATTTTTTGTTCATAGCAACTTCCTCCCATAAAATATATGAGTGAAATTACTTTTTAATGTGATAATTTTTAACAATTTTTGTTCTTTAGTTATTTTAGAGAATATAAAAAGTGAAAATTTTATTTTTTATTAAGAAATATACTATTTGTAATCAAAAAAACTTCCCACAACTTTGTGGAAAACCCTGTGGAAAATGTTAATAAAATCATTACTTTTTCCACTATTACCCTATATAACCACTACATTTTTTCAACTTTGACCTATAAAATTAACTTTTTCCCCAAAATTCTTATTTCCAAAATAAACACAATTTTTAATTACTATTTGTAATATTAACTTGTCAACAGGTCAAAGAAAAATTACAAAAATGTAATAAATCTTTGCAAAAAATAAAGGAGAGATAAATTATCTCTCCTTAAATAACTTTATTTTACATAAGCACCTCAAAGTGCATACATAAAGCAACAGATGAGCAACCAAACGCAAAGCCAAGCAAAGCACCTGCCACAACGTCTGACAAATAATGCACCCTCAGATACACACGAGAAAAAGAAATCAATACTGCACAAATACCTATAATCACAGTAATTTCCAATCCACATCTTAACAGCACTACTGAAAACACCGCAAAAGAAGCAGTGGTATGCCCTGACGGAAAAGAGTAATACTTTGGACGTTGAACAAGTTGTTCCTCATCTGACAATTTCCACACAGGTCGCTCACGGCGAACTATCCTCTTGAGAATAATCTCGCACATAAGTTGTGTTACCCCCAACGACACTATAATGTTTACCCCAATAGGACGCCACGGTGCATATAACAAAAACGGTATGCAAAACGCAAACCATATTGCCCCCATATTTCCTGCTGTAGATGCCGCAATCATTATTTTGTTTTTGAAAGGCGTGCGATACTTGATAATACCATCAATAACTCTATTATCAAGGCGCTGTATCTTTTTAAACATAATAACACCCCAAAATTATCGGCTATCAACTTACTTGGTCATTATATCACAAAACAGAACTCTTGAAAAGGTCTTTTTGTGATTTAATAAAATCTTAACATATAAATTATGCTTGTAATACCTCTCTTCTTGTTCTATAATCAATCATAGGAAAGGACAAGATTTTATGAAAAAAGTTATTTCAATTCTTTTAGTTACTATAATCGCCTTTGGTGCTTTGTGCACTAATGTATCTGCAGCAACTTACACAACATCAAGTGGCTCTGCAAAAGTGGTATGTGGTAATTATAATGCCACATTCACTGCTAAAAAATACGGCAATATTTCGAAAGCCATAAATACCGCCCTAAAAACTGCAGGCTCAAAAGCTACAAGCACAAAACCTGCTACAGTTACACTTTCAAAGGGCAATTACCAAATTACAAGCACCTTGGTTGTTTATAGCAACACCACTTTAGTTGCAACAGGTTGTAAATTTAAATGCAAAAACAATATGCTCCGTATAGGTTACAAAAAAGGCTCAACTGCCAAGAAGTACAAAGGTGCCAGCAACATTACCATTGACGGAGGCACTTGGGACATATGTGGTGAATATAAATATGCAACAAGTGACGACCCTAACATTACTCACTCCACTTTTAGAATTGCACATTGTAAAAATATAACTATCAAAAACTGTACTTTCCTCAACAACTACAGTGCTCACGACATTGAACTTGGTGGAGTTAAAAACTGTGAGATTATGAACTGTAAATTCAAAAACGCCAAAAATGTAAACGACTATACCGTTACAGGTGGCAGAGAAGCAATTCAAATTGACATTAACACCTACACCGCTATGCCTTATATGGCATCTTATGATAACACTCCATCCAAGAATATCACAATTCACGACAACATTTTCAAAAATAAATTCAGAGGCATCGGTTCACATCACGGAACGATTGGCAAACCATTTAACAAAATTAAAATTTATAACAACACTTTCAAGAACATCTCAGGGGTTGCAGTATATTGTTTGTATACAAACAATACAGAAATTTACAACAACACAATGACAAAGGTTGGCTCAGGTGTATTTCTAAGTTCTGTTTTAGACTCAAGTAACATATACAACTCCTTTGATTATTCTTACAACGATTCTCAAAAAACAACCTCAAAGTCAGTTTCTTATGTATATGGCAACACAATCAAAGTTCGCAAAGCAAAAAACACACTTGCTTCCACATTTGGCATAAGAGTTTCGGGCAGTAATTACACATCTACAAGCACCAAGAACAACATCAAGAAAGGCACTTACTACATAACTAATGTAAACATAGGTTTAGACCCAGAAGGTATGATTCACAGCAATACCATCAGTGGTCATCTTGACTCAGGTATATCTTTGAGATATGCAGACAGCACCAATGTTTTTGGTAACAAAATCAACCTTAGCAATTCAGCAAAGTCATATTGCTACGGCATAGAAGTAAGATGCAGTAACAACTCTAATCTTGAGGGTAACATT
This sequence comes from uncultured Ruminococcus sp., assembly GCA_964629465.1. Lineage (GTDB taxonomy): Bacteria > Bacillota > Clostridia > Oscillospirales > Acutalibacteraceae > Ruminococcoides. The sequence goes on along the minus strand of CAZVRE010000007.1, from coordinate 34,617 downwards.
ATTACAAACACCAAGCACACAAGCGCATGCGGTGTATTTATTTCCACTCTTGATAACGATGTTTATTCCGACACAACTGCCATAAGATACAACACTATAAACACATATGCCCCTACCAATACTCAAAACTTCGGTGTGCGTTCTTTGTGCGACAGCACCAACGTTGTGATAGAAGGCAACACCATAAACAGTGGTAACGAATGCGTAATTGGTAACGGTTCTTACGACAAAACAAGCACCACCAAACCATTTGCAGTTATAAATAACATCTTGGATACAACAGCCCAAAATCACATAATTTTCAGATATATTAAGATTAAAGAAACTATACAAAACAATTTTACCTCAGTAGGTGCAGACTGCACTTATATAATAAGATAACAAAACAAAAATAAGCCCACAGTTAAAACTGTGGGCTCTTTTTATGCTCCGTAGTATTTATCGCCGTATCCGTATTTTTTGTAAGCAGATTTTGATCTTAATTTTGTGTTATTTCTAACAACACCAAGAATTTTTGCACTACTCATTTTAAGTTGATTAACAACTTCCTTAGCCTGTTTACTTCTAATACGGTTACTATCCATAACAAGAATTGTACCGTCACAAACTGTAGCAACAACAGCAGCATCAATAACTCTGCCCAAAGGTGGAGTATCTACAATAATATAGTCATAAACTTCTCTTGCATTTGCTACAAGTTGTGAGAAATACTTGCTACTCAAAAGTTCAACAGGGTTTGGTGGATACTGACCAGAAAACAAGATGTGCATCTTGTCATACTGAGTTGAGTACAAACAGTCTTGTAACGCTTCCATACCTGTCAACACTTCGCTCAAGCCTTTTGTTTTTTTGGCAGATGTGTTACGACTTGCCATAACAGACTTTCTCATATCGGCGTCAATAAGCAATACCTTTTTGCCTAATTCTGCAAAACTCTTTGCCAAATGCATAGAAATTATAGTCTTGCCTTCGTTTTCGTTACAACTGGTAATAGATATCACCTTAATATTTTGACCACTAAACTGAATATTAGTACGGAGAACCTTGTATGCTTCTTGAATAAAGAAATCACTTGAACCAGGTAATTTTAAATCAATTGTTTCCATAATTAGTCCTCCTCTTTATCGTTATCATCATTTTTAACACCATAGTACTTATAGTAACCGTACTTATGGTTTTTGTTTTCGTAGGCGTTAGGAATATCGCCAATAACCTGCAATTTTAAACTCTTGTAAATCTCGTCGTCAGTTGTAATTCTGTCGTCAAACAAGAACACAAGCAAGAACACTACATATGCAATCAAACCTGCAATAAGACCTATCATAAAGTAAGTAATCAAACGAGTTTGGTTGGATGGTTCTGTTTCCAAAATACCATACTCGTACAAGTTAACCTGCTTAAAGCCCATCGCCGCTGTGATTTTCTTAACACCAACATCGCAGATTTTATCAACAATTTTCTTTGCCGATTGTGGGTCTGTTGCTTCTACTGTAACCTCAAGAATACGAGTATCCTCTGGGTTAGAAGTTGATACAGAGTCATACAACTCATCGTAAGAAATATCTAAATTTAACTTGTCAATTACTTCATCAAGCACTCCGTGGCTCTTTAGCAAATGATCACAGTCATTAACAACCTTCAAAGCAAGAGAAAAGTCATCAGAATCTGATGTTTGTGTTGCTTTTTCGTTTGTTTGTTTAAGAATATATAGTGTAGCAGTTGACTCATATTTAGGTGTGTAAGTTAACTTGTTGAACACAACTGTGCTTGTTACAGCAATTACAACAACCAACACAATCGCCCAAAGACGAGAGATAAATATCTGCCACAAATCTCTAAAGGTAATTTCATGTAAATTAGATCGATTGTTTCCCATTATAATTCCTCACTTAATTTATATTCATTGCCCGTTAAAGGTCTTATTTTTGCTACTTTAATATTTGAATCCAATCCTATTAGCCCTGAACAGAAGTAGAACTGTAACAAGAAAAATTCATCAAAAAACAATGGATCAAGGGCAAACCATGGACCAAAAATACCGATAATCAAAATAACGATACCCAAAAAATCATTAGTTTTATTTTGACCATTCAACGCTTTTCTCATAAACTCCGTTATCCATATTGTCAAAAAGACTGCGCCAACTATTCCAAACTGATAAATTGTCTGGATAAACACGTTATGAGGCGATCTGCCTGCTATGTTAATATTGGTAAAACCTTTACCTATTAACAATGTTTTGGCATCTTTGCTTAATACTCGAATATAAAGTTGCCACCTGTCAGTTCTGCCTGTAGTAAGTGACGATACATCATCACTTTCCGTCAAACGACCAAGTATCATATCTATCATATCAGTAAATAAGGTAGATGACAAGACAAACATTGCAATTAAAATTATCGATACCACAAGCATTATCTTTGAGGTTACTTTACCATTCATAAACAGAATTTTTAGTACCCAAAAAATAAAGATAGACGCAAAGATTATAATAAAACTTTTTGAACCGGATAACAAACCACAATAAAACAATGTTACTGCCAATATAAAAAGAAATACAACCTTTTTCTTTACTTTTTCTTGCAAAATCAGCAGAAGAACTCCTACAAGCGCAGCCGTAATATGTGCAGAGTAAAAGTTAGAATCTGCATAATAACCTGAAAGTCGAGTTATTTCATTAAAAGTATAAACATCAATAAACTTAGCGATATTAGGATAAACCACTAACTGTTGCGCAGATAACGCTGCCGTGATAATTCCTAATGCAAAAAAGCAAGTTATAGTATAGAAATCATAGTTTTTAATTTCATGAATTAAAGCAGGGAAAGCAAATATCAACAGAATAAATGCGATATAACTGTTATCAAACCCCAGACCACTTATCAATTTGGAACCCATTGTAACGACCAAAATCATTATGGCTGATACCAAATAGTTAAATCTTATTTTTTTTGCATTAAAAACTAAATATATTAAGGATACCAATAGCAACGCTATGGTAAAATAAGACATTTGACCTTGAGTTACTTTCAGTACAGGTGACCAGGGCAAAAAATACAATAATATAGGTATTACCACCCCTTTTATTGCGCCACATAATACTAAAACCAAAAACAAAAGTAAAACTATCATTATCAACCCGGCACTACCCATTACATGCGCAATACAAAGAGCCATTGATAGCAACAAGGACAAGATCAAATATGTAATATTTAATCTAGATACACTCATACAATAATCACTTTCTAAATCATATATCTATATATTTATTATTTCATCAAATTTGTAAATAGCATTACTATTATCAAAAGAAATACTCTTGAGGTACTCTTTTTTCTCAAAAATAGCATCTTTATTCTGCAAAAGTTCAGTCAAACAATCTACAATACCCTGACAACTGTTATCACAAACCCAGCCAAAACCTGTGTCTATAATCATATCAGTAGCAGAGGAAGTTTTTGTTGATAAAATAGGAGTTCCCAAACTCGCTGCCTCACCAATCACAAGAGGAGCAGCCTCGTTGTAAGATGGTATTAACAAAAAATCACTTGCCTGCATATATCCGTAAGGGTTACTGAGAGATCCACAAAGTATTACTGTCTTTTGCAAATTCTTTTCTGCAATTACCCTTTCGATTTCACTTCTTTTGGAGCCGTCACCCACAATGTAATACTTAATTTTATCCTTAAGTTCACCTAATTGAGCAACTGCCTCAACTGCACGAGTTACACCCTTTTCGCTACCAAGTCTTGCAACCGTAACAATATTTATATAATCACCTGATAAATCTACTTTTCCTTCTTGCGCCTTTGCTTTAATTTCCTCAAAATTATGGCAGTTATCAACTGCAACAACTTTTTCTTTTAGGTGAGGTAATACTTCTGCAAAAGTTTTGCCACATCCCTTGGAGCAAGATGCTATAACATCAAACTTTGCATATTGCAAAGCATTTTCCTTTGTGTTAGAACTACTTTTACCGTAGTCACAATGCAAGAAGGCTACTTTCTTTGGCGAATCAACACAATTGAGAACAAAATCGTTGCATCCACCGTAAAAACCTTTTTCCTTACTATTATGCAAATAGGAAATTGCAACATCATAGCCTGTAATTTTCTTTTGCCCTATTGACATTATCTTTAGGGCAAATTTTCTGCCGAAAATCCTTGTAATTCCAGCATAAAAACTTCTCTTAAAAAGTTCTACCGGTTTACCTTGCACGTCATATTTTGTTTTGCCGATGTATTTATAGTCCGAATTTGGGCTAATAACCTTAACACCCTGAGGAATATCCTTCATATATTCACCCACAGGGCTAAACAATAACAAGGTCACATCATATTTATCTTTAATAGCGCACAGTAGGCTAATCAATGCTTTTTGAACTCCACCTATGTGCATATTGTTATTGACGATTAAGATTTTCTTGTTTCCCAATTTGTATCCTCATCTAACTGAATAAAATTTATCAAACAACCTGCAATTATTTATTCTTTTTCAAAACAACGCTAACTACGTCTTTTATTTTACCCGGATATAGCAATTGTCCTACAATAAGCGAAATTGCGCCCACAATCACTACGCAAACAACGCCACACACTGCCCAAATCAAGAAGTTAGAGATTGCAATATGCTGAACAATTATCATACCACCAACTGATATCAATACAAGTGACAAAACTACCCCGAAGAATTTGCTTAGCATTGGCACAACACTTTGCTTCAATATATGTTTAGCACTGAAAACAATGTAATACACACCTTTGAATAGTGCTGAAATAAATGTACCTAATGCAATACCCACCAACGGGTTCCAAAATACTAATATCAAAGATATTACCATATTGATAATTGCCTCACCATATGCACCAAAACGACTCTCTTTGAGTTTGTTTGCAGCAATAGGCAGATTAGTACAAGGCAAAACTAAACAAGTGACTGCTTCTGCAAGCATCAATATAATTGCAAAGGCAGGCTGAGTATAGTCAGCATCATTAACACCTGCAGTATAAAGTTGTACAAAAGGTACAATCAAAATTGCAGTTACACCAAACAACACTATAGTTAGTATAGTCAGCAATAATTTATATTTATCATAAGCAGATATTAGGGAAGTCTTTTCTTTTTTGGCTATCATATCGCCAAAAACTGCTTCCATACCACCTGTAAATGCTGTAGTAATATTCCTCATACTTGCAATAACAAGATTATACACGGAATACACTGCAACCATACGGAAATCAGAGAATATAGTAAGTATAAATACATCAGTATTTGTATGAACAAAGTACGCCATATGCTGGCCCAAGCCTGTCCATCTGTTTTTCAGCACAAACTTTTCCTTTGTTTTTACTATATTATAGTGTTTGTTGCGATAAGCAATGTAAATAATGGGTTTTATGGCAAATACTAAACCACTACCTAATTTAACCCACAAAATATCGCAACCTAAAGTTACTAACAATACTACCACTAAAGCATTGGCAATATTGGAGAAAATGATAACAGCATTTACTGCGTACTGTCTTTGGTCAGCATTGAATAATGTAACATTGGCTATGCCACCCATATATTCTGCTAACTTACCAATACTAATTGCTATTACCATAGCAAAAACATAATATCGGCTAAATTCAGTAACACTGGCAATATCCTTGTAAAAAACAGCCAAAATTAATGTATAGCCAATAAACGCTATACCAATATTTCTGAACATTCTTTTTACTGCAAGGTATATTTTGCTCACGCCGGTGGTATCTTTTTGAGCCAAAGGCTTGTACAATTCTCCTCGTGCAACTCGTCCAATTCCGCCCTCAAACAAAGAAATATAAGAAAGGAACTGTGCAATAGAAGTAGTCAAACCGTAGGCAACAGAGCCAAAGGTGTCAATCATTATCCAAGGAATGATTAACCCACACAGAGTATATACTAACTGGTTAAGTAATGTTGTACCTGCATTTAATTTTGCTCTTTGTATTCTGGTTTCTTTCATACAACTTCCTCATTAACATCAGTTGTTTTAATTACTAAAATCTAACGCATTCTTTAAATAGTTCATTGATTCACTTTGCAAAGCAGGTAAAATCTCGTTAGTTCTGGTGTAATCTATTGGTAAGATTTCCTGTACATTTTCTAATCTTCTGTCCTCAAGTCCCAATATTCTTGTGATATGCTCCAATCGAGAGTTAGTGTAAGAAGAAAATTCTACATAAAAATCTTTGCGATAATTGATAGAAAAAGCAGTACCATGAAAAGAATTTGTAACAACATACTTTGCATTGTGAATAAGGTACAACCATTGATTAGGGGTGATATCACAAGCATACTCAACAGTTTTGTTGCGAATTTTCTGAATAAAATTACCACCCACAATTACAACCTTAAGACCAGTCTTTTTGCTTAAATTCATACAAAAGTCTTTCAGCGTTTTGGAATTGCGAATTGTATAATACAATATATAGTCGCCATCTACCTTAAATTCTTCTTCCATAGTAGCCCATTCATCATTGTTCATAAGCAACGTAGGGTCTACAACCAAAGGCACAGGCTTTTGGAGAAGTTTTTGCAAAAATTCCTGACCCTGTGCTTCTCTTACGGACACAGAGTGGAATTTGTCTAACTCATTTTTAATATTTTTACTGAACTCATCAGTAAATTCCTCTACACCAAAACTTGGCGCATAAGAAATTCTCCTTGTTTTGTCAGTACAAAAATCGAGAAAATAACTCAGGTCAGAATCAGTAATATCAGGGTTCCACACCTGATCGCTTCCACAGATTACTCCGTCATAACGCAGTCCCACCTTACAAAGTTGGTCTTTGTCTTGAAATGCCTTTTTGGGATAACAAGTGAGATTTTTCTTTTCAAAGGCAGTAATCTTTTTGTACAAAGGTAGGTGAAGCATCTTGCCAAATGCTTTTTTCGCCTTATCTTTAAGGCTCATTTTTCCACCATTTTTAGCAAGATGGCGTTCTGCTTTCATATATGAATTATGGTAATTTATAACTTCTGGGTCATATCCCAACTTTCTCACAGAACGGTACAGAGCATATAGTTGCAACTCTGCGCCATAACTTACGGAGTTAGGGAAAGAAAGAATACCAATTCTCATAAATTTCTCCTATTAAATCAATACTAAACAACAATAGAAAAAAGACAAATCTTATCTTCTTTGTATTATTGTTTATACCTTAATTTGCTATATGGAGTGGACTCCCGAGGGAGCCCACTCCTTAATTATTGTTTTTTGTTCTTATTGAACCATTTTACCATCTGTGCCGAAGTAATATGAACCTGCTTTTACGCCGTAATCATTTGCACTTACCCACATATTCTGGTCAGTGTACATCATACCGCTACCAGCATTGAACATATAGTAATCGTCACCAATCTTTGTGAAGCCCTTAGCCAATACACAATCATCATAGTAATATGTGTAGCCGTTTGGAGCAGTCATAAAGCCAGTTTTGATCATCTTACCGTCTGCACCGAAAGCATAGTAGAACTTCTTGTCAACTAAATCATTAGTTGTAGTTACATATACTACTGAATCAGTTGCAAGAGCACCTGTAGATGTTGCATAGTATAGTTCACCGTCGCAGTCATATAGACCGTTCTTCTGAATCATACCATCTATTGTTAGGTATAGAACGCCGTCTTTTTCAACGATTGCTCTCTCGCCGTTTTCAAGGTCAGGAACATACATTGTACCGTCAGCCTGGAATGTATATGTACCTGCTGCGATGCCGTAAGTATTTGTACTTACCCACATATCAGCATTTGTGTACATCATACCACTGTAAGAGTTGAACATATAGTAATCGTCGCCAATCTTTGTGAAGCCAGTAACGATTTCTGCATCTTCATAGTAATATGTATAACCTGTGCTTGGAACTGTCATAAAGCCAGTCTTGATCATCTTACCTTCATCATCAAATGAATAGTAGTAAGGTCTTGATACTAAGTCGTTTGTCTTAGATACCCATACAACTTCGTCTACTGCCAATGCACCGTTAACCTTTGCGCAGTAGTATTCGCCGTCATATTCATATAGACCGTTCTTCTGGATAACGCCATCGATTGTTAGGTATAGAACGCCGTCTTTTTCGATGATTTCTTTCTCACCGTTTTCAAGATCAGGAACATACATTGTACCGTCAGCCTGGAATGTATATGTACCTGCTGCGATGCCGTAAGCATTTGTGCTTACCCACATATCAGCATTTGTGTACATCATACCACTGTAAGCGTTGAACATATAGTAATCGTCGCCCAACTTTGTAAAGCCTGTAGCGATTACAGCATCCTGGAAGTAATATGTGTAACCTGTGCTTGGAACTGTCATAAAGCCAGTCTTAATCATCTTACCTTCTGAATCGAATGAATAGTAGAATGGTTTAGCAACTAAGTCGTTTGTCTTAGATACCCATGCAACTTCGCCAACTGCTAATGCACCGTCGCCCTTTGCATAGTAATATTCACCATCACATTCGAATAGACCGTTCTTCTGAACAACGCCATCGATTGTTAGGTAAAGTGTACCATTTTCGTTAACGATTTCTTTCTTACCGTTTTCAAGGTCAGGAACATACATTGTACCGTCAGCCTGGAAGTAATATGTGCCTGGTTCTACGCCATAAGCGTTTGCACTTACCCACATATTCTTGTCTGTGTACATCATACCGCTATATGTATTGAACATATAGTATTTGTCGCCAACCTTTGTGAAGCCCTTAGCCTTCTCGTAATTGTTGTAGTAGTATGTGTAACCACCAATTGTAGCAAAACCGTTGCCAATGATATAACCGTTAGCATCACTTGCGTAAGAACCTTCAGGTAGAATTGCTGTATCTTGCTTGCTGTTTACATAGCAGTCTGTGTTTGTTGTTACATAACCTGATACACTACTGAAGATATAGCCGTCGCCGTATGCAACTACACCGTAAACTACAGTACCGTTTTCAGCATAAGCCAATTTGCCGTCGTAACTTGTGAACAAGCCATTGCTGTAGCCGTCAAGAACACCGTCATCGCCGAATGCGTACCAGATAACTCTTGATGTAGCGTCAATTCTTACAGGATAGTTACCGTAAGCGATGTAACCTTCACCGTCACACCAATATCTGCCTTCTGGTAGGTCAACCCAACAACGTAACTGCCATTTGCCTGCTACATAGTATCTTGTACCACCACTTGTTTCAACAAAGGCACCTCTTGTCATATAACCATTTTCATCAAATGTGTATGTTAAGCCGTCAATTGTGCTTTCGCCTTCGTGAGCAGCATATGTTGTTTCATCAAAATACATATACTGGAATGTGCCGTCAACATCGATTGAGTACCAACCTGTTGTTAATGCACCGAAAATTGTATAATATGTATTGCCTTCAACTGTGAACAAGCCTGTGTATTTACCCTTACATACACCGTTGTCGCCAAAGTTGTAATATACACCATCAATTTCTTTAACGCCTGTTACCATAACACCATCTACATAGTAATAAGTGTCGTCAGCCCAGCCGGTTAGAGCAATACCGTCAGCGTACCATTTGCCTTCATATTCGCCGTTAACTGGTTCCTCACAATCTTCACACTGTAGAACACCGTCAACATCTACATATGTATGACCTGTTGCTTTAATTGTTGTACCCCAGTCAACTACAGAGTTACATACTTCGCAGAATGTTCTGCCTGTGTAACCGTCTTCTGTACAAGTAGCATCTTTATCCTCAAGTGTAATTGGAGTAGCAACATTTGTAGCGCCTTCTGCGTAATACTGAGCAGTTTCTACTCTATGATCATGACCACCGTTCCATTCAGCATAGCCTTCTGGTTTAGTTTCATTATCCCATACATATGATTCAGTATCAACCTGAACTTTATCGCCTGAGAATGTTGTAGTTGTGTCATCTGTTAGTGTAAGCACACCACGTTCAACACATACAGCAATATCAATTGGCCATGTTTCGCTACCAGCTTTGAATGTTACATATGTGAAAACTTGACCAACCTTTGTACCACCTGTAATTGGAGCAATTGGTAATTCCCAAGTACGGATTGGCATTGAAACAAGAACATTCTCGCCTGTTGCTGTTGTTTTGCCTGTTTTTGTGATTGTTACAGTTGCAACATTATCATCAGTATCAATTGTATATGTCGCCTCGAAACCATCTGCAACATCCATATGGTCAAGTTCCCAAACACTGATATTATTAAGATCAAGATCTACTTCTACTTTCTTAACTTCTTCAATATCAGTTGCAACAAGGTCAACATAGTAAACAGAACCTAAAAGAATCTTATCTAATGAAGCATCTTTAGGAACCATCTTTATTGTTGGCTTACTATCTTCTGCATCAATTACAATAGTTTCATCTGTATATGCCACATTGCCCATTTTGTCGGCAATTTCAAATTTCACTATATGAGTTCCATTTGTTAATACAGCATCTGCAACAGACATAATACCATTATTATAAGTGCAATCTACTTCTACTCCATCAATATATGCTTTTGCAGAAGTTACATCAAGACCTGTTGCATTTACTTTTGAAGTATCTTCTTTAACTGTAGTGTTAAAACTGATCACATTAGATTTTACTGTCTGACCCTTTAGTGCTACCGCTTCAGACATTATACCGTCTGCATAATTGATTGAGCCAAATGTTGGGCGTTCTCTATCATCAACAGCTGATGAGTAGTCAACAGTAACGTCATCAATATAGAAGCATAATCTTGTGTTTAATGAGTTATAATCCAAGTGATTATAATTATAGTTTGTAAGGTCATCTCGGTCTGCTACATAAAACTCTATAAATACCTTACCCGCTTTGATTTTAGCATATGGATATTTTGATATATCAAATGTTACATAATACCAGTTAGGTTTATATAAAGTTGATGCTTTACCAATAGGAATAAACTCTGTTGTGAATCTTGTATCGCTTTCATTATAAAGACAAGCACGAAGTCTTACACCTTCACTTTCTTCAGGTACATAAATCCACATACCTAAAGTTAAAGCGTTTTCAATAATAATATCTTCTTCTACACCAATACCTGTTCCCATATAACCACCTTCAGTAGAGTTTGAGTAGTCAGGAACAACCTTTAGAGAATTATTTCCACTATGAACTTTTCCTTCTTCCTTGGTAGCGTTTGTAACATCCATACCAGGGAACATATAGTTGTAGTTTGTAATATGCTGTACACAGAAACCCTGTGTTGTGCCATCTTCGAAGTCTGCTATTACTTCTGAGCCTTTACCCAAAGTAATGTTTGCAGTTGCTGTTGCGTTGCCATACTTTAATGTAGCAGTTACAACTGATGAAGTTGCTACACCTTCACTACCTGCAGTGAAAGCAAAAGTAGATTCATCTACAGTACCAATCGTGCTATCACTAAAGCTGAAAGCAACGTCATATCCTTTCAATTTAACTTCATTGAGTCCGTAAGTAGCAGTCATATCTAAAGTAACTGTCTTATCAAAAGGAACAACAATTTCAGTCTGATTGAATACTAAAGCATCAGGAATTACAACGTTAATAGTTGTTTCGCCAACAACTTTACCGTCATAAACCATCTGTACTACTGCTTCGCCTGTTGTACCGTTAGATGTAAATACGCCATCTTCTACTGTACCCATTGAAGTATCTTCTAACTGCCATGTAACATCTGCTGGAATTTCTGCAGCAGTACCTGCAGGGCTAACGCCTGTTGCAGTTACTTTTACTGTTGAATCAGGAGTTACATACTCTTCTTCTGCTGTTAAAACTGCACGATCAAATACATTTGAAGGAGCAACTGTTGAAGCAATAATAAGACCAGAAGAAATAGATCTTTCGGAACCGTCAGATGGACGGTTGATAACTTTTACATCATTTTCGCCTTCTGGACGAGATGCAAAAGTAGTAGAACCACCACCGTCAAGGTTGATAGCAGCCACACAACCTGCTTCCAACATAATCTGAGCAAGTTCGTGCATTGTACCACCGCAAGAGAATGGCTCCTGACGACCGTCAAGTGACATTACAACAACCTTACCGTCTGCAGTAACACCTACGCAAGTACGGGAATGTCTGTCTGTGTTGTAAGAACCTGATGCATTTGCAGTTACATCTTCGCCACCATAAACAATCATCTGTGAACCTGCAACTGCCTGCCAAATGTCGTCTTTATTAATGTTTTTTGTGTAATCTACAATTGCTGTGCCGTCTTTTAGAATTGCAAAGCACTGAGGATATGATGATGATTCACCAATTGACACGCCATCAAGATATGTGATACCTGATGGCTGGCCTGTCTGCATATTGTAGAAAGAGGCGTTAACACCAACTACTGCTTTGTAGTAATCGCTAATATAACGATCACTTGTAGCATCAGTATAGAGTTCGTCTGCATAAGCCATCTGTTCTGTTAACTTGGCCATACCAAACTCTTTATTAGTGTACTGGTCCTTGTAAGATGTCTGAACAATGACATCATCACGAGTAACGTCCGCTGTCGCTACATAATACACCATCTGCTTACCATCAGCTGTTGCGTATGCATAACAGATGTCCTGGGTTACGCCAGGTGCGATTGTTGATGTTGTTCTTGAGAATGTAGTATGAGTGCTGGATACAAAATCAGCATCATAAGCAGATACGCTGATTAAGCACATACTCATTAGCATACAAACTGTAAGAACTAACGCCAAACTGCGAGAAAGTACTTTTCTCATTTTGAATCTCTCCTTTTAAAAAATATTTATATTTAAACTATCGCTTAAATTTGCGAATAATTTACTGCTCTTTTGTAAAGTTTTCACTCTGACTTATCTCCCAGATGATATTGTTAACATCATCCTGAAGTTCATAAATGCTATCCACTTTATCTTCGTACCCTGTGTAATCAGTATAAACATAGAAGAACACAGGAGTTGAGTCCAAGTAACCTATCATACTTGAGTCTTCTATTGGGTTGCCAAAGAAGATAGAGAACACACGGTAGTCTTTCAACTCATCTGTTCCGTAAAAATCTAACTGATAGTTAGAGTCTTCTTTTACTTCTTCAACTTTCATTTCATCTTTAGGATAAGAAAGTTCGATATAAGGAGTTTTTGCCTTTTTCACTTTAACGTCTTTGCCCCAAAGTTCCTCCTCTGGGCTCAGAGTTTCTACCGTTTCGTCTGTTATATCTTGATTATTGTTTTCGTTGTTGTTCTCAATTGAAGCAGTTGTACCATTTTGCTCCGTAGTTACTTCGTTATTATTGCCACCGAAAATAATGACACACACTACAATAACTACTACACAAACCAAAACTGCCAAACCTATGATGATAGGTTTTTTACCTTTAATTTGTGGCATCAAATCAGTCCTTTCTGCTTTTAATTATCTTGGCAGGAACTCCTGCTACAATAGAATAAGGAGGAATATCCTTAGTTACTACTGCATTGGCGCCAATAATACAACCGTCACCGATTTTAACTCCCGGCAAAATTGTAACCTTGTCGCCTATCCACACATCATTACCTATGACAACGGGTTTTTCCTGTCCAAAACCTTGGTCCATCATAGGAATATCTGTCCTGTCAAAATTATGGTTACGGGTAATTATTGTGCAATCTTCACCCATCATAACATGAGTACCAATTGAACATTCACCGTAGACTTTGGAATTAACTCCCAAACCTGAATAATCACCCAAAGATACTTTATATGAAAACTGCGCATTTTTTTCAATATTTACTTCTTTGCCACAAGAACGGAGCATCAATTTGCCACAAAACCTACGTAGTTTTGTCTGGCCTATTTTTAAACCTGAATAAGATGCCGGCATGTTCTTGGCAATTGCATAATATAAAACTGCGCCGATTTTTCTCTTAATCTTTCCCAAACTTTATACCTCGTTATTAAATTCATCTAAAGTTTTATAGGCTTTTATGCCATCGCTAATAACTTTTACTGCTTTACTCAAACTTAACTTTGCAGGCTTGCTGAACTTGAGAGCAAAGTACCACTTGATAATGTGCTTCATTTTTGGGAACGCACAGGCAAGCAAAACGCCCTTGTCAAAAAGATACTTTTCGTTAAAACCTTCAAACCAACTTGAGTCGTCCATTACACATACGCCTAATTTGCAGTCATAAGAATACACTTTAAGCCCTGCCTTGAACAAATCACGGATAAACAGAGTGTCTTCTCCACAACTGTATTTAGCACCACCACCAAACAAAGTGGAAAAACTAATTCTTGCTTTCTGCAAGGCTTCTCTCTTTACGGCAATTCTTGATGTGCCGTAGTTCATAGCGTTCCACAAATGCAGTCTGCCTGTTTTGCAACTATGATTACAGTAAACCTTTCCTTCACGAGAATGATCCATATTAAAGAAAATTGCATCTGCTTGTGGAAGATTCTCAAACGCTTCTTTGATACCCTTGAGTTCACCATCGTAATAGGTGATATCATCATCACTAAAAACAAGTACATCACCCTGAGCAAGTTCTAACCCAAGATTACGGTTGATACCTACGCCTTTTGTATCAGAGGATAACATTCTGACTTTGCAGTCGTCTTTGTCCTCCTCAATGTAGTCCCATTTACCACATTGATTAGTGATTAAGGTATTACACTTGAGATTCATTTTTTTAAGTAACCCCAAATCAGTTTGATTCATAGTTACCACAAGAACTTCTAAATTCATATTACTTCTCTTTTATGTATTCTAAATATGTCTTGTCCAAATCACACACAGAGATTACGTGGTGACTCTCTTGTTTATCAGCAGGGGGGTCGTTTCGCCAATCACCGTATTTTTGTGTAAAATACTCGTCGTACTTTTCAGGAACTCTAACTTTAACTCCTTCAAACTCTGCCCAAGTGCCTTGCCCATATACATCTTTTGGTGAGTAGTCCAATTTACCCTGCCAGTTAGCGTGATTGCAAATATATTCTGATTCATTGCAAGGATATTTTTTAAGCATTTTCTCGTAATTTCGCATTATAAAGTTAAGTTTAAAGAACTTGTAACCGTAAATATAAGCAAAACAACGAACTTTGTTGTATGTCCACTTGCAAATTTCAAAAATATTCTGTTTAATTTTGCCTTTTGGATATCCGTCAAGTGGGAATATATCAATGCACACTCCGTGATTTATGGGTAAATGTGCAAAAGATTTCTCAATAAAAGTGGTGTCTGACTTGCGTAATTTTGTCATTAAAAGAGGGAACGCTTTTTCTGTACGCAAATTCTGCAAGAAGTAATTTTCAGGCAACATCTTTGGTGCTTCCTGCAGGAACTTCTCGTAGTCATCTCTGAACAAAGCAACATCAATGTCATCGTCCCAAGGAATAAAACCTTGGTACTTTACTGCACCCAAAGCAGAACCACATACCACAAAATATTTTAAGTTTAATTCCTCGCAAATGCTGATAATCAATTTGAGCATTTCCACTTGAGTCTGCTGCAAACTATTCATTATTCACCTTTATCTAATCTTATGTAAAGATTCTCTAACTCAACTGCAGATTTTTCGATAGAATATTCTGACTTTGCAAGAATATCAAAGTAAATTTCTCGATTATTTTTAATCTGGCTTTTTTGGATAATTGTTTCTACCCAACTCATGTCAAGAGAGCACCTGCTGATTAGGTCACTCAACTCAACTTCATCTGTTATCATATCTGAAACAACACAAGGCAAGCCATTTGCCTGAGCCTCAATAGCAGCCACCGGCAACCCCTCAAACAAACTTGGGAGCAAGAACACATCCATTGCTGAATAAAATGCTCCAACGTCTTCGTGACTACCGACAAAAATAACCTTGTCTGCTACATCTTTGCTTTGAGCATATTCTTTTACTTGGTTTTCCAGTAAACCTACACCAACAATAAGCAACCTTGCATTACTTTTTGTCTGCAATATTTCTGCCAATATATCTATAAGATAGCAAGGGTTCTTTTGCACAGATAATCTGCCCACAAACCCAAGCAACAGAACATCATCGTCAACCTCCAAGGACTTTCGTGTGTTCACCCTGTCTTCTTGGTTAAATTTAAATTTTTCCAAATCAATAGCATTTGGAATTACCTTGAATTCTTTTTTACCAAACATCCACTCGCCTGCCATTTTGCCACAGGACAGAGGAATTATAGGCAGTTTTTTGAGTTTCAACGAATTCAATTTATGCAAAATCTTGCGAACAATACCAACGGTGTCAGCATTGTGACAATGCACAATAGGAACTACCCCTGCGTTCAAAGAAGCCTCTATAGGCATTAAACTTGCTAAGGAAAGCATATTTATATGAACACATTTGTAATTGCCCTCACGGATAATATCCTCAAGTTGTTTTTTTGCCTCAAGGTAGTTGTTTTTGTAATTAGGCAAGGTAAAAATTTTACTATCCAAAGTTTCCATCTCGTCTTCACAAGCCAAACCCTCGCCATATATATCTACAAAGTCAAAGATAATATCTTTACCTCTCAAGATATGCGCATAATTTAACGCATAACTCTCTAAGCCACCTTTAAGTTTTGATAAACCTATCTGCAAAACTCTCATTCTGGGTTCCTTTCGCCGATTAGCCTACTAAGGAATCAGCCTATCTCCGTTGCAGATACATCTGCATCTGATTGTTTTTTATCTGCTGATTTTCTTAGGAATTTATTATAAATAAAATGCTGTACTCTGTTAGGGCATATAAAAACAACAAACTCTGCACAAAAGCAAACAAGAAAATCAAAAAATGATGAATATCCTATTTTGTAAGAATTCCAACGAGTGGAAACAAAGAACTTAAATGTTTCAAAAGAATGACGCTTAACTCGAGAATTCTGTTCCACTCGCACCTTAACCAGCACATCGTCGATGTTCTCGGTGTAATAACCTGCCTTGAGAATTCTAATGTACAAGTCATAGTCTTCTCCTCGACGCAAGTTGTTATAACCACCAACGCTCTGTACAACCGATTTTTTATACATAACGGTCACGTTGTTAAATGGCTGGCGTCGTTTTGCGTATTTACAAATACCCTTATGGTCAAGAGGAACTGTTCTTACTGCAAAAGGATTTTGGATATCCTCATCAAACTCCTCAATATATCCACCCAAAACTGCAAGTTGAGGGTTTTCTTTGAATTTTTGAAGTTGCAACTCACAACGGTTTTCTACTGCAATATCGTTGGAGTCCATTTTTGCAACATATTCATACTTGCAATGTTTCAAGCCTTCGTTAGCAGCCAAGCCAATGCCCACATTTTCTGCGAGCCTGATTACATCAAACAAATCAGGATAATTTACCTCAAAGTCATTTATCACATTGTCAAGTTCCTGAGTTAACGGGCCATCACACACAAGCACGAATTGGCTTGGTTTTACTGTCTGGTTGATCATACTTTGGATGCACTCTTTAACCTCAATAGCATTCTCACCACAGTAAACAGACATCAATATAGAATACTGTTCCATATGTATTCTCCTTTAAGTTTAGTAAGACTGCGTATGAGAGCCCTCTACTACATCTTCACTGGACAAAGTTTTAGGAATAGTTTTAAAAACCAATTTCAAATCAGTTGCGAACCCAAACTCTTTTAGGTACTGTTCATCAAGGGCTGCTTTGCATTCGTCAGTAATAACATCACGTCCACTGATTTGTGCCAAGCCTGTAATTCCAGGCTGAAGTAGGTACACACCTTTTTCCATTCTTAATTTGTGAATTTCTCCCTCTTTCATAACGAGAGGACGAGGGCCAACAAAACTCATTTCACCTTTTATAATGTTAATAAGCTGAGGAATTTCATCTATGCTTGTCCTACGCAGAACCTTGCCAACCTTTGTTACCTGGTCAATATGTTCGCCTGTCTGGGCATCTATCTTTTTGTCTACTGTCATAGTTCTGAACTTGTATATGTAAAACAATTTGCCTTCTTTGCCAACTCGATATTGCTTGAAGAAGATAGGGCCTCTGCTATCAATCAAAATGATTATTGAAATCAAAACACAAGGAATTAAAAGAATAACGGAAAGAACAAGCGCAAATATCAGGTCAATTACTCGTTTGACTGCGCTATAGAATTTTTTGCACTTTGTCAGTTTAATATTTGGATTGCTGAATTGTAGCAATTCTTCAGTAAACTTACTTGCTGTATTCTGTGACAAAAAAACCTCTCTCCTTTCACAAAAAATTATATTTTCTCACTATTATCCAATATACATAAACATTATATCACTTTGTATGCAAAATTTCAATAAAACTTGTGTTATTTATTATAGAAATATATGCGCAAAATCAAGGCGGTCTTTTGTATAAAATTACAATAAAAATTCCGCAGTTTTTATAACTGCGGAATTGAATGTAAAAAATGTTGAATTTTATCTGATGCCGTACTTTTCGATGATGTAATCCATATCCTTGTCGCCTCTGCCTGAAAGATTAACCAGGATAGAACCTTTGCCCATTTTCTTTGCAAGTTTTATAGCATAAGCAACTGCGTGAGAACTTTCGATAGCAGGGATAATACCCTCAAGTCTTGAGAGTTCAAAGAATGCATCGATAGTTTCTTCGTCATTTACAACGTCGTATTTCACTCTGCCTAAGTCGTGCAAGAATGCGTGTTCAGGACCTGATGATGGATAATCAAGTCCACTTGCTACAGAATAAACCGGAGCAGGGTCACCGTTTTCGTCCTTCAGCATAATACTGTTAAAGCCGTGCATAACGCCCTCTTCGCCGTACATCAAACTTGCAGCATGGTCACCCAAAGCAGTACCTCTGCCCAAAGGTTCAACACCGTAAATATCAACAGGGTCATTTAAGAAACCTGCAAACATACCTGCAGCATTAGAGCCACCACCTACGCAAGCAACAACTGCGTCAGGAAGTTCACCTGTCATATCAAGGAACTGTTCTCTTGCCTCAATACCCACAACACTCTGGAAATCACGCACCATCATTGGGAATGGGTGAGGTCCAACAACTGAGCCAATGCAGTAAATTGCATCTTTGTATTCCTTGCTATATGCCTCAAAAGCAGCGTCAACTGCTTCTTTAAGCGTAGCCAAGCCGTGAGTAACCTCAACAACATTAGCGCCCAGAATCTTCATTCTTGCAACGTTTGGAGCCTGTTTTTTAATATCTACAGAACCCATATAAATGTCACATTCCAAGCCAAAATATGCTGCTGCAGTTGCAAGTGCAACACCGTGCTGACCTGCTCCTGTTTCTGCAATAACCTTCTTTTTGCCCATATATTTAGCAAGTAATGCTTCACCCATACAATGGTTAAGTTTGTGAGCACCTGTGTGGTTTAAGTCCTCTCTCTTTACATAAATCTGTACATTACCTGTTTTGTTTGATAAACGTTCAAGATGAGATATTGGAGTTGGTCTGCCCTGAAACTCCTTGCGAATTCTGCGTAATTCATCAATAAATTTGCGTGACTTACAAATTGTAAAATAAGCCTCGTTAATTTCTTCCATAGCCTTTTGCAAATTTTCTGGGATATAAGAACCACCGTATTTACCAAAGTAACCGTTTTCGTCAGGATAGTTTTTGAAGTATGTGTCAAAATCAATATTGTTAAATTTCATTGTTATTTCCTCCAAATTTAAAATTAAAATATATTATAAGTCGTCGATTAAATTATTAAATTAAACCTCGCCATCGTTTTGTCATTAACATAATAAATTCCTCCAAAAAGTATATTTCTATGCCAAGGACAAACAAAAAAAGCCCTCGACAGAATCACATATCTGTCAAGGACGAATAATACCTATCCGCGGTGCCACCTTGATTTGCAGTAATTATACCACACTCTTACAGGATACCAACATATCCTCGGCAACTAACGTATGCCCTCACGTTGCAGAATACTCTGGAAAACCATTTCACTGCACCCTCAGCGGTCCATTTGATAATCTGTTTTTCACCTGACTTTCAGCATCACAGGCTCTCTGTAGAAGCATAACTACCTTTATCTCCGCCTCAACGGTTTGTTGCTTTAATTTTCTTAATTATATCACCATAATATGCCAATGTCAATGAAAACTGTAATTTTTTTACTGACAAAACCTTCCAAAATAACTATGGCAAAACTCCTAACTATATGCTATAATTCATATAAACATAACAACGAAAGAGGTTTGCTTATGAAATCAATTGCAAAACGCCTTTGTGCAGTTATAATGGCAGTATTTATTATTCTGTCATTTTGCGTTACAACAGGTGCGCAAACAGACAATTCTGCAGATGTAACTATTTTATTTACTCACGATTTACACTCACACTTGTTACCTACCAACGAAGATGACGGTGGTCAATACGGTGGATACGCTCGTCTTATGACAGTAATCAATGAGCAAAAGGAACAGCACCCTGATGCAATTTTGGTTGACGGTGGCGACTTTTCTATGGGTTCATTGTTCCAGACTGCTTTCCCAACTTCTGCCATTGAACTGCGTATGATGGGCAATATGGGATATGATGTCACAACCTTTGGTAACCACGAATTCGACTATTTGCAAGAGGGCTTAATTTCTATGCTTAATGTTGCAGCAAACTGTGGCGATGATGTTCCTGCTATTGTAGAAGCCAACTATGCCCCTCCTATTGAAGGACAAGAAGGCTATAGCGCAGAGATGTGGGCAGCACTTGAAAATTACGGCGTTAAGGACTACACAATAATTGAACGTGGTGGAGTTTACTATGTTGTATTTGGTATTTTTGGATACAACTCTGATGAATATGCACCAAACTCAGGTATGGTTCTTGAAGACCCTGCTCTTGAAGCACAAGCAGTAGTTGATGAAGCAACTGCATATTGCGCCGAAACTTACGGTGTTGAGCCTGTAGTAGTTTGCTTGTCCCATAGTGGTACAGAAGACGGCGAAGGCGAGGACTACGAACTTGCAAAAAACGTTAACGGCATAAATGTTATTATTTCTGCTCATACTCACACAACCTTAACCGAACCAATAGTTATCAACGACACTTACATTGTTTCTGCAGGTGAATACGGCAAAAACTTGGGTGTTGTTCAGTTAAATTACAACACAGACGGCACGGTTGCCCTCAAAGATTACCAGTTAATTCCTATTGATGAAAACGTTGAGGAAGACGAGAAAATCGCCCAGTTAACAGAACACTACAAAACAACAGTTGAAAATGATTATTTGTCTAAGTATAATGTAGAATTTGATCAAATACTAACCTCAAACAGTTACAAATTTGATAGCGTAGACGAGGTTTACGCAACTCAGCACGAATCGACTTTGGGCAACTTGTTCTCTGACGCTTACAAGACTGCAGTTGAAAAGCAAGGCATCCAGGTCGATGTAGCACTAACCGCTGCAGGTGTAATTCGAGAGAGTATGCCTATAGGCGACATTACTGTATCCGATGTATTCAATGCGGCTTCCTTAGGCGTTGGAACAGAAGGCGAACTTATTGCTGTGTATGTTTCAGGAATAGACCTCAAGAACGCCCTTGAAGTTGACGCATCTGTTCAGCCTCTTATGAAAGGTGCGCAACTATTCTTCTCAGGAGTTGAGTATTCCTACAACACAAACCGTATGATATTCAACAAAGTTGACTATGCAATGTTAAGGCGAAGCGACGGCACTCTTGAGGAAATTGATGATAACAAACTGTACTGCATTGTAACAGGTATGTACTGTGGACAAATGCTTGGCGCAGTTGAAAATTCCTCAATGGGACTTCTATCAATTACTCCTCGTGATTCAGAGGGCAACCCTATTGAGTCCGATGACCTTGTAAATTATGTTGTAAAAGACCAGAACGGTAACCCTCTCAAAGAATGGTACGCAATTGCATCTTACCTTGACGATATGGGTGATACAATGAGCGAAAGTTACGCAGAAACAGACGGAAGAAAGGTTGTTTATCGCAGTCTTAAACCTGCTGATTTGTTTAGAAATTCCAACAAATTCACTTTCATCTTAATTACTGTGCTTATTGTACTGATTTTAATTATTGTGCTTGTTGTGGTACTGATTGTTCGTCACAAAAAGCGCAAAAAACAACGCACAAATAAATAACCAAAAGCAAAATGCAGAGAGCTCAAAACTCTCTGCATTTTTATTATTCTCTTGCTTTTTTATTTTTACCTTTTGCCGTTTTGGCTGCACATTTAACAAGGGAACGAAATGTCTCCGTCATCATTTTTCTTGTTGGCTCATCAACACTTTTGATAGATTTAACAACTGCCTTTGCACTTGCAAACCAATTGTCGCCAAACTCCTTAAAGTCCTGCAATTTAGTCTCAGTAAATACCATATAAATTGCATCAAAAAACTTTTCTCTATCTTCAACGCTCATCTGGTCAATCCAATTTTTCAGGGTGCTATCTATGAACTTGCTACTGTTAGTTACCGTTTCAAGATATTCAAATCGGGTGCGCTTAACTGACCAAGAGAAAAGGTCGTGCTGGAACAAAGTCACAGGCTGACTGCTATGCACTATGGTGTATTCCTCCTGATGTTCAAGCATCAAACCCACCACCGAAGACTGAGGCACAAAAGTCTTGATTTTTGGTGCAATTCTTTGATATCCCAACGCAGACAAAACCTGTTTGCTAAATCCAGGTCCGTCAAAATTATATATAACATCTATTCTATCCTGCAACTCTGCATCACAAAAGGCAGAGGAATAAACTGCAAGGTTACCACCTTTGGAGTGACCACCTACAACAAAATTGCCGTGGTGATTTTTTGCAACTTTTTCAAGGTACTTCAAAGCAATTTCTTGGGCAGGAACAGGACATACAAAACTCATATTAAGGTCCTCTTTCCAGCCTACAAAAGTAGAGTCTGTACCCCTGAACGATACATAATGCAAGTTGTCGTTCATCTTGACGGTAATTGCAAAAAACTGAGTTTGTGTATCCAAATCTATTAAGTTTTCATAATCAGACAAAATAAGATTTTTAAATCTTGGTGCTTCTGCAAGGACTTTCATTATGCGATAATCGCCTTTTAGCAGGAATTTATCCTTTATATTAGGAATTTCCTGCATATATCCTGCTGCATCTGCCACAGTTACATTGTCTGCAGTAATATAACCCTCAATATGTTCATATGGAAAGTATGATAACTTGGCAAGAATCATTGCATCTATTTCATTAAAAGGGCTTTGCTCAAAAATCAAATCTCCACGCCATTTTAAATAGTCAAAAACATTAGTCATACTATCACTTCCTTTGCAATCTTATTATACAATATTTTGTTAATTAACTCAATGTACATTTGGGTATGATTTTTTATTTGATTTTTTACTTCAATAGTGCTACACTATATTGGTGCGACTAAAAAGTACTAATAACAGGAGACTGCTATGTCATATAAATACAGCGATAAATATAACTTCACAAATTTTAAGATAAAAAAAGGTTACACGGAGCGCTATCAACTACGCCACTCAACAGGCTATGAACGGAGGAAAACTCAGCACAAACCCCCAAAGCCTAATCGTTTCACTTTGTTTGTTGGGTTATTACTGCTGATAGTTGTAATAATTGTTTCAATTTGCCTCATTACAAAAGCAAACCAAACCAGCAACGACTCAACCCCTCAAAGTCCTGTTGAAACCGTAGCAACAGAGCCACAACCAACGCAAATTACATACACTTTCACTGACGATACAACAGATATCCCAAAAGACAACAACGCCGAATACGCTATTGTCATTGACAAAAGTGACAACACCGTTGTGGCTGCACGCAAAGCCCACAAGCGCACTTACCCTGCTTCTACTACAAAGATTATGACCTTGCTGGTAGCCGTGGAAAACATCAAAGATATGAACTCCACCTTTACAATGACTCTTGATATTACTGACCCACTTTATATAGCCGAAGCATCAGTAGCAGGATTCAAGGAAGGCGAAGTTATCAGTATGACTGACTTACTTTACGGCACTATCTTACCGTCAGGAGCAGATGCTGCAACTGCACTTGCAATATCAGTTGCAGGTAGCGAGGAAAACTTTGTTGAACTTATGAACAAAAAAGTAGCCGAGTTAGGACTTGAGAATACTCACTTCTCAAATGTAACAGGCTTACACTCCGAAGATAACTATTCCTCAGCCTACGATATGGCTGTAATTCTTGATGCAGCACTACAAAACGAATTGTGCAAAGAAGTTCTTTCAACTTATCAGCACACAACTGCGTCCACCGAGCAAAACCCAGATGGACTTTTGCTATCAAGTACATTATTCAACTATATGTACGGTACAGAGCCTGAAACTGCAACCATTCTGGGTGGCAAAACAGGTTATGTGTACGAAGCAGGTTATTGTATTGCTTCTTACGGTGAAGCAAACGACACAGGCAACCAGTACATTGTAGTAACAATGAAAAACTCCTCTATATGGCCTGCTATGCACGGTCAAATCGACATTTATAAAAAATTTGCAAAATAAATTTCACAAAGAACGAGGCACCTGTCATAGAACAGGTGCCTCAATTGTATTTTTCTATCTTACTTTAATTTTTTAACTTTATTGGATATTTCCTTGAGTTCCTCTTGAGAAAGTTCAGGGAGGTGTTCCAATTTATCAAGCACGGCTTCTTTTGTGTCTGCAAATCTACGGTCAACACAACGGTTATAAAAACTAACAACAACACCTGTTACAACTGCTACTACAAAAAGAGAATAAATTGTCAGCATAACAGAAAAAACTTTGCTAATCATTGTAACAACTATTACATCACCAAGACCTACTGTAGAAAATATAGAATAACAATACCACAACGCATCTACGTAGCGTGATACACCTGGCTCAAAAATTAAAATCACCCATGCACACAGGCAGAAAAAAGCCACAAAACCAGCTATAATTTTGTCCGCTCGAGTTGTCCTAAGTATATTCCATAGAATTTTTAATCTTTTCACAATAGCACCTACTTTCAACCTTTTTTCATATTATCACAATGCTATAAATTTATCAACACGGTAAATTATCTTTTATTATGCTTGTTTTAGTGGTATAATATTTTCAAACTGTATAAAAGGTGATTTTATGAACATTCTTACAATTTTTACAGGGGGAACTATCGGTAGCAAGGTCACAAAAGACTGGATATCTCCCAATGCAGAGGCTAACCATATTCTCCTTAACAAATACAAGGAACTTACAGGGGACACAACCACAAATTTCACAGCAGAAACTCCCTACACAATTTTGAGCGAGAATCTATCTGCAACTGAACTCAACTTACTGAGCAAATGTATCGCCCAAAATTTAAGCAAAAACTACGACGGTATTGTTGTAACTCACGGCACAGACACCTTGCAATATACTGCCAGCGCTTTGGAATATCAATTTGCCGATGCCAAAATTCCAATAATACTTGTATCCTCCGATTATCCACTGGGAGATGTTCGTGCCAACGGAGTGTATAACCTTATAGGTGCAGTTGATTTTATCAAAAGTAAAATGGGGCAGGGGGTTTTTGTAAGTTACAAAAATACTGATAAATCTGCCGTAAATATACACATTCCTACTCGATTATTCTCCCACTCGGAATCAAACGCAAATGTGTATAGCATAGGCGATTGTCCCTACGCTTTTTGCCATATTGAAAATCACCAAGTAAAATTAAACCTTAACTACAAAAACTCACTAACCACACAAAGCACAGGGCTTGTTGAGTTTTGTTCAAGCCCAGATATTCTTATGATAAACAGTTATCCACAGGACAACTTTCACTATAACCTTGATACCTGCAAAGCGGTGATAATCAAACCTTATCATTCAGGAACTCTTAATACAAACAGCGTAAATTTTGCAAACTTCTGCAACAAAGCCAAAGAGAAAAACATTCCGGTATTTTTAGTAAATATCGCAAGTGGCATCACCTACGAGAGTTCAAAATTATACGATAATTTAGGGCTGATAGTTCTACCTTTTTGCTCAAGTATTTCAATATATATGAAGTGCTGGATAGCAATAAGTCAAGGCAAAAACCTGAAAGACTTTATTCTCACCCCTCTCTCCCAAGAATTCCACATAAACGGTGCGTAACCGTGTCAGTTAAACAAATTGAGATTTAATAACTATTTAATAGATGATGATATAATAGTAAAATAATTGACGGAGTCCGTAGGCAGTGATATAATGGACTCCGTCAACTAAAATGTTCAGTTCACAGATTATGAGGAATATTTTATGAAAAAAATTATCAATCCACGTATAATGTTAATCACATCTATGACAATATTCGGCACATTAGGTCTCTTTGTGCGAAACATTCAGGTTTCTTCCGGAGAATTGGCGTTGTATCGTGCTATTTTGGCTGCTCTTTTGATTGGAATTTTCCTGCTGGTGACCAAGCAGAAAATACCGTTTGCAAAAATCAAAAAAGAAGTACCCTTACTTCTTGCTTCAGGTGTTGCAATGGGAATCAACTGGATACTTTTATTTCAAGCATACAAATACACAACTGTTTCGGTTGCTACGCTGAGTTACTATTTTGCTCCTGTTATCGTTACCGTTGTTTGTCCTATCCTTTTCCGTGAAAAACTAACTGCAAAGCAAATTGTTTGCTTTGTAATGTCCACGCTGGGACTTGTGATGATTACAGGCATTGGAGAAATAGGTGGTGGAAAAGATCTTATTGGAATTTTGTTTGGGTTGGGTGCAGCAGTATTCTATGCTACGGTCATTCTACTCAACAAATTCATAAAAAACGTTGAGGGAATACACAGAACATTTTTGCAGTTTCTTGCTGCTATTATTGTCTTGATTCCGTATGTGCTAATGACAAGTGGAGTAACGTTAGGAAATCTCAACGGAACAGGTTGGGTGAATTTGCTGATTGTTGGTCTTATTCACACAGGTGTTACATATTGTTTGTACTTTTCTTCTCTCAAAGAGTTACCCGGTCAAAAAGCGGCTATCCTCAGTTATATTGACCCATTGGTTGCAGTGCTGATTTCCGTTACTATCTTAGGTGAATCAATGACACTGTGGCAAGTTATAGGTGGAATTTTAATTCTGGGCTTTACCCTTTGGAATGAAATCTCCCCAAAAGCCAAGATTAGCAAGTGACGACATTTTCTACATACCCTGCTGTTAATATTAAAACAAATGGGCTTCGTTCTTATCGAACGAAGCCCATTTTATGCTTTAAACTATATAAACAAAACAAGGCATCCTAATTGGATACCTTGTTTTTATATGGTCGAGGCGACGTACTATCATTTAGGAGAAAGCCACATCTCGTTTGTGGGGTCCACGTTTTATGGAAAACTTCCATCTGCGCTCCTCTCTAAAAACGCTCCCCCGGAGCGTTTTTACCTGTGTCGATGTGTACCACATCTCCTTGGCACGTTCGGCTTCAAGTCCTGTCACCTCTTACTTCAAGATAAAATAAAAACAAGGTATCCTAATGGATACCTTGTTTTTATATGGTCGAGGCGACGTACTATCATTTAGGAGAAAGCC
>CAZVRE010000007.1:0-7073 GCA_964629465.1 uncultured Ruminococcus sp. | reverse complement strand
AAATAAAAACAAGGTATCCTAATGGATACCTTGTTTTTATATGGTCGAGGCGACGGGACTTGAACCCACGGCCTCTGCGTCCCGAACGCAGCGCTCTACCAAACTGAGCTACGCCTCGATTCTGTGCTACATTATTATACTCCCCTTGAACATCTAAATCAAGTGGTTTAAAAGATAAAGGAGAAGTTTGCACTTCTCCTTTTTTGCTATATATTCACTTATTTTTCGCTCAATGCTTTTTCGATTTCGTCGCAAGCATCTGCCATATACTCACCCTCAAACATCTCAACTGTGCCTCTGTCAACACAAGATGCAAATTCAGGGTTAATTGGCAACTTTGCAAGTACCTTTGTGCCGTATTCCTCTGCGATCTGGTCAATTTTGCTCTCGCCATAAACACTGTGCTTTTTGCCACATTCAGGGCACATAAAGTAACTCATATTTTCAACTATACCAAGAATAGGTATGTTCATCATTTTTGCCATATTTACTGCTTTTGACACGATCATAGAAACCAAGTCCTGAGGAGAAGTTACAATAACAATGCCGTCAACAGGAATGCTCTGGAATACAGTTAGCGCTACGTCACCTGTGCCAGGTGGCATATCCACAAACATATACTCCTCGTTCTCCCAGATAACATCTGTCCAGAACTGCTTTACTGCGCCTGCAATCATAGCCCCTCGCCACAAAACAGGGTCAGTTTCGTTTTTCAAAAGTAGGTTGATTGACATAATATCAATGCCTGTCTCTGTAACTGCAGGCAAAATACCGTCGTCTGTGCCTTTGGCTCTCTCGTGAATACCAAAAGCCTGTGGTATAGACGGACCTGTAATATCTGCGTCAAGAATAGCAGTTTTATAGCCACGACGATTCATTGTAACTGCCAATGTAGAAGTAACCAAACTTTTGCCAACTCCACCCTTGCCGGAAACAACGCCAATAACCTTTTTTACGTTGCTAAATTTGTTCAACTTTTCGTGCATATCCTGTGGGTCGTTATTACTTGCGCAATTCTCGCCACAAGTTGAACAATCGTGTGTGCATCCCATTTCTTTGTCCCCCAATTTAATTTGCTTCTATTGATTCAATTACTCTGTCTGTGTAAGCAGACAAATAACTGTAGTTTGTCATTGCAAGTTCATCGTTCAAATCAAACTGAACATCTTGTGGTGTTACCACCAAAATCATCTTTGTTCCGTCAGATGAGTACACTTTCTTTTCGTAGTTATACTCCTCGTACTCCGTGTCGTCTGCATCTACCACATAAACCGTAAATAACTTGCCACATTGATAATTTTCGTGGTTATAGGTTTCGTAGTAATCTATGCACTCGTCATTTTGGATAACGGTATATTTGTCTGTCCACTCCTCAGGAATTTCAATCTTAAAATATGATACGATTCCTGGCTCTGTGGTTTCGGCAGTTGCTTCTGTGGTAGATTCTGTAGTAGTCTCAGTACTTACTGCTTGTGTTGATGGAGTAGTTTCATCGTTACCCAAAATTTTGTCTATTTCAAGCACACCTGTTTTGAAGCATACTCCAACTGCAACCACAATAATAACAACAACTAACAAAACGCTGATAATAAGCGGTGCTTTGCTTTTTTTCATAGGCTTGTCCTCTTTAACATATTCAACTTCGCCCTCTGCTTCAACATCAGGAGTAACATAAACTTCCTCTTGCTCCACAGATGAAATTTCCTGCATTGGCTCGTCCACAACATCACCACACACATAACAAACTTTGTCAGAAAGTTTGAGGTATGCTCCACAATTTTTGCAAACAATTTTTTCGCCTGTATAACTATGTTTACAATAAGGACATACGATATCTGTTGTATCGTGTTTGTGCCCACAGGAAGGGCATATTTTTATTTTCATAACATCACCTTGTTACTGGGTATTTTCTGCATCTTCAACTTGCTCTGTTGCCTCAACCTCAGAACTCTCCTGTGGGATAGTTTCTGTAGCAACTTGAGTTGCAGTAGTAGCCTGTGTAGTAGGCTGGGTTGTAACTTGAGTAGCGACGGTGGTTGCCTGTGTTGTGGCTTTGGTGGTTTCCTCTGTAGTAGGCTCAGTTGTAACTGCAACATAATTTGAATATGTAGTAGGAGCAGTTGTTTCTGTGGTGCTTTCAGTTGTGCTCTCTGTCTCGGCAGGAGTATCACCACTTTTAACACAAGCCACTATGCCAATAATAGAAGCAATCAAAATGATCGCTAAAGTTACTACGGTAACAATTATAATAACTTTCTTTTTATCATTCTGTTGTTTTTTGTCGTCGATATTATCTTCTGCAATAAAACTACTATCGTCCACATCTCCATTAAGATCAAAGCCGTCGCCGTACTCGTCCTGCTCATTAGGATTTATGACGATTTCCTGAGTTTCAAATTTGTCAGATTCAATGTTGACTGTGTTTTCATCAATATCGAAGTTCTTTTCTGTATTATCCACAAAAATCTCCTCCTCGTAATTAAGCACTACTACTTAAAACTGATAAAACAGCGACTTGAAATTGCCAAGTCGCTGTAGTTAACGCATAAATATCTTGAATTATTCTTCAGTATCTTCCTGAGTTTCTACTGTTGTCTCGGCAACTACCTCTACAACTTCCTCTTCAGGCTCAGTTGCTTCTTCAGTTACTTCAGTTTCTTCTGCCTCAAATTCCTCAGTTGCAACACCTTCTACAACAACCTCGTCAGCGACTTCCTCTTGATCTTCCTGTGTTTCTTCGTCAGCGTCAATAAGTGCTTCTTCAATACCACCCTCAAGTACATCATCAACTTCATCTGCTTCAACAATATTTTCAAAACCACTGATGAAAGTATAAGGAATACCGTAGCCTAATGCAACTGCAGAAAGCAGAGGAATAATATTGTTACTACCATTCATGTCAACAAACTGACTCAAAGGCAACTGTGTAATAATAGATGCAGCAACTATATACAATGTAGGCAACACAATTAAAATCAATGTTGCAGGGCTAAAGCGAAAAACTGTTTTGTTCTCGCCAACACGAGTAGCATAGAACACAAGGGCACCAAAAACTATTGCAACTACTGCAATAATCAATGCACCTAATACAGGGTTAGTCTGTGCCTGAGTGTTTGCAAACTGCACAAAGAAGTACGCGCAAACTATATAAGCGATTACTAAAAATGCAGAGAAAAATAAATTGATATTATCTCTTGTAGTGTTATGTTTTTTCATTGTAGTTACCTCCAAAAAGTAAGATGCAATTATTATAAACCCTAAATGTGACAGTTTTATGATTTCTTATGTAAAGCCTCGTTTGCTCTCCGGCTATGATTTCTTAACTTTAGCGGCAAGACACACCCAACCGTTTTCTTCATAACGGTGAATAATCTCAAAATCATTACTGATAGAATTTACTACTTCGTCACCTCTTGTATCGATGATACCACTCATAATATAAACAGTATCGTCGTTCATAAATTCCTTAACACCTTTAGATAAAAATATTATAGCATCTGCAACGATATTTGCAACTATAATGTTATATTTTCCTGTAATTTTTTCGGTCAAATCACCACAGATTACCTGAAATTTGTCGCTAACACCGTTTATTTCTGCATTTTCCTCAGCAGTTTTTACTGCAACAGGGTCAATATCAACGCCAACTGCGCTTTGTGCACCCAAAAGCAATGAAGCAATAGCAAGAATACCACTGCCACAACCAACATCAAGGACAGTATCGCCGTCTTTGAGGTACTTTTCCATTGTTTCAAGGCATAGGCGAGTAGTTTCGTGACTACCTGTTCCAAACGCAAGACCTGGGTCAATGTTTAGCACAACTCTGTCCTTGGCATCATAATCATCACGCCAAGTAGGACGAATTAAAAGTTTTTCTCCCACTTCCATAGGGTTGAAGTAATTTTTCCAGTTATTGCGCCAATCTTCCTCAATAGATACAGCAGTATCAATGGTGTGAGGGATATTTTCGGCAGTATATCTTTCGGATAAAAACGCAAGTGACTCTGCAGGATTAACATCAGGCTCAAGATAGATATGTACATATGCCACATCTCTGTCCTTCTGCAAAAGTTCCTCATCAATAAGGTCAATGTGAGCAATCTCTTGCACTTGCTCCTCAAGTCCTGTGTAGTCCTCAATATAAATGCCATACGGCACAACCATATTCGCAATATCAGATGCCTTGTCTACATCTTTTGCATCAATTTTGATTTTTATTTCTGTCCACTGTGTCATAGGGTTTACCTCTTATCAACCAAAAATCTTTTTGATTTTTTCTTTGAACTTTTTACCTTTGCCATAGTTTTTGTCAGAAAGCATCTCATCAAAATTCTTTATGGCATCTTTTTGTTTTGTGTTAAGTCCTTTTGGAACTTCAATATTAACCTTAACATACTGGTCACCACGACCTCTGCCGTTAATATGAGGAATACCCTTGCCCTTTAATTTAAATACATCACCAGGTTGTGTGCCCTCGTGAATTTCATAACTTACTTTGCCATCAAGTGTTGGCACAATTACCTCTGCACCCAAAGCAGCCTGTGCAAATGTAATAGGCATATCGCACCATACATCATCGCCACGACGCTGGAAAATCTCGTGAGGAGTAACTGATACATATACGTGCAAGTCTCCTGATGGACCTCCGTTAATTCCACTGTTACCTCTGCCACCAACATTAAGCATCTGCTCGTCAGATATACCTGCAGGGATATTTATGTCTATTTTCTTTGTTTTTCTTATTCTGCCGTTGCCACCACAAGATTTACAAGGAGTGTCAATGATTTTGCCCTTGCCTCGACAAGCATCACAAGCACGTTGAGTTTGCACCACACCAAATGGTGAACGCTGACTTACTGTTACTCTACCTGTGCCACCACAAGCACTACAAGTCTTTGCTTGAGTACCCTTTTGAGCACCTGTGCCATTACAATCTTCGCAAGTTGAAATATTTTGGTAAGAAACAGTCTTTTTGCAACCTTTGGCTGCTTCCTCAAATGAAATTACAACGTGAGTTTCAATATCTTGACCACGTTGTGGAGCATTTGGGTTGCGACGATTGCCACCAAACCCACCGAATCCACCAAAGAAACTATTGAAAATATCGCCGATGTCAATATCCTGACCAAATGGACTGCCACCACCTGCGTTAAAGTTAGGGTCAACACCTGCATGGCCAAACTGGTCGTAACGAGCACGCTTCTGACTATCAGAGAGCACCTCATAAGCCTCATTAACTTCCTTGAACTTTTCTTCTGCTACTTTGTCGCCAGGGTGCAAGTCAGGGTGATATTGCTTGGCGCTTTTTCTGTATGCTTTTTTTATTTCATCATCAGATGCGCCCTTCTGCACACCCAACACTTCATAATAATCTCTTTTATCTGCCATTTTACTCTCCTTTTAGCATTACGCTAACAATTACCTCTTTTATTTTTATGAAACATAGGACACTCCCTGTCATATCTTGCATAAAAACAATGTTTACAAAACGCCCCAAAGTGGTGCAGAAAATCTGCACCACTTTAGACTATGTTTGTTAAATTAGTTATTCTCTACATCTGTGAAGTCAGCATCATAAACGTTGCCGTCAGCACCTGCGTCAGGGTTTGCGCCCATATCAGGAGCAGCGCCCATATCAGGTGCACCCTGTGGGTTTGCCTGCTGATATAGTTTTGCAGAAATTTCATATAGTGCCTTCTGCAAGTCTTCTTTAGCAGTATTCATAAGGCTCATATCGTTCTTTGCGATAGCATCTTTTAGAGCATTAGCCTTTGATGTCAATGTTTCTTTGTCTGCTGGGTCTAACTTGTCACCGTTTTCGTTAACAAGTTTTTCTGCCTGATAAGCCATATTTTCTGCTTCGTTTTTAGCGTCAACTTCTTCTCTGCGCTTTTTGTCCTCTGCAGCATACTGTTCAGCCTCTTTAACAGCCTTGTCAATATCGTCCTTGCTCATATTTGTTGAAGAACTAATTGTAATCTGCTGTTCTCTGCCTGTGCCCAAGTCTTTTGCAGATACATTAACGATACCGTTTGCGTCGATATCAAATGTAACTTCAATCTGTGGAACGCCACGCATTGCAGGAGCAATACCTGTAAGAGCAAACAAACCTAACTGCTTGTTATCTCTTGCAAATTCACGTTCACCCTGAAGAACATTGATTTCAACCTGTGTCTGATTATCAGCAGCAGTTGAGAAAATCTGGCTCTTCTTTGTAGGGATAGTTGTGTTACGGTCAATAATCTTTGTCATAACGCCACCCATTGTCTCAACACCAAGAGAAAGTGGAGTTACGTCAAGAAGTAGTAAACCGTCAACTTCGCCACCAAGTACGCCTGCCTGAATAGCAGCACCAATAGCAACACATTCGTCAGGGTTAATGCCCTTGAATGGATCTTTGCCGATTAACTTCTTAACAGCATCCTGAACTGCAGGAATTCTTGAAGAACCACCAACCATAAGAACTTTGTCAATTTCAGAAATCTGCAAGCCTGAGTCTGCAAGAGCAGAACGAACAGGAACCATTGTAGCCTCTACAAGGTCAGCAGTTAACTCGTCAAACTTTGCACGAGATAAAGTCAAATCCATATGCTTTGGACCTGTAGCATCAGCAGTAATGAAAGGAAGGTTGATTGCAGTTGTTGTAACGCCTGAAAGTTCGATCTTTGCCTTTTCAGCAGCGTCCTTTAATCTCTGCATAGCCATCTTGTCTGATGTTAGGTCAACACCGTCAGAAGTTTTGAACTCCTGTACCATCCAGTCAATAATTCTCTTGTCGAAGTCATCACCACCAAGACGGTTGTTACCTGCAGTAGCAAGTACTTCCTGAACACCATCACCCATTTCGATAATGGAAACGTCGAATGTACCACCACCAAGGTCATATACCATAACCTTCTGGTCGTTTTCTTTATCTACACCATAAGAAAGAGCAGCAGCAGTTGGCTCGTTGATGATTCTCTTAACATCAAGACCAGCAATTTTACCTGCGTCTTTTGTAGCCTGACGCTGTGCGTCTGTAAAGTATGCAGGAACAGTAATAACTGCCTGTGTAACTTTTTCGCCAAGATAAG